>DASYOY010000095.1:0-10578 GCA_036007245.1 Actinomycetota bacterium | reverse complement strand
CGTCCGTCGCCGGTGACGAACGCCATCTCGACGACGGTGTCTCGAAGACAGCCGACGCGGAGCTGGCGGGGGAGCGCGACATCGGCCGCGATCACGCCGCCGACGGTGGCGTCGTCGGGTTCGTCGACGGGCCACTCCTGTCCGCCCTGGGCGAGGAGCCGTCGGAGATCCCCGAGCCGCATGCCGGACTCGACGACGCAGAGCATCTCCGCCGGGTCGTAGGCGATCACGCGATCGAGTCCCGTGGTCCAGAGCTCGGCGTCGGCCTCAGCACCATCTCCCGTGTGTTGGCGACCGCCGACGACGAGCACGCGCGAGCCCGCGCTGGTCGCGGCTCGCATGGCCTCGACGACGCCGGGCTCATCCGACGGATGGATCAGATCCACGTGCCCTCCGGGAGTGCGCCGGCGCGCGCCAACGCGGCGGCCGCGAAATCGCCGCACCGCGCGCCCGCCGGCAGCACCTTCTGCGGGTTCATCCGGCCGTCCGGATCGAACGCCGCCCGCACGCACGCCTGCGCGTTGAGGTCCTCAGCGGTGAAGACGAGCGGCATGAAGTCGCGCTTCTCCAATCCGATGCCGTGCTCGCCGGAAAGCGCGCCGCCCGCGTCGACGCACAGGCGCACGACCTCGTCCGCGGCGGCGAGCACGCGGTCGAGCGTGCCGGGTACCGAAAGATCGAACGAGAACAACGGGTGGAGGTTCCCGTCGCCGGCGTGGAACACGTTGGTCACGATGAGGTCGTGGCGCTTCGCGATCGCGTAGACACCGACGAGCACATCGGTCAGCTTCGTCCGCGGCACCACGCAGTCGTGCAAGTGGTAGTGGGGCGCGATGCGCGCGATCGCACCGAACGCCGACTTCCGCCCCTTCCACAAGAGCGCGCGCTCGGCGGCGTCGGCGGCCACGCGCACCGTCCCGACCGCGTGCTCGCGTGCGGCGGCCTCGACCTCGCGCGCCTGTGCGTCGACCGCCGCGTCGAGCCCGTCCACCTCGACCAACAACACGGCGGCCGCGTCGGTCGGGTAGCCCGCGTGCGCGAACGCCTCGACCGCTCGCACGATCCCGCGATCCATCATCTCGAGCGCCGCCGGGACGACCCCGCGGGCGACGATCGACGACACCGTCGCGGCGCAGTCCTCGACGCGCACGAAGTCGAGCAGCATCGTGCGGACGGCGGGCGCGATGGGCGTGAGCCGGACGCACGCTGCGGTCACGACCCCGAGCGTGCCCTCCGATCCGACGACCAGACCGCGCAGGTCGTAGCCGGGCGCGGCGGGGCCCTCCGAGCCGATCCGCGCGCGGGTGCCGTCGGGGAGCACGACGTCGAGCGCGAGGACGTGCGCCGACGTGACGCCGTACGCGAGGCAGTGCGGGCCACCCGCGTTCGTGTTCACATTGCCGCCGATCGAGCTCACCTGCTGCGACGAGGGGTCGGGCGCGTAGGTGAATCCGGTCGGCGCGAGATGGTTGGCGAGGTCGAGGTTGAAGACGCCAGGCTCGACCCACGCGAGCCGGTCCTCGGGACGAACCTCGAGGATGCGGCGCATCTTCGTCGTCACGATCACCAGCGCGTCGTCGAGTGGCGTCGCGCCGCCTGCGAGGCCGGTGCCGCTGCCGCGCGGGACGACCGGCAAGGCACTGTCGCGTGCGATCCGCATGCACGTTGCGACCTCATCCGCGCTCGTCGGGAACACGAGCAGTCCGGCCGACCCCTCGACGAGCGACGCATCGCGCGCGTAGAGGCGCCGCTCGAGGGCATCGTCGACGACCGCGCCCGGACCGAGCGCGGCCTCGAGGTCCCGCCGGGCGCCGTCGAGGTCCGTCACGCGGGACAGGCTACGCCGCGTCAGCGCCTGACCATCGCCACGATGGTCGTCGCACCATCCCGCTCCGACGCCCGTGCGCTGAACCGGTAGCGCGCGGGGTGCTTCCAGCCGGCGAGGTCCGCCGGCCGCGCGGTCGGGTGCGCCACGAGGTATCGAACGAGCGCGCCCTTCAGCGACTTGTTGTCGTGCGACACGACGACCAGCGACCCGTCCGCCTGCCGATCGAGGAACCGCACGACGAACTGTTCGCGATCATCCGGCGGCGCCCATGCGGCGTCGTGTTCCTTGGGCAGGAGGTTCCAGATCGGGCGGCCGTCCGCGAGCTCGACCACTGCATCGGTCAGCGGCTCGCGCCACCAGGTCGAGAGCTTGCCGAGCCGCGGGAGCACGGCGCTCATCTTCAGCCGGTACGCCGGCACCGGGTCGGCCGGCAACACGGCGCCCCAGAGTCCAGAGATGATCACAGCGCTCGCTGCGAGACGCGTGCGTTGTGTGGGTGTCAGCGACCCGTGGTCGAGCGCGTCGTACAGGACGCCGGTGTACCGCTCGATCGCCGGCAGCGTTGGGGTCTTCAAGACCTGGCGGTCGGCGGCGCTCGCATCGGCGAGCGTCCGGCCCGAGACCCCGAGGAGCTTCGCCCGCTCCGCCTCGGTCCCTCGCATCGCGGTGGCGAGCGCAGCGATCACCTTCCGTCGCCGGTCGTCGAGGTCGATCGCCATGGCACCCAGCTTCCACGGGACGCCGGAACCGCCCAGGGCCTTGCCTTCGGACGGAGGGAGAAGGATCACAGGCAGCGCCGCCCCCATCGACGCCGTGCGTTCAGGCGACGCGGCCGGGGGAGCCGTCGGCAGCTTCGAAGGGCAGGCCCGCCGCTTCCCAGGCCTCCATGCCGCCCTCGACGTTGTGCGCGTCGAACCCGCGCGCTTGCAGCATCATTGTCGCGAGCTCGCTGCGGTTGCCCGTCCGGCAGATCACCGCGACCGGCTTGTCCTTGTCGAGGTCGCCGCCGGCGCCCGACATGATCGCGTTGACCGGGATGTGGACCGCGCCGTCGACCCGTCCCGCCTCCCATTCGTAGGGCTCGCGGACATCCACCAGTTGGATCTCGGACAGCCGGTCGTGCACGTCTCGGACGTTGGAGAGGTCGCTCATCGCTCAGGATGCTAGCAGCGGTCCCGGTTCAGCCCGATGCCGCCACGGCGGCCTCGAACGCGGCGATCGACCGCGCGTTGAACAGGACGAAGCGCACCTCGCGCACCGTCGTATCAGCCGACCGGACCGCGTCGACGGCGACCGATGCCGCTTCCTCGACGGGGTAGCCGAAGGCGCCGGTCGAGATCGCGGGGAACGCGATGGTCTCGGCCTCCAACGCATCGGCGACGCGAAGACTCGACGTGTGGCAGGCCGCGAGCAGTTGCGCGTCGCTGTCCCGGCCCGAGTAGATCGGCCCCACGGTATGGATGACCCAGCGCGCGGGGAGCGCGCCGGCCGTCGTCGCGACGGCATCACCGACGGCGAGGCCATCGGGAAGCGTGGTCGCACGCAGGTGTCGGCAGGCCTCGATGATCGCGTCGCCACCGCGCCGGTGGATCGCACCGTCGACCCCACCGCCGCCGAGCAGCGAGCGGTTCGCCGCGTTCACCACCGCGTCGACCTCCTGCCCGGTGATGTCGCCGTGGACGAGTGTCACGGTGGGCATGCGGGCATCGTAGTCCCAGGTCCATGACGGTAAGGTGCTCGGGTGGCGGGGGACCTCGACCTCCTGGTGCTCGGTGACACGAACCCGGACCTCGTGTTGCACGGCGGCAACGTCGTGCCTGCGTTCGGTCAAGCGGAGCATCTCGTCGATGACGCGATCCTCACGATCGGTGGCTCCGGAGCGATCCTCGCGTGCGGCGCCGCCAGGCTCGGGCTCCGCGTGGCGATCGCGGCCGTGGTCGGCGACGATCTCTTCGGCGGCTTCGTGCGCGACGGGCTCGCCGAGCACGGCGTCGACGTCTCGGGCATCCACGTGGATCCGAAGACGCCGACCGGCGTCACCGTGGTGCTCTCCGGACCCGACGACCGGGCGATCTTGACGATGCCCGGCACCATCGCGGGGCTGTCGTTCGACCGGATCGATCCCGCGCTGCTCGAGCGCGCGCGCCACGTTCACGTGAGCTCGTACTTCTTGCAGTCGGCGTTGACGCCGTCGTTGTCCGACGTGTTCCTCGGCGTCCGCGGGCGCGGTGGAACGACGTCGGTCGATCCGAACTGGGATCCGAGCGAGCGGTGGGACGGCGGCCTGCTGGATCTGCTGGCGGTGAGCGACGTCTTCCTGCCGAACGCGATGGAGGCGACGAGGGTCGCGCACACGTCCGACCTCGATGCGGCGACGCGCTCGCTCGGGGAACGGGCCAGCGTGGTCGCGATCAAGAACGGAGACCGCGGGGCGATCGCGCGGAGCGAGGGCGTGACGCATCGGGTCGAACCCGTCCGCGTGGCGCTCGTCGACTCGACGGGTGCCGGCGACTCGTTCGACGCGGGGTTCCTCGCGGCGTGGCTCGACGGCGCGCCGGTCGAGCGCGCGCTGGCGCTCGCCAACGTCTGTGGTGCGCTGTCGACACGCGCGATGGGCGGCACGAGCACGCAAGCGACGATGGAGGAAGCCGTCGCGTTGCTCGAATGGAGCCCGGCGTGATCGTCTGCCTGGCCGCGAACCCGTCGATCGACAAGCTCTTCGAGATCGATCGGCTGGTGAAGGGCGACATCCACCGGCCCCAAGGATTCGTGCAGGTCGCAGGTGGCAAGGGACTCAACGTCGCCCGGGCCGCCCAGGCGCTCGGGGCGGATGTGACGGCTGCGGCCCTCTTCCGCGGCCACGCCGGCCGGTGGCTCGAGGAGCAGCTCGCTGCAGAGGGGGTCCGCGGCGCCTACGTCTGGACCCACGGCGAGAACCGCTCGTCGCTGTCGGTCGCGGACCGCGAGACGGGGAGCCTGACCGAGTTCTACGAACACGGCGCCCACGCGCCCGAGACCGCGTGGACCGAGCTGGTCCAGATGGCCTCCGAAGCATGGAGCTCGGGAGGCTGGCTCACGATCAGCGGGTCGCTGCCGCGGGGTGCGCCCGACGACGGCTACCGCGACCTCGTGGCGGAGGCACGGGCGGCAGGCGTGCACGTCGCCGTCGACGCCGAGGGAGAGCGGCTCCGGCTCGCGCTCGAGGCGCACCCGAACGTCGTCAAGGTCAATCAAGCCGAGGCGCGCGAGCTGCTCGGCGTCCCGACCGCGCGGCGCGAAGAGGCGCTCACCGCCGCGTCCAAGCTGCGCGACCTCGCCGGCGGCGACGGTCACGCCGGCCTGGTGACTCGCGGCGCCGAAGGCGTCGTGCTCGCGGCGCCGGACGGCACGCTGTACGAGGGCATGCTGTACGTTCGCGGCCGCTATCCCGTCGGCAGCGGCGACGCGTTCCTCGCGGGACTCGTCACCGGTCTGGACCGCGGCGATGGATGGGATCAGGCGCTTTGTCTCGCGCTCGGTGCCGCAACCGCCAACGCCGAGATCGCCGGGGCCGGCAAGCTCGACCCCGCGCGCGCCGTGGCGCTCGCGGAACAAGCCGAAGTCCGGATCGTCTGAACGAAGGAGAAGCCGTGCCCGTCGGTGAACAGGCGCTCAGTAACGACCAGCTCCTGGAGATCATGGGGCTCCTCAAAGGCTCGGACACGGTCGAGCTCAAGGTGACGATCCCGGCCCCGGGTGTTCGCGCTGCCGTCGCGTCCCTCGGCATGGACCCCCTCGATGCGCAGCTGCGGGCGGTGGTGTTCTTCGACACGCCCGAGCTCACCCTCAACGACGCCGGTGTGATCGTTCGCGCGCGCAGGATCCAGAGCAAGCGCGACGACACCGTGATCAAGCTGCGGCCCGTCGTGCCGGAAGATCTGCCCGAGGAGATGCGGCAGTCGCCGGCGCTTGGCGTCGAGGTTGACGCGACGCCCGAGGGCTTCGTGTGCTCGGCCTCGATGAAGGGCATGCTCGGCACGACAGAGGTGCGCGAGGCGATGCTCGGCGACCGTCCCATCCGCAAGCTCTTCACCAAGGAGCAGCGGGACTTCTACGACGCCCACGCGCCGGCCGGGATCGGCATCGACGACCTGTCGATCCTCGGGCCGGTGTTCGTGCTGAAGCTGAAGCAGCAGCCCGAGGGCTTCCCGCGCAAGATCGTCGGCGAGATGTGGCTCTATCCCGACGGGACGCGGATCGTCGAGCTCTCGATGAAGTGCATGCCCCAGGAAGCCTTCCAGGTCGCGGCCGAGGCGCGAGCGTTCTTCCACGAGAGGGGGATCGACACGACGGCGCCGCAGCAGATGAAGACCAAGACCGCGCTCGAGTTCTTCTCGAAGGAGCTCGCGAACCAGGCGTGAGGCACAGGGCGGAGCTCGGATCGAGCTCCGCCCTTGTGCGACCGATCAGTGCTCGTGTGCCGCCATCGCCTCGAGGTTCTTCCCGATCACCGACATCGTTTCGGCCAGCCCGTCGGTGGGGCTGAACTCGATCGTCTCGGTGCCCGCGGTGAACAGCGGCAGATGGCCCGGACGCGCGTAGTACGACTCGCCCGCCTTCGCGGTGTCCGAGGTGCCGTCGCTGTAGCGGTAGGTGAGCTCGCCGCTGACCACCGTGCCCCAGTGAGGGCACTGGCAGTGATCGCCGGGGAGCCCGGCGAACAGCGGGGCTGGGTCCTGATCGCTCGTGAACGTTTCGTACGCGACCGTGTAGCCGCCGAGATCCTCTGAGCGGCCCTCGTACCCCTCGACCGCCATGACCTCGCGTGCCGTCTCCTTCGAGACCGTCGCCATCTCGCACCTCCTGTGCGCTCGGGAACGATGCGACGGTAGGTCCAGGAGAGGTGCGGCACATCGGTGCCGGCACGCAACCTGCGCACGTAGGCCTAGGCGAGCGCGTGCTCGTGCGCGTACGCGGTCGCGACCGCGCGCGCGTTCCGGCCGGCGGCGCCGAGCTTCGCGTAGATGTTCGAGACGTGCCGCTCCACCGTACGGATCGACAGGACGAGCCGCGCGGCGATGTCCTCGTTCGACAGGCCGGCCGCCATCATACGGAGGATCTCCCGCTCGCGTGCGCTCAGCCCTGCGGGGTCATCCACAGGGGGCTCCCCGTCGATCGCCGGGATCCACGACGGCCTTGCCGCGCCGAGGGCGGCGAGGGCCGCCGTCGCGGCCCGATCCTGCTCGCGCGCGCGGTCGATGCGGCCCGAGGCGTGCAGAGCTGCGGCCAGCAGGGCCTGCGCGACGGCGGTGTCGTAGGGCGCGCCGGCGCTGCCGAAGCGATCGACGGCGTCCTCCAGCGCGGTCCGCGCCCGTTCGAGCTCGCCCGACGCCACGCTGGCCGCGCCGTCGGCGAGCGCGGCCGACCCACGGACGGCCGCCGTGCCGAGATGGTCGGCGATCCTGGTGAGCGCGGTCGCCGCGGCGCGGGCCGCCGCCGGCGCGGCGGCCGCAGCGTGCGCGCGAGCCAGCAGCTCGAGGCCCGCCGCCCGGCGCGCTCGCTCGTCGGGCTCGAGCATCCGCAGATATCGCTCGGCATCGTCGACCGCGTCCACGGCGTCACCGCGGGCCAGCGCGAGCTCCCCGCGCCCGAGGGTTGCGAGCGGCTCGGCCTGTGCACGGAACGGGTCACCTTCGAGCTCGATGTAGATCGCGGCCGCCTCGTCGAGGCGACCTTGCCGGCGCCGGAGGTCTGCGAGCCGAACGAGCCCGTCGGCTGCGATCGCGGGTCGCGTCTGCCGAAGGCGTCCGGTTGCCTCTTGGAGCGACGTCTCCGCTTCCGGCCACGCGCCACGCGACAACAGGACCCCCGCGTAGAGCGTGCGGCATTGCTGACCCATCGCATCGTCGCCGACACGCGCGCAATACGCCGCCATCGCGTCGCACCACTGCCCGGCGCGGTCGACGTCGCGGACGCGCTCGCACGCGTTGATCACGAAGCAGTAGATCGTGGAGGCGAAGATCGGTTCGATCACGTCGCCGGCCGTCACGGCGGCGCTCGCCTCGTCGAGCATCCGCATGCCGATCACCACCTCCCCGAGCGTGACGTGGGCCAGTCCCTCGAGGGCGAGCATGGTCATCTCCGGTCCGGTCTGGCCGCCGTCGTGCATCACCCGCCGCGCCTCCCGGATCGGCGGGAGTGCCGCCGTCGGCTGCGAGTCGCGCAACAGCGTCATATAGCCCTCGAGCCCAACCGCCAGCGCGTGGGTCTCGACAGCGTTCGGGTTGCCCTCGGTCAGGCTCTTGGCGCGCGCGAGCCAGCCGCGGACGACCACGAGCTGTCCGCGGAAGTCGTGCACCGCCATCGCGGCGAAGGCCGCGACCCGCGCCGCCGCGACGTCGTCCCCCGCCTCGCGGTAGAGGGCGTACGCGCGCTCGTAGGCGTCGATCGCACGATCGTCGTCGAGCCACGCCGTCGCCTCGGCGAGACCCTCGTACGCGTCCGCGCGATCGCCGCCGGCGAGCGCGTCCGAGAACGCATGTCTGGCCTCCGTCCACGACCGCCGGGAGAGCGCCTCGCGCCCGCGGGTAACGGCTGCATCGGCGGCGTCCATCGGCGGACCGTATCGAACCCTGCGGGCGTGGGCTAGCTAGATCGCGTCGCCGCTCGCGGCGTCGAACAGGTGGACCGTGGCCGGGTCGACGCGCAGGTGCAGGCTGGTGCCCTCCGACGGGCGCATATCGGGCTCGAGCCGGACGGTGATGGCCGCGCGGTCGCTCATCTCAGCGAGCAGCGTCGCCTCCTCGGGCTCGATCTGCACGCCGGCGTCGCGAGCCGCAACGGTCCCGTGCACCAGCACCTCGTCGCCGAGCGGTTCGACAACGCCGACGTGGACCTCGAACCCGGGACCGGGGTCGTCCTCCCCGACGGGCCGGAGGCCCTCGGGCCGGATGCCGACCACGACGTCGCCGTCGGGAACCCCGTCGCGCCTGAACCGGAGGTCACCCGCTTCGGTCAGCCCGCCCGACGCTGAGCCGCGGAGCAGGTTCATCGGCGGGGATCCGATGAACCCGGCGACGAACACGTTCGCCGGGCGGTCATAGACGTCCTGGGGGGCACCGAGCTGCTGCAGGCGCCCGGCCGACAGCACCGCGATCCGGTCGCCGAGGGTCATCGCCTCCACCTGATCGTGCGTCACGTAGATCGTCGTGATCCCTAGGCGCTGGTGGAGCTTCTTGAGCTCGGCGCGCATCTGCACGCGGAGCTTGGCGTCGAGGTTCGATAGCGGCTCGTCGAGCAGGAACACCCGCGGCTCGCGGACCAGCGCGCGTCCCATGGCGACGCGTTGCCGTTGTCCACCGGAGAGCTGCCCCGGCCGGCGCTTCATCAGCTGCTCCAGACCGAGCAGCTCGGACATAGAGTGCACCTTCTGTTCGAGCTCGTCCTTGGGCGTCTTGCGCTGCCGGAGCGCGAACCCGAGGTTCTTCTCAACGGTCATGTGCGGGTACAGCGCGTAGTTCTGGAACACCATCGCGATGTCGCGGTCCTTGGGCGGGATGTCGTTGATGACCTCGCCGCCGACGACGATCTTGCCGGAGCTGATCTTCTCGAGCCCTGCGACCATCCGCAGCGCAGTCGACTTTCCGCACCCCGACGGGCCGACCAGGATCAGGAACTCGCCATCGCCGACCTCGAGCGACAGGTCGTCCACCGCGACCATCGGCCCGGGGAAGACCTTCGTGACGTTCTCGAAGACGACGTCGGTCACGGCCTCATCCCTTCAGCCCCTGCGTCGCGATGCCGCGCACGAAGTAGCGCTGCGCGGCGATGAACAGGATCAGCATCGGCATCATGCTCATGACGTTCCCCGCCATCAGGAGGTTCGTGTCGTTCACGTGCGAGCCTTGGAAGTTCTGGAGCCCGAGCTGCAACGTGAACGCCGACTCCTTGTAGATCGTCACGAGCGGCCACAGGAAGTCGTTCCACGTCCAGAGGAACTGGATCACCGCGAGCGTGGCCAGGGCCGGGAGGGACAACGGCAGCACGATCCGGAACAACACCTTCAGCCGCGACGCTCCGTCGATCCTGGCCGCCTCCTCGAGCTCGATCGGCAGTGTGCGGAAGAACTGCGTGAGCAGGAAGATCCCGAACACGTTTGCGAGGTTCGGCACGATCAGCGCGCCGAGCGTGTTGATCAGGTGCATCTGCTTCACGATCAGGAACGTCGGGATGATCACGACCTGGATAGGGATCAGCAGCGTTGCCAGCAAGAAGAAGTACGCGACGTTCTTGCCGAAGAACCGGATCCGCGCGAAGCCATACGCAGCCAGCGCACAGAACACCAGGTTGGACACGACGACGACCGACGTCACGATCATCGTGTTCACGAACCACGTTCCGAACGGCACGGACGACCAGGCTCGAGGATAGTTGTTCCAGTGGAACGAGCCTGGCCACAGGATGGGCGGGAAGTGCTGCGTCTGCGCAAGCGTCTCGAGCGACGTCATCACGACCCACAGCAGCGGCACGAGCATGATGATCGCAACCGGCATCAGCAAGAAGTGCCACGGGCTGAAGGGGAGCCACCGAGCGCGCGGGCGCTCGACCATGCCCGTCTCGCCGTCGAGCTGGGAGGCGTCGCTCGTCGCCAGGATCGTGCCCATCGCGCGAACGTCGGGTTGCACGCTCATGACGAGTAATGCACCATCCGGTTGCCCAGCCAGAACTGCACCAGCGTCAGGATCAGGATCACGACGAACAGCACGTACGCG
>DASYOY010000094.1:0-2511 GCA_036007245.1 Actinomycetota bacterium | reverse complement strand
CGGCATGTCGATCTGGGCCATCTCCGCGATCGCACTGATCTCACTGGCGGGCCGGAGCTTCGGATACGCGCTGACGCTCGCGGGCGTTGCGGGGTTGGTGATCTCGCTCGGCGTCACGGCGGACTCCTACATCGTGTTCTTCGAACGATTGAAGGACGAGGTCAGAGCAGGCCGTTCGCCGCGGACAGCGGTCCAACCGGCGTTCCAGCGCGCGTTCAAGACCATCGTGGCCGCCGACATCGTCACCGGCATCGCCGCGGCGGTCCTGTACTTCACGGCCGTCAGCTCGGTGCGCGGGTTCGCGCTGACGCTCGGGGTCGCGACCGCGTTGGACCTCGCCGTCGTGTACTTCTTCAAGCGGCCCACGGTCTTCTTGATCGCCCGGAGCAAGCGGCTCTCGACGCTCCGAGGGTTCGGGCTCGTCTCGGCGACGGGCGCCGACCACATCGAGCAGGAACAGCGGGCGGAGGGTGCGTCGTGAGCGTGAAGGGCGCCTATGCGGTCTACCGCGGCTATCGCGTCCCGCATCTCCAGCTGATCGAACACCGCCGGTGGTGGTTCATCTTCTCGGGCATCCTGATCGCGCTGTCGCTGATCGGCATCATCGTCAACGGGTTCCACTTCTCGATCGACTTCGTCGGTGGCGCCGAGCTCAACTACACGCCCGGCACGACGCTCACGGCCGACCAGATCCAGACCGTGCTCGACAAGTACAGCCTGCCGGCTGAGATCCAGCTGGTCTCCGGTGGCGAGCAGGTCTCGATCCGCACCGATGCCCTGACGACCGATCGCCAGCCGTTGATCGATGATCTGGCGAGCCAGGCCAAGATCTCGCCGGAAGAGGTCAACGTTCAGGACATCGGACCCACTTGGGGCCAGGAGATCTCGCGTAAGGCGATCCGCGGGTTGATCTTCGTGCTGCTGTTCATCGCGATCTACATCGCATGGCGGTTCGAGTGGTCGATGGCGGCCGGAGCGATGGTCGCCCTGGTCCACGACGTCTTGATCACGGCCGGCATCTACGCGCTGGTTGGACGTGAGGTCACGCCGGAAACGGTGATCGCGATCCTCACGATCTTGGGCTTCTCGCTCTACGACACCGTGGTGATCTACGACAAGATCAAGGAGAACACCGAGTCGGCGGCGCTGACGGCGCGACTCGGCTACGTCGGGGTCGTCGACATGTCGCTGAACCAGACCGTCATGCGGTCGGTCAACACGTCGCTCGTCGTGCTGTTGCCGATCCTGTCGCTCCTGCTGTTCGGCGGACAGACGTTGAAGGACTTCGCGTTCGCGATGTTCGTCGGTGTGGCGATCGGTGCGTACTCCTCGATCTTCATCGCCGCGCCGGTGCTCACGATCATCCACGAACGCCAGGTCAACCGGGGCAAGGTCGCACAGCCGACCCGGACCGTGCGCGGGCCCGCCGCACAGCCGGCGATCGCGGCAGCCGATGACGCCGCGGCGACCGGGGCGACCGCGGCGATGGCGTCACGGCCGCGACCCAAGCCGAAGCCCCGCAACAAGAAGGGTCAGCCGAAGAAGCGCAAGCGGAGGTAGCCGTGCAGATCGAGCAGATCGAAGCGTTGATCCGCGACGTCCCGGACTTCCCCGAGCCGGGCATCGTCTTCAAGGACATCACGCCCGTGCTGGCCGACCCGATCGCGTTCTCGACGATCATCGACCTGATCGTCGTGCACTTCGGCCGCGGCAACGTCGACAAGGTGGTCGGGATCGAGGCCCGCGGGTTCATCCTCGGCGCACCGGTCGCGTACCACTTCGGCGCGGGCATCATCCCCGTGCGCAAGAAGGGCAAGCTGCCGCACGAGACGCTCGAGGAGTCCTACGCGCTCGAGTACGGCACGGGCTCGCTCGAGATCCACAAAGACGCCGTGCAGGCGGGGGAGCGGGTGCTGGTCGTCGACGACGTGCTCGCGACCGGCGGCACGGCCAAAGCCGCCGCGAGCCTGGTCGAGCGGGTCGGAGGCAAGGTCTGTGGCATCGCGACCTTGATCGAGCTCGAGTTCCTCAAGGGTCGCGACAAGCTCCAGGGCTACGACCTCTTCACACTGATCCAGTACTGATCGCGGGAGCGCCGCGGGTCGGCCGTACACTGGCCCACAAGCGTGGATACCCGCGATGACGTCACCGTTGGCACCGCTCAGCCCCCCGCCCGGCGCGGAGGCAGACTGCCGTTGCCACGGCGTCGCCGCTCCGATTCTGAACCGACCGGGTTCGACGCCCTCCAGCGCAAGGTCCGCTCCTACAACCCGAAGGGCGACCTGAGAGCCCTCGAGTCCGCATATCAGACCGCCGAGGCAGCCCACGCGGGGCAGCGGCGTCTGTCGGGCGAGCCGTTCATCGAGCATCCGCTCGCGGTCGCGCAGATCCTCGCCGACCTCCGTCTCGACACGACGACGCTCGAGGCCGGGCTCCTGCACGACACGGTCGAGGACACGACGGTCTCACTCGAGACCATCGAGGCCGAGTTCGGGGAAGACGTCGCCCAGA
>DASYOY010000093.1:0-29347 GCA_036007245.1 Actinomycetota bacterium | reverse complement strand
ATCTCGAACTCCATGCGGGGGTGCCTCCCTGGTCAGCCGGTGGACGATGTGGAGAACGCAGAACGCCCACCCCGTTCGGGATGGGCGTCCGGAAGCTGCATGCACTTCAGGGTAGCACCCGGAACGGCGACGTCAGGGTCCGGGCTCGTCGTCACGACCGCTCGCGGCGCGAAGCGCCGCGAGCTCCCGCCGGATCGCCCTGAGCTCATCGCGGATCTCGGTGTCCGACGACGGCGGCGGCAAGGGGGACTTGCCGTTGGCGTCATCCGATGACACCAACACGGCGGCGAAGATACTCGCCAACGCGCCGATGATGCCGATAGCCGTCAGCATCACAATGGCGCCGACGATCCGCCCGCCCGTCGTCACCGGATAGAAATCTCCATAGCCGACGGTCGTCATCGTGACCCATCCCCACCACAGCGCCTCACCGCCGGTCTTGATATTCCCGTTCGGGTCGTTCCCTTCGAACTGCAGGACCAGGACACTCGCGAACACGAGGACGACCATCATCGCGAGCAGGGTGATGACGACCGCGTACTGACCCCGGTTCTCCGAGACGTCGTCGATCAATTCGCGCTTGCTCTGCCCCCGCATGAGCCGCGTGATCCGAGTGAGGCGGCTGAGCCGCGCCAGTCGAAGCAACGACGTGTAGCGCGCCCCGTCGGCGAAGAGCCCGAAGCTCGGGATCGAGCCCATGAGGTCGAGCCACCCGCGCTCCCCGATGAAGTAGTCGCGCTTGCGGGGCGCTCGCCACATCCGCCAAGCGAAGTCCGCGAGGAAGACCAGGCAGATGATGTTGTCGTAAACGTTCAACAGAAACTTGGTCGCCTCGCTCAAGCGCGGCAGAACGAGCGCGACCATGATCAACAGCGACAACACCGTCAGCACGAAGATGAACAGCGAGTAGGCGTTGCTGTCGCGTCGAACGCCGACGGCCGCGGGGGCAGCTGCGCTCATCGGCGCATCTTCTCCCGCGGCCGCGGGTGGTTCCAGGAAGCGGGTTGCGGTTATGCCTTCTCGGCGGCCTTCTTGAGCTCCTCGGCGCTCTCGGGGCTGACCTCTTCCTTGTCGATCGACTTGGCCTTGGTCAGCGTCTCATCGACCTTCGGCTTCCACGTGATGTCGAACAGCGCGATGATCCCCGAGGTGCCGGCGGGCAGCGTGTCTTCGACCTCCTTCTTGATGTCGGAGGTCCGGTCCATCTTCACGAGCTTGCCAACGCCGGCGCCCACGGCACCGCCGACCACGCCCGACGCGAGGAACGCGGGCGGGAAGATCAGGCCGATCAGCAGGCCTGCCGCCGCGCCGACGATCGTGCCGCCCGCAACCTCGTGGGCGTTCTCCTTGACGTACAGCTTGCCCTCGTCGTCCCGGGCGACGAGCGCCGCCACGTCGACGAAGATCGCGCCCGCCTTCACGAGCTCCTTCAACGCGTCGTAGTCCTGCTGCGCCGCGTTCGGGTCGTCGTAGGCCGCGATGTACAGCGCTACCGGATCGTCCTTGCCCATGTCGGTCCCCCTTCATCCGCGATATGCCGACCGAGGCAGGCTACTATCCGCGCCGACGCGTGCACGAGATAGCGGTTCCGCCACGCCCCACCGCGCGCCTCCTGTCGGTCGTCGGCGACGGCGACGTCGATCGGTTCCGCGCCGCCCTGGCACGCGCCGGAACGGCGCTCGGCTCGGGAACCCTGTGGCACATCAACTCCACGGCCGAGGGGGGCGGCGTGGCCGAGCTGCTCCGCGCGAACCTCGGCTACCTCGCGGGCGACGGCCTACGGGTCCGGTGGGCGATCTTCGAGGGCGATCCGCGGTTCTTCCAGATCACGAAGCGGATCCACAACAGGCTCCACGGCGACGCCGGAGACGGCGGCGACCTCGGCGAGGACGAACGGGCGCACTACGACGAGGTCACGCGGCGCAACGCCGACGAACTCTCCGGGCTGGTACGACCGGGCGATGTCGTCGTCGTGCACGACCCGCAGCCGGCGGGGTTGATATCTGGTTTGGTCGCGGCCGGGGTGCACGTCGTGTGGACCTGTCACATCGGTATCGATGGCACGACCGACGTGACGCGCTCCGCGGAGGCGTTCCTTCGGCCATCGGTCGAGCAGGCGTCCGCCTTCGTGTTCACCCGCGACTCCTACGTCTGGGAGGGACTCGATCGACGAAAGGTCGTCTTGATCCCGCCGTGCATCGACCCGCTCTCGCCGAAGAACGTCGACCTGTCAGCCGCACAGCAGGACGGGATCATGGCGGCAGCCGGGTTCACGACGTCGCAGTCTGACGCCGAGCCGTCGTTCGAACGATCCGACGGGACGCGTGGCACGGTCGCGCGGGCCGCTGACGTTCTTGAAGTGGCGCACGTTCCGAAGGACGTGCCCCTCGTGACGCAGGTGTCGCGCTGGGACCGGCTCAAGGACCCCATCGGTGTGCTCCGGGGATTCGTGGCGATGCCCGGCCTGGGCGACGCGCACCTCGTCCTTGCCGGCCCGTCCCCCTCGTCGGTCGCCGACGATCCCGAGGCCTCGGAGGTCGTATCGGACCTGTGGGACGTATGGAACGAGCAGCCGGCTTCATCGCGAGAACGCATCCACGTCGCGACACTGCCAACCGACGACGTGGAAGAGAACGCGGTGATGGTCAACGCGCTGCAACGTCGTTCCGACGTCGTGGTGCAGAAGAGCCTCGCCGAGGGCTTCGGCCTCACGGTAACCGAGGCGATGTGGAAGCGCCGCCCACTCGTGGCGGGCGCCGTCGGGGGCGTGCTGGAGCAGATCGAAGACGGCGTGCAGGGCTTGCTCGTCGACCCGCGTGATCTAGGCGCGTTCGGCGAGGCGGTTGAGACGCTGCTCGCCGATCCGACAAGAGCCGCTGCGCTCGGCGACGCCGCACACGAGCGGGTCCGCGAGCGCTTCCTCCCGCCCCACTACCTCGCGGAGAACCTCGAGCTCGTCGCCGCCGTCGCCAGCGGTGGGCTCAGCTCTCCTTGACGACGTGCCCCGTGTCGGCGACGCGGAGGTCGGTCAGACCCGAGTGCATCCGGTCGCCCTGGACCTTGACCTCGTCGGAGTCGAGGTAGCCGAGCTTCACCAGCGCGGTCAGCACGTTCTGCAGCGACTCCTCGGGCGTCTCGGTCATCGTGTCGATCACGAGCTCGGGGTTCTCCGGCACCTCGTAGGGGTCGTCGACGCCGGTGAAGCCGGTGATCTCACCGGCGAGCGCCTTCTTGTACAGGCCTTTGGGATCGCGGTTCTCGGCGAGCTCTTCTACGGTCGCGTGCACGTAGACCTCGACGAAGGCACCGATCAGCTCGCGGTTCGCGTCGCGCGTCTCCTTGTACGGGCTGATCGGGCAGCAGATCGTCGCGACGCCGTTGCGGGTGAGTAGGTTCGCGACGAACCCGATCCGCATGATGTTGAGGTCGCGGTCCTCCTTGGAGAACCCGAGTCCCTTCGAGAGGTTCTGCCGGACGACGTCGCCATCGAGGATCTCGGTCTTCATCCCGCGCGCCTGGAACTCGTGGTACAGCATCTCGGCGATCGTGGACTTGCCCGATCCCGACAGCCCGGTGAACCAGACGGTGAATCCCTCTCGGTCGCTCACTGCAGGAAGCTCCTTCCGACCGCGTCGGGCATCGCCTGGGTCGAGTCGATGCCGTAGATCTCAAGGACACTCGGTCCCACGTCGACCAGCTGCAACCCCTCGACCTGCCCGGTCCGCTGACCAGGCAACCCCTTCATGACGAAGATCCCGTCCCGGTCGTGGTTCGCGCCGTCCGGACCGGTGTCGTTCTCGTAGGTGTACAGGCTCGGGTTGCCAACCGAGCCGACGGACCGCCACTCGAGATCGCCGAAGTAGACGATCAGGTCTGGCGCGACACCCTTCACCTCGGTGTAGACATCTTGCGGTTCGAGAACCTTCGTGCCTAACGGTTCGCCGTCCGGCCCGAGCTGCGCCTCGAGCTTGGCGGTCAACTCGGCGCGCATCGCCCCATAGTTGGCCGGCTCGATCTGGCCTTGGGGTTCGCGGCCCTTGATGTTGAAGAAGAGCCTCCCGTAGTACCCCCCGTCGCCCCAGACGAGCGTGCGGGACCAGTCGATGTCTGCGTCCTTGATCGGGATGGGCCCATCGGTGACCGGCTCCTTGAGGGTCATATATCCCTCTTGGATCAGCCAGTCATTAACGCACAAGCCGCCCATCATCGGCCGCGCCCCGTGGTCGCTCATCACGATCGTTACGGCGTCTTCGGGGATGTATTCGAGGAAGTCCGCCAGCTGCCTATCCAGGAAGCGGTAGTAGTCGTGGAATACGGTCTCGTACTGGTTCCCCGGCTCGTGAAGTGGGTGCCGCTTGTCGTAGAACTGCCAGAACACGTGGTGCAGGCGGTCCGGCGCGATATCACACATCATGAAGTAGTCCCACGGCTTCGACCTGAGCATCCGCCGCCCGACCTGGAACCGACGCTCAGTCATCTTGAAGACCTGATCGAGCGTGACGTCGTATCCCGCTTTGCGGAAGTTCGGGATGTCGAAGATGTACTCGCCCTTCCCCCCGAGCTCCTCCTCGATCTCGACCTCAAGCTCCTGCGGATACGCCCAGCGCTCCGCCGATGGAGGGGTCAAGAAGCAGCCGACGCGCCAGCCCGGGAACTCCTTCGGCGGCGGGAAGGAGGGCGGGACGCCGATCAGTACCGAACGCTTTCCCTGGGAGCCCAGCGCATCCCAGACCGCCGGGGCTTTGATCGAACCAGAATGCACGATCGACATACCGTCGTAGCTCGTGTCCTTGCGATTGCGAAACCCGTAGAGGCCGAGTTGGCCCGGCGTCGATCCTGTGAACCCGCACGCCCACGCGGGGACCGTGATCGGTGGGGTGATGCTCGCAAGCTTGCCATGCATGCCCTCGCTCATCACCTTGGCAAGCGTCGGGACCTCGCCTGCAAGATCTTCGAACACCATCGACGGGGTCACGCAGTCGAGACCGACAACGACGACCCGGGGACCTTGCTGCATCTCAGACTCCTCGACGAGACCGTATGAACGACGAGATGGCGCACGCGTGAAGAGGGCTGCGTCCGCGGTTCGCGTATCCTACCAGCCGCTTCCGGGCCGGCTGTAGCCCAAGCGCCTTCGACATGACGGTTCTTCGACGTGCGTTGCAAGCGTTCGCGGCCATCTGGGCCGGCTGCGGCATCGCCTTGATCGTCGTCCCGAGCTGGCTGCTGACGAACGTCTTCAACCAGCCTCGCTACCCCGACTACACCTATGTCCGCGTCGCCGGCGCCGCGTCGGTCACGCTCGCGGCGCTCGCCGTCATGGTGTCTCGTCGCGACGACGCCTGGTGGTGGGCTTGGGCGTTCGCGATCGCGACGGGCTTGACGGCAACGATCACCCTGCTCCATCTGTTGTTGGACGTGCCGGAGGGCGCGGGGACGGCGCTGTGGTGGCTGTTCGCCGGCGTGAGCGTCGTGTTAACGGTCTGGCTGGTCGTCGGGCTGACGCGCGCCAGCCAGGATCACCCGATCAGCTAGCCGACGCCGCTTCCTCGTCCGGCAGGTCGCCGGCGATCGCAAAGCCAGGGCCGCTGCCCGCGCGCTTGACCGAGTACATCGCGAGGTCGGCCTTCTTCATCAGACCGCGAGGGTCACGGGCATCCTGCGGATAGATGCTGATCCCGATCGCCGCGCCGGTCGTGACGTGGTGCCCATCGAGACGGATCGGCTCCGCCAGTGCCGCAGCGATGCGGTCCGCGAGCTCGCCGACGACCGTCCGTGCCCGGCTGGGCGCCACGAGATGCGGGCCGCTCGCGGTCCGAGGCTCGATGTCGCCCAGCAACACGAGGAACTCGTCGCCACCGAGGCGCGCGACGAGGTCCGTCGCGCGGGTCGCGTCGCGCAGCCGCTCGGCGACGACCTCGAGCAGCCGGTCTCCGCAGTCGTGCCCGTAGGTGTCGTTGACGGTCTTGAATCCGTTCAGGTCGAGGAACGCCACCGCGACCGACGTGCCGGCGCGTTCGGCGCGTGCGAGCGCGAGGTCGAGCTCCTCTTCGAAGCGCTGGCGGTTCGGAAGGCCTGTGAGGCTGTCGTGATACGCGAGGAACGCGATCTGCTCCTCCAGGCGTTTGCGTTCGGTCACGTCGATCATCACGCCGTGCCAGTACGGATGGGCGTCGCCGTCGACACGCACGAGCCGTGACATGTCGCGCACCCAGATCCACTCCCCCGTGTGCTTGTGGCGCATCCGGTACTCGACGGCGTACTCGTCGCCGGTCCGCGCCGAACGCTCGATGGCCTCCTCGTAGCGCTCGCGGTCGTCCGGGTGGATCGCGTCGAGCCACCGGTCCATGTCGTCGTCTTCGACCCATTCGGTCGGCGTGTACCCGAGCATCGACTCGATCTGCCCGCTGACGTACACCTCGGCGTAGCCGAACGAGTGGTCGTCGTCGGGATACTCCGTATAGGTGACGACCGGGATGCTGTCCAGATGCCGACGGAGCCACTGATCCACATCGGACCCGTCGGGCGCGACCGGTCCCGACAGGGCGAGCACCACGGCGCCGAACGCCTCCGCGGCCGCACGCTCAGCCTCCTCCAGTGGCTCAGCCCACAGATGCAGGATGCCGCGGTCCTCGTCGTCGCCGTTGATGAGCACGTCGACGGCCTCGCCTTGGGGCGCCCCGCCCCACACGATCGACGACGGGATCGCGCCGAGGACGGTGAACGAGACGCGCGTCGCGCCGACGGCCCCGCCCATGCGACCGAGGATCGTCCGAACGCTTTCCGGGCCGCGCGAGCCCGACGCGACCGCGATGGATGCGTCGGCGGTGACCTGCAGGATCTCGGTGAGCCGGTTGGTCGTCGCCACGGTGCGGTGCTCCTCGGGATGGATGTTGTATCCATCGGCACCTGGTGCGGGAACCCGTAGCGCGGCGTCGCCGGCGCTTATGCCCGGCCTGCGGCGGCGATCCGCTCGAGCGCGATGCGGTCGGCTGCCTCGGCGGTCGTGATGCCGCCGTCGGCGGCGGCCGCGAAGATCTCCTCGAGCGTCTGCTCGATACCCGCGAGGCGCGCGCGCATGTGCGCGTCGTCCCAACCGAGGGTCTCGTAGCCGGCAAGCCAGATGACGCCGCCCGCGTTGGCCACGTAGTCGGGGGCGTAGAGGATGTCGCGTGCCGCGAGGCGCGCGGCATCCTCGGGGGTAGCGAGCTGGTTGTTCGCAGCGCCCGCGATCGCGTGGCACGCGAGCTCGGGGATCGTCTCTTCGTTCAGGACGGCGCCGGTCGCGCACGGCGCGAGCAGGTCACACGGTGCGGTCAGGACCGCCTCGGCGTCGAGCGGGATCGCTCCGGTCGCGGCGACGCGAGCGGCGTCGTAGTCGGCGGCCATGACCTTCGCGCCGGCATCGAGCAGCTCGGCGATCAGGCGCGCGCCGACCGACCCCACGCCCTGAACCGCGACCGTGCGGGCCGAAAGATCGTCGCTTCCGAACGCGCGCCGGCACGTGGCGCGGACGGCGTGGAACAGCCCGATCGCGGTCCCCTCCCCCGGGTCGCCCGCGCCGCCGTTCGTCGGCGAGCGGCCGAGCACGTGCGGCGTGCGCTCGCCGATCGCGTCCATGTCGGCGGGGCCCGTGTTCATGTCGGCGGCGGTCACGTAGGTGCCGTGGAGCGAGTCGACCAACGCGGCGTACGTATCGAGCATCGCGGCACGCTCGGGTGTGCCTCGGTCCGGCACCGCCGGAACCGCGAGCACGGCCTTCCCTCCGCCGTACGGGAGGCCGGCGGCCGCCTGCTTCATGCTCATCGCCTGCGAGAGGCGGAGCACGTCGCGGACGGCGTCGTCCGGCGACGGATACGACTTCATCCGTGTGCCGCCCATCGCCGGACCCAGCGCCGTGGAGTGCACGCCGATGAACATCCAGGTCGATGTCGCCTTGTCGAAGCGGGCAACGAGCTCTTCGCCGTCCCAGCTCCGCAGGTGTTGTTCCAGCATGTCGGCAGTCTAGGACCGCCGGCCGGAACCAGCTCCTAGACGGTAACGCGCTCGAACGTGACGTGCCAGGCGGTGATCCCGAAGTACGTGCTCGGGTCGCCGATGGCGCCGTGCTCCACTCTGATCCGATAGGTCCCGGGTCCGAATGGCTTGCTCGACCGCTCGAACATCCACTGCCCCTCGCTGCTGTTCCCGTTCGAGGTGTCCTGCTCGGTGACGTACTCGAGGTCGGTCGGACCAACCTCCACGCCGTTCACCAGAACCCGGATCAGGCAGGAACCGGTCGTCGACGCGTTCCCTGTGCAGTAGCCCCACACGTCGGGACGGACGTCGAAGAATGCGTGCGTCCCGGCGGGGATCGTCATCTTCGTCTTGTCGACGAGGACCCACGGGCCGGTCGATCCGATCGAGATGTCGCCGTACTTCGTTTTGACTTGCGAGATGCGGTTGCCGGTGGCGTTCTCCGGGTTCGGCGACGCGATCGCGCCGTCCACGGCGAGTGCGATCAGCGCTCCCACCATCAGCAGACAGACAGTGCGTCCCACCTTCTTCATGCGCCCCTCCTCGGGTGACGAACGCAACGACCCTAGCGGCGACGAAGGAGAGGTGCGGGCGGGTCGCCCGAGGACGGCCCCGCCCGCTGGGTCAGGCGCTGGTGGTGCTAGAAGAGCTCGAGCTGCTCGAGTTGTGCTGCGGACAGTTGTCGGTGTTCCCCGACCTGTTCGCGTTCGAGCCCGAGCTGTTGCTGCCGCCGTTCGCCGTCGAACTGGCGGAGGGTGACGAGCTCTGCGCGAACGCCTGAGTGACGCCCACGCCGCCGATCACCAACCCGCTCGCGAGCGCAGCGGCGACGGCCGCCTTGCGGATCGTGCTGGTCATCCCGATCACCTCCTTCCCTCTCGGTGACCAGCACACCGAGCGCAGCTGAAGATCAGGTGAGTGGCACGTGGGAGCCCACGCAGAAGGGGCGGCCCTTCGGGCCGCCCCTTCGGTGACGCAGGTGAGGAGTTCGAGCTAGTGCGCGTGCCCGTGGCCGCCTGCGGCCTCGGGCTCCTCGTCCTCCGGCTTCTCGACCACGGCCGACTCGACCGTGAGCACGATCGCCGCGATGGAGGCCGCGTTCTGCAGCGCCGAGCGGGTGACCTTGGTGGGATCGACGATCCCGGCCTTCATCATGTCGACCCACTCGCCGGTCGCGGCGTTGAAGCCGCGGCCGTCGCCTTCGGTCCGGGTCTGGCTCACGATGACGGCGCCCTCGTAACCGGCGTTCTGCGCGATGCGCCGCGTCGGCTCCTGCAGGGCGGCGCGAACGATCCTCGCGCCGGTCGCCTCGTCGCCCTCGAGATCGAGCTTGTCGAGCGCACCCTCGGAACGGATCAGCGTGACGCCGCCGCCCGGGACGATGCCCTCTTCCACCGCCGCGCGGGTCGCGGATACAGCGTCCTCGATGCGGTGCTTCTTCTCCTTGAGCTCGACCTCGGTGGCCGCGCCGACCTTGATCACGGACACGCCGCCAGAGAGCTTCGCCAGCCGCTCCTGCAGCTTCTCCTTGTCCCAGGAGGAGTCCGTGTTCTCGATCTCAGCCTTGATCTGGTTGATCCGGCCCGAGACGTCGTCGGCGGAGCCGGCGCCCTCGATGATCGTCGTGTCATCCTTGGTCACGACCACCTTGCGCGCGTGTCCCATCAGGTCGGTCGTCACGTTCTCGAGCTTCAGGCCGACCTCCTCGGAGACCACCTGACCGCCCGTGAGGATCGCGATGTCCTGGAGCATGGCCTTGCGGCGGTCGCCGAAGCCCGGCGCCTTGATCGCGATCGCGTTGAACGTGCCGCGGATCTTGTTCACCACGAGCGTGGCGAGCGCCTCCCCGTCGACGTCCTCGGCGATGACTACCAACGGCTTGCCGGACTGCAGGACCTTCTCGAGGACCGGCAGGAGCTCCTGCGCGCTGGAGATCTTCTTGTTCACGATCAACAGGTAGGGGTCGTCGATGACCGCTTCCTGCCGCTCGGGGTCGGTGACGAAGTACGGCGAGATGTAGCCCTTGTCGAACTGCATCCCCTCGGTGAACTCGAGCTCGATGCCGAAGGTGTTCGACTCCTCGACCGTGATCACACCGTCCTTGCCGACCTTGTCGAGCGCCTCGGCGATCGTCTGACCGATCGCGGCGTCGGCCGCCGAGATCGACGCCACCTGCGCAACCTCGTCCTTGGACTCCACGTCCTTGGCCTGGTTCTTGATCGCCTCGACGGCGGCCTCGACGGCCTTCTCGATGCCCCGCTTGAGAGCCATCGGGTTGGCGCCGGCGGCAACGTTCTTCATGCCGCCCTTGACCATGGCTCGTGCCAAGACGGTGGCCGTCGTCGTGCCGTCACCGGCGACATCGTTCGTCTTGGTGGCGACCTCCTTGGTCAGCTGAGCGCCCATGTTCTCCCAGGGGTCCTCGAGCTCGACCTCCTTGGCGATCGTCACACCGTCGTTGGTGATCGTGGGGGCGCCCCACTTCTTGTCGAGCACCACGTTCTGCCCCTTTGGGCCGAGCGTGATGGCGACCGCGTCGGCGAGCTTGTCGACGCCGGCCTCCAGCCCGCGACGAGCCTCCTCGCCGAACCTCAGCAACTTCGAAGCCAAAGCGAGCCTCCCTTACTTCTTGAGCGTCGCGAGGACGTCGCGGGCGGAAAGGATCAGATACTCCTCGCCGTCGACCTTGACCTCGGTCCCGCCGTACTTGGAATAGATCACGATGTCGCCGACCTTGACGTCGAGCGCAACGCGGCCGTCGCCGTCCTCGTTCCACCGACCGGGGCCGGCGGCCACGACGGTGCCCTCCTGGGGCTTCTCCTTGGCGGTGTCGGGGATCACGAGGCCCGACGCGGTGGTCTGGTCACCCTCGTTCGCCTGCACGACGATCCGGTCCTCGAGCGGCTGGAGCTTGAAGTCCGCCATCTCCTGGGTCCCTCCTTCTGCTGGGGTCCATCTGGGCGCCCGGAAGTCGGTTAGCACTCCCGGGTCTGAGTGCTAACAGGATAGCCAGGCGAGTGCCAGCCGACAAGGCGAGGCCGTTGACCTTGCGGAGAGGGCAGCAAAGACTGCCCTATGCAGCAACCTCCCATCCCACCGGCGCCGGTCGGCCCTGCCAAGTCGCCCGGCATGCCCCGGGGCCTGAAGCTCGCATTGATCCTGATCGGCGTGTTCCTCGTGATGACCGCGGGCATCGCCTACGCGAACAGGTGGATCATCTCCTACCTGACCTCGACGAGCCCGCACTCGATCACGTACCAGGTCACCGGGAGCGGAACGGCCGAGGTGGTCTACACGGCGCCCGATGGCCAGCACCGGCAGACGGTCACGCTCCCGTGGTCGACGACGCTCACGGTCCCCGATGGCTCTCAGCTCGGCGTCACCGCGGGCGGCTCGACCGGTGGGTTCCTCGCGTGCCGGATCCAGTGGGAGGGCCACACGATCCAGTTCGATTCGGAATCGGGGAACGGGCCGACGTGCACCGCGTTGGGAACCGCCTAGCCCGCGTTCGGGGGCGCGGGCATCACGGGTTCGGCTGACGGCGCTCTCTCGGCAGGCGGCGGGGGCTCAACGAGCGCCGGGAGCGGCTCCGATCGCACCCACGCGATGCGATCCGGGATGCTGCCGTGCGTCGCGAAGAGCAGCCGTGAGACCCGGCTCGGGTCAAGATCGGCCATGTTGGACAGAGCCAGCCGCTGGAGCAGCAGCGCGAAGCCAAGCGGGTCCCGCGTGAGCCGCACGCCGAACAGATCCGCGTGGCGCTCCTGGTTCCGGATGAAGCCCACCAGGATCGGGCGAAGCAGGATCCCGAGCGCGCCCCACACGAGCAGCACCAGGGGGACGTAGGTCGGATCGGGCGCAAGGAATGCCCGACACCCGGGGAAGATCATGCTGAGGCAAGGGATGTCCAGCCGGAGGAACAGCTCGGGCAGCTGATCCACAAGCAACACCGTCGCCACGAACACCGCGCCGAACACGAGGATGAACACGGCAAGTCGCTTGATCGTGTGGTGCAAGCGCATGTGCCCGAGCTCGTGCGCCACGGCAGCATCGAGCGAGATCGGGCCGTCGGCGGCGAGCGTGTCGAACACGACCAACCGGCGCGTCGGCCACACGCCGATCACGAACGCGTTCTGCCGGCGCGTCCCCTGCATCACCTTGCGGATCCTGACGCCGTCGAGCCGGACGCGCGAGCGTCGGATGAGGCTGGCGAGCCGCGCAACGGTCGGCGGATCGTCGACCTTGTGCGCGGACGCGGTGACGATCAACGGCACCACGAGGAGTCCGATCGGCAGCCAGATGATCGCCGAGGTCATCTGGCCATATCCGGACACGACGACGTCCCAGACCTGTTGCATCCAGGCCGGGCCGATGAGGATGAGGAGTAACCCCCACACCAGCGACCGAACGGGGATCTGGCGCCATCCGTGCGCGAGGCCCTGCTCCCGTTCGTCCCGAGCGCCGATGAACGCGACCGGGAGAGACAACGCCCATCCGATCGCGAGGCATAGCGCCGCGATGTTCCACACCGCTTGCGTGCCCGACGACTCCGTCGACATGGTCCTGGCGGTTCCGGAGACGAAGACGCCGATGAACGCGACGGCGTACAACCCTTGGCGCCAGACCCATCGGACATAGCGACGGTGCGCGAACGCGGCGGCCTGTATGCGCTCCTCGTCGGAGAACCGCCCGATCGTTTCCCGGTCGATGACGACCATCAGCCAGCCGCGACGGGCGCGTCCTCCTCGGTCTGCATGCGGGACAGCGTATCCCGCACCCTCCAAGATGCAGCTCCGGTCATCGAGGAGGACCGTCGCCGCCGGCCGATCGCACTGAGAGGCTTCGTGCGATCAGGGCGAGACGCTGAAGATCTGGGTCCGCCAATCCACGTCGTTGCTCGTCGTGGACGCCTTGTTCCACTGGTTCGCCAGCCACACAGTGCCGCCGCTCGACCCCGCAGGCGTCGGATCAGGGCTCGCGCCCGCGTAGTCTCCCCACCGACACGGCCCGGTCGCGCAACTGAAGTCGACGTTGCGCCCAGGCGACTGCACGACGAGGACGCCGGGCCACGCGGTCTGCGCGCCGCCTGCAGGCTTGGTCACGTACCGGATCGCCGGGAAGTTCCCCTTGCCACTCCCGGAGGTGTTGAAGGTCAGCGCCATCGACCCTCCGAAACGCTGACCGGTCGGCGTGACGGCACGATCCGGCGAGATCGCCGCGTTGAACGCGTAGAGCGATCCGTTCGACACCGTGCCCGACGACAGCAGCGCGCCGGTCGCGGCCGAGATCTCGTACCAGCGCACCTGCGCACCCGCACCACCGAACACGGTGTGCTGGGTCCAGATGGCCATCTGCCCGGCCACCGGGTCAACGGCAGCCACCGCTTGCGTCAGGCGACCGTCGGAGGTGTCGATCTTCTTCTTCGTCCCGGGCTGCGGCGCGTTCGCCGGCACGGAGTACCCGGTCGCCAGGGGCACGTTCTTCGTCGAGACAAGCGCGGCGTTGCCGCTCCCGTCGTTGCCGATCGTGAAGAGGGTGAGATGGGTCGCCACCCCGTTCGGCTGGCTCGATGCGTCGGGATCGGCGACCACGTACCCGTTCGGGTCCTTGTACTCCACGTTGTTCGCGGGAACCGGGGTCGAGGCGAGGGCACCGAACGCATCGGTCACGCCCGTGAACACGCCGGCTCGGATCCCGGAGTAGTTGCAGGTGTCGGTTGACGCGTTGTAGCTGAGGTCGCTCTTGTTGATCCAGGCGACGTCTGAGCGGTCGTAGATGTAGGTGAAGATCGCGTTCGTGAACACGTTCGAACCGATGAAGATGAAATCACGCGAATCGCCGAGCTTGGGGAAGTCGGGCAGCTGCGAGCCGTACTGGAATGCGCTGTACTGGCACCACTGAGACGCGCCCCCGCCGGTCGGGTTCGCCGTCTTGGAGAACCCGAGATCGAACGTCTCGTTGCACGTGTCGAGGATCGAGTAGAAGAACTGCTGGCGATCGGGGTCCCAGATGATCTGGGGGTCGGTGAGACATGCGTGGCTTCCCGCGGTGATGTTCTCGATCGGCCCCGCGGAGATGACGCTGCCACTCCGGTTGAAGATCTCGTACTGAAGGTTGATCAGCTCGATGTAGCTGTTCGGGCCGATCGCACCCGTCGTGTCGGGAGGGGTGACCTGTGAGTCGGTCGCGCCGCTCCATCCGAGCGTCGAGACCGGGGTGCCGCCGGACAGGCGGGCGTTTCCGAGTGCGCGCTCATCGGCATGCAGCTTCGCCGTGGCGAGTGCCTGGGCGTGCAGCGGGAGGGCCCCGGTGACCCCGAGACCCGCTCCGTGTGCACCGGACCCATCGGCGACCACTGGCCCGACCGTCGTCCCTGGGCCGCTTCCCGCAACGGCGCCAGGCGACGTCACTAGCGCGAGCGAGCCGATCAACAGGAGAGCGAGACCGAATAGCAGCGAGCGACGCATCAGCGTTCCCCTTGGCCATGGGACGGCACATCCTGCCACGACGATCTTGCGGATGCATCCGTCTTCCGTCGTCACTTGGGCAGGTAGGCCGCCCGTCCGACGCTCAGGCCATCTGGAACGAACGCTTCGCGAGGCCCAGGAAGAAGCCGTCGATCTCGGTCTCGGGGCTGGCCTCGGGGTCACTCGCCGCGCCGAGCGTCACGAACAGCGGCGCGAAATGCTCGACCGTCGGATGCGCGTAGGGCATGCCCGGCGCCGTCCGGAAGTCCATCAGCCGGTCGATCGCTCCCTGGTCCAGCGACTCGGCCGCCCACAGGTCGAACTCACGCGACCAGCCGGGCGGTTCGGCGTCGGGACGCCAATCGCGGAGGAACGGCAACCCGTGCGTCATGAAGCCCGATCCCATGATCAGCACGCCCTCGTCGCGGAGCGGCCGCAGCCGCTGCCCGATCGAGAATAGGTGCTCCGGGTCGAGGTCGGGCATCGAGATCTGCAACACCGGGATGTCGGCCTCGGGATACATCACGAGCAAGGGCACGAACGCCCCGTGATCCAGGCCGTAGTCGGGTGCCTCCGCGACGGGCTCGGTGTCGGGCATCATGGCCTTGACGTTCGCCGCGAGCTCCGGCGCGCCGGGCGACCAGTAGGTCATGTCGTAGAAGCGCTGCGGGAACCCATAGAAGTCATAGGTCAGCGGCGTCTTGCCGTCGGTCGCCCCAACGGTCAGCGGCGCCGACTCCCAGTGGGCCGAGACGACCAGGATCTGCTTGGGCTTGGGCATCTCCGTAGCCCAACCCTGGAGCTGCGAGACCCACAACTGGTCGTCGACCAACGGCGGCGCGCCGTGGCCGAGGTAGACCGTGGGCATGCGGGCCGGTTCGTCCATCACGCCAAGCTGAACGCCTCGGGCGCCTTCGTCATTCCTCGAGCTCCAACGCTTCCTCGGTCGGTGCGGCAGTTCCCACCGTGCCACGCTTGATCGCACGGGCGTACAGAAGGAGTGCCGGCAGGCGAAGGAACCCCGAGACCACGAGCGCGGCGGGCACGGAGGCGTTGCCGATCAGGCCGAGCGCCGGGCCACCCGCGGCCTGGCCGATCGCATCGGACTGCGCCCCCATCGAGTTGATCGTGGCACGCGTCGACGGGTCGAGCCCCTGGTTCACCCAGGCATCGAAGATCGGCTCGCGGATGGTGCGGATCGCTGCCACGATCCACATGGCGAGCAGCGCCAGCCAGAACACACCGGCAAGGCCGAATGCCACGACGGCCGCGATCAGCACGAGATCGATGACGCGCAGGATCCGCGCGACGTGCGCATGGCCGTTCAGGTGCGACCGTCGCTTGAATATCGCAAGCGCGACGATCCCCAGGATCAGGGCGACGCCGTCGATCACGCCGAACCACACGATCCGGTCGAGGTTGCCGATCGCCGGCAGCCCGATGTCCTTCAACAGATGGAAGTCGGCGAGCCGGTCGAACCCTTCCGTCGACGCGCCGTGCAGCGCGGCGACGCCGAGGATCAGGACGAGCACGTGCTGTGCTCGCACCTGGCGCACGCCGTTCCTGAAGGTGTTCACCATGCCCGTGTGGATCCGCTCGCCCTCGGCGCGCTCCTTCTTCTCGAAGCCTTCCTCGGGCATCACGAACAACATCGCGAGACCGAACACGATGACCCCGAGGCTGGCGAGGATGATCGGCAACCGGTAGTTGATGGTCGCGAGCGCGATGCCGACCACGATGCCAGCGAGCGCGGCGGCGTTCCCGATCTGCGAGCCACGCAGGTAATGCGGCCGGGCGGCCTCTTCCCCCAGCTCGTCGGTGAGCCATGCAACGTCGGCGCCGCTCTGGAACGACGCGAAGAAACCCCACATCACCTGTGTCAGCGCCACGACGAGGAACGAGTGCGAGAGGCCGAGCACCAGGAACGAGAGCCCGGATCCCACCAGCCCGATCACGACCGACAGTCGCCGGCTCACGGTGTCCGCGACGACGCCGGTCGGAACCTCGCACAGCAGGTAGGTGCCCTCAAGGATCGTGCCGAGCAGCACGAGCTGGAACGGCGTGAAGCCGAGCGTGAGCACGACGAAGATCGAGTACACGGTGAAGATCATCCGGAACAAGAACCCGTCGCCGGCGACGTAGATCGCGTACGCGGTCGCAGCGTTCTGCCTCATCGGAGGTCCTTCGGACGGACGCATGTGCGCTCACGGTCGGAGCAAGGAATAGGCTCCAGCGGCGGCACCACGCGTCGGCGGAACACGGACCACGCGTGGTCCGTGTGCGGTCGTGGTATGTCGCTAGAGCCTTGGCACGTCGGAGCGCATGATGCCCGCCATCTCGGGCCTGGTCAAGCGCCGAGGCTGAGCCTCGTGAACACGCCGACCCGGAACGGGACCTCGAGCGACGCGCCTTCGACGCCGCGTTCGCCGAAGAAGAAGCCGAGCAGGCGCCGCGCCTCGTCGAGGTCCTCGAAGCGGAACGCGGTCTCGATCGCACGCATCTCGAAGCCGTGCGCCTCCCACCAGCCAGGGTCGGCGCTGATGTCGGCATCGGCCATCGCCGCGAACGCGTCGGCACCGAGGTTGTCGACGATCGCGAGCGGTCCGTCCGAGCGGACCACGCGATCGAGCTCTGCGATGCCGGGCGTCGGATCCCAGTCCCGCGAGAAGAAGTACGCCCAGGTTGCGTAGGCGCCGTCGAAGCTGGCGTCGGCGAACGGGAGATGCTCGGCGTCACCACGGACCCACGTCAGCTCCCGTTCGCCGATCATCCCGGCGCTCGGCTCGAGCGCGACGATCCGGCGCGACGCGCTCAACCGTTCGGCGGTGAACCCGTCGCCTGCACCCACATCGAGCACACGGCCGCCCGGGAGGACTTCGTCGAGCGCGCGAACGATATGGCCGTCGCGGTCCATCGCCGCGCGCTCGATGGCGAACATCGCGGGATCGTCGGCCCCGTAGAACGGGATGACGGTCACAGGTTCACCAGTGTTCGCGGTGGATGACCTCGTCGGCCGGACGTCTCTTCGGATGCTCGATCGGCGTCAGCGGTCGAGCCGGGTAGCCGAGCGACAACAAGATCACCGCCTCGCGATCCTGCGGGAACCCGAGGACATCCCGCGCCTCCTCCTGCTTTCCCACCGATGAGTGGCAGCTGCCGATCCCGAGGTCGGCGGCGGCGAGCATCATGCTCATCGACGCCTGCCCGAGGTCGAAGGCGAAGGTCTCGCGTGCTTCTGGGTCGCCGGAGGCCGGAGACAGCAACGCGATCGCGGCGGCCGCGCCACGGATGTGGGCGCCCCACCGCCAGAGGTCGGCCATCCGCTCCAAGGTGGCTCGGTCGGTCACGACGATGAAGTCCCACGGCTGCTCGTTCATCGAGGACGGGGCGCGCCGGCCGACCTCGAGGATCCGGTCGAGGTCGGCGCGATCGATCGGCCGGTCCTGATACTCGCGCGTGTTCCGGCGCGATCGGATCGCGTCCCAGGTCTCCATGACAGGCAGCGTAGAACGTCGCGCCGTGGGCGTCCTATCCTTGCGCCCGAACCAGGGGGGACCGTCATCGCAGAGGGCACGCGACCACAGGCTTCGCCGACCGCCGAGCGCCGATGGCCGATGGCCGCCGCGGTGCTGGTCGCCGCCTTCCTGCAACTGATCGCCCCTGAGGCCGGACGCATCGCCCCACGGTGGCTGTTCCCGTTGGTCGAGCTCGTCCTGCTCGGCGTGCTGATGATCCGCGACCCCGGTCGCATCGATGCGCGGGGTCGCGGATCGCGCCGCGCGACGATCGCCCTGATCGGCGTGATGACTGTCGCGACGCTCGCGGGCATCGTCGTGTTGGTCGTCGACATCATCGACACGAACATCAGGACCGTCGATGCCAATGCCCTGCTCGGCCGCGGCGCTGCGCTTTGGGTCAGCAACGTGATCACGTTCAGCTTCTGGTTCTGGATCCTCGATCGCGGCGGACCGGCCGAGCGCGCCGCGGGGTCGGGCGTCGCGCCGAGCTTCGCCTTCCCCGAGAACGCGACACCGGAGCTCGTGTCGGCGGACTGGATGCCGCGCTACCACGACTACCTGTATCTGTCCTTCACGAACGCGACCGCGTTCAGCCCGACGGACACGCTGCCCCTTCAGGCGTGGGCGAAGATGGCGATGATGGCCGAGTCGGTGTTGTCCCTCGTCACCGCCATCCTCGTGATCGCGCGCGCCATCAACGTCTTGCCGGGGCCGCCTCCGTGAGCGAACAGGCGGCCGTGTCGCCTGCGAAGGACGGGCGCACGAAACGCATCGAGATCATCGAGGTCGTGGTGCTGTCGATCGTCGCGATCGTCACGGCGTGGAGCGGCTACCAGGGCACCAAGTGGGGCGGGCGCCAGTCGGAGCTCTACGCGGAAGCATCCAGCATCCGCCTGCAGGCCGACGAGATAGGAACGCGTGCGGGTCAGATCCTTGTCGCCGATGCGACGATCTTCACGGCGTGGCTCCAGGCGCATCACGCCGGCGATCGATCGCTCCAGGCGGAGCTCGAAGCGAGGTTCACCCCAGAGTACGCGAGCGCGTTCCATCAGTGGCTCGCGATGGATCCGTTCGGCGATCCGAACGCACCGGCCGGACCGGCAGCGATGACGGGGTTCACGACGGCCGACCTGACGCAGGCGGCCCAGATGAACGCGCAGGCCGGCGCGCTCCTGATCGAAGGCTCCGACGCGCGCGACACCGCGAACGAGTACATCCGCGCTACGGTCCTGTTCGCATCGGTCCTGCTGTTGATCGGGATCGCGCAGCGGTTCTCGGTGCACGGGGTGCGCATCGCCGCGAACGTCCTCGCGCTGGCGCTGCTGGCGTTCGCGGTCTGGTCGGTCGTGCGCCTGCCGCGGATGTAACGGTCAGCTGTCGAAGCCGAGGCCGACCGCGTCGAGCAGCTTGAGCCACGGGCCGCGCCTGCCCTCGCGACGGTCGGCCCGAGCAAGCGCGCGGCGGGTCACCCACACGCCGGCCGACCGGAACGGCTCCGGCGGGAACGGCAACGGCTTCTTCCGAACCAGCGAGAGCTGCGTGCGCGCGGTCCCAAGGTCGTCGACCAGGTCGAGACACACCCGAGCACCCCAGCGCGTGGCGCCCACGCCGAGGCCGGTGTAGCCCGCGGCGTACGCGAGCTTGCCATCGAACTTCCGTCCGAAGAACACGCTGAATCGGCTGCACGTATCGATCGCACCGGCCCATGCATGCGTGAACCGCACCCCTTCGAGCCGCGGGAACGTCTCGAAGAACTGCTGCGAGAGCATCGAGTACGTCGCGTCGCGCCGTTCGAACCGTGGATCGAGGCCGTTGTTCCAGTGGTAGACGGCGTCGTACCCGCCCCAGAGGATCCGGTCGTCGTCGGTGAGCCGGTAGTAGTGGAACTGGTTGGCCATGTCGGCCAATCCCTGGCGATGCGTCCAGCCGATCGAGGCCATCTGCTCGGCCGACAACGGCTCGGTCATCAAGACGTGGTCGTACACCGGGAGCACGTAGCGGCGGATCTCCTCCGCCAGCGGCGGGAACGCGTTCGTCGCGAGGATCGCGCGCCGCGCGCGAACGCGGCCGAGCGGCGTGCGGACCACCACCGTGTCGCCGTCCTCCTCGATCGCGGTCGCGCGCGTGCGCTCATGGATCGTCGCGCCGAGCCGCTCGGCGAGCGCGGCGAGTCCCCACGCCAGACGTGCCGGATCGAGTTGCGCCGCGCCCGTCCGCTTCCAGAACCCGGCGAGGTACGTCGGCGAGTCGACCTCGGCACGCACCGCTTCGCGGTCCAGCAGCTCGGCGTCGTAGCCGAACTCGGTCAGGCTCTCGACCGCGCTCGCGCACCACGGCACCGCATGCGGCATGGTCGCGGCGATCAGTGTGCCGCTCGGCTCCCACGAACAATCGATCGCCTCGCGGGCGATCGTGTCCGCGATCCCGTCGAAGTTCTCCTGCCCCTCGCGCTCGATCCGCTCGATCTCATCGGGGAACCGCGACCGACCGTTCTCGAGCCCGTGCGTGAGCGAGCGGTCGCAGAAGCCGCCGTTACGGCCCGAGCCGCCGAACGCGATCCGCTCCCCTTCCAGGACGACGACCTCGCGGCCGGGCACGTCTTCGAGCGCCTGCACAGCGGCCCAGAGCCCGGTGAACCCCGCGCCGATGATCACTAGGTCCGCGGTGCGCTCGCCTTCGAGCCCTGCGCGCGCTCCCGGCCGGTCGGTGCGATCGAGCCAGAACGGCGTCCACGACGCGTCGGCGTACGCGTTGCGATACCGGACGTCGACCGCCATCGTGGCTACGAGACCGCCGGCTCGCCGATCGGCTCGAACCGCTGCAACGTGTACGGACCGACCGTGACCCCGGTCACGCGGCCGTCGGCGTCCGAATGGAACTCGACGGGCTCGCCCGACTCGCGGGCGAACCAATCGACGGTGAAGCGCATCGGATCGTCGGTCGCAAGCAACGTGAGCGTCTCGTCGGGTTCCTCGGGGTCGCGCAGGACGAGCTTGCCGTCGCGCCACTCCAGGCGCATCAGCAGTGCTTCCATCGGCTCGCCGTAGATCCCGAGCAGCCGCGCGTATGCGTCGGGCATCGCGTCGGGGAGCTCATAGTCGACGGCCGCGCCGCGCACGGCTTCGAGGGCGATCGCGCCGAGCTCCATCGCCAGGTCGGACGCGGTGGCCACCCCGTTGAGCAGCGCGATCGCGCCGACGCGCTCCTGGGCGCGGAAGCACGCGTTCGTGATGAACCCGGGCAGACCGCCCGAGTGCTGGAGCCACACCGTCTCGCCCTTTCGTACGGCATACCACCCGATCGCCCAGGCCTCCTCCCACTTGTCCCCCTCGAGGTAGCGCGGGCGCTGCATCTCCCGAAGCGTCTCGTCGGACAGCACCGTCTTGTGGCCTTCGGCTGCTTTCTCCATCGGGAACTGCGCCGACAGCCACTTCGCGACGTCGTCGACGCTGGACTGCAGGCCGCCCTCCGCCAGCGGGAACTCGGTCAAGGTCAAGCTGAACGGCTCGAACGTGTCCGACAGCCAGCGCGGCTTGTACCCCACCGCTCGCCGTGCCAGCAGTTCTGGCGGCAACGGATGGAAGCCGCTGGACGACATCCCGAGAGGATCGAGGATCCGCGCCTGGATCGCCTCGGGGAAGGGCCGGCCGTCCAAGCGCGAGACGATCTCGCCGAGCAGCTGGAACGCGAGGTTGGAGTACTTCTGCTGGATGTTCGGCGGGATCTTGGTCGAGATCTCCGCGCCCTTCGCGAGGTTGGCCGCCGGCGACGCCTCGTAGATGTCGTGGAACCACCGCGCGCCGGGCGGGTCGCCCATCAGCCCCGATTCGTGCGACAGCATCCGGCGGATCGTGACCGTCTCGATCATGCCGAACGGGCTCGTCGCGTCGCGGAGCTCGGGCAGGTACGCAACGGCGGGGTCGTCGAGATGGAGCTTGCCCTCGTCGCGGAGCTGCATGATCGCGGTCGCGGTGAACGTCTTCGTGATCGACGCGATGCGGAACAAGGTCTGCGCGTCGTGCGGCCGCTTGGCCTGCACGTCGGCGTAGCCGTAGCCGGTGTTCCACGCGAGCGTGTCGTCGACGACGACCCCGCACGCTGCGCCGGGCAGGCGCTCCTTCTTCACGAACGCGGCGACGCGCTCGGCAAGCTTGCCGGAGGCGTCGTTGACCGCGGCGATGCGGGCGTCTGCCATCAGATCCCCTTCAGGTAGGCGACGGTCTCGGCCAAGCCGTCTTCGAGATGTGTCCACGGTTTCCAGGCGAGCGCCTTGGCTGCGACGGAGATGTCGAGGGCGATCCGGCGGAGATCGCCCGGCGGCAGCGGCCCGTGCGCGGCCTCCTCGCCGAACCCGATGATCTGCGACAAAAGCCCGTACAGCCCGTTGACGCTCGTCTCCAGGCCGGTCCCGATGTTCACGAGCTTGCCCGAGCCGCGGTCCATCGCCTGCACGAACGCGTGCACGACGTCGTCGATGAACACGTAGTCGCGTGTCTGATTGCCGTCGCCGTAGATCGTCGGGACCTTCCCCGCGAGCATCGCCGAGGCGAAGATCGACACCGCGCCTGCCTCGCCGTAGGGGTCCTGCCGAGGGCCGTACACGTTCGCGAGCGCGCACGCGGTGAAGTCCAGCCCGCGATAGCGCTGATAGAAGCCGAGGTAGTCGAGCGCCACCTTCTTGGAGATGCCGTACGGACTCGCAGGATACGACCCCTGCGCGGTGGATTCCTTGGCGGGCAGGCGCTTCGGCTCGCCGTAGATCGTGCCGCCGCTCGCCGCGTAGATCACCTTGCGTGCCTCGACCTTGATCGCGCACTCGAGCACGTTGAGCGTGCCCATGATGTTGATGCCGGCGTCGTTGACGGGCGCGTCGAGCGACGGGCGCACGCCGGCCTGCGCCGCGAGGTGGAACACGATCTCAGGCTTGTGCCGCTCGAACAGCGACAGCAGGCCGCCGGCGCGCACGTCCATGTTGAAGAACGTGTAGGCCTTGCCGTAGGTGCGCGCGTCGCCCAGGTTGGCGATGCGGCCGGTTGAGAGATCGTCGACCGCGATCACGCGATGGTCTTCGGCCAGGAGGCGATCGGCCAGGTTCGAGCCGATGAACCCGGCGCCCCCGGTCACCAGGATCGTGGTCACAGCGTCAAGGGTAGGTTGGGGTCCGCGGCGATGTCCAACCCGGACCGGTCTCCCCGTTCCAGGCGCGCGGCGCCCAGGCACGCGACCATGGCAGCGTTGTCGGTGCAGAGCGCGAGCGATGGGACGAGCACCTCGAGGCCCGCGCTCGACCCGTCGGCGACGAGGCGCTCGCGCAGGCGGGTGTTGGCGACCACGCCGCCGCCCATCAACACGCGCTGGACGCCGGTGCGCCGCGCGGCCTCGATGGTCTTGGTCACCTGCACGTCGACGATCGCCTCCTGGAAGCTCGCCGCGAGGTCGGGCACGTCGATGTCGCGACCGGCCGCACGTTCGCCCTTGACGTACCGCAGGACGGCGGTCTTCAACCCACTCATCGAGAAGTCGAGGTCGCCCGAGTCCTCCATCGCGCGCGGGAACCGGATCGCGGTGGGATCGCCGGTGCGCGCGGCAGCATCGAGCGCCGGGCCGCCTGGGAACCCCAGCCCGAGCATCCGCGCGACCTTGTCGAAGGCCTCCCCCGCTGCATCGTCAAGCGTCTGGCCGAGCACCACGTGCCGGAAGAGTTCGGGCACGTGGACCAGCATCGTGTGACCACCACTGACGATCAGCGTCACGTACGGCGGCTCGGGCTTCCCGTGCTCCAGGAAGTTGGCCCAGTAATGCGCCTCGAGGTGGTTCACGCCCACCAACGGCTTCTTGGCTGCCAGGCTGATCGCCTTGGCGGCCGCCATCCCGACCAGCAGCGCCCCGACCAGCCCGGGTCCGACCGTGACCGCCACGCCGTCGAGGTCGCCGTGGTCAAGGCCGGTCTCGTCCAGGGCCTGGGCCAGCAGCGGGTTGAGCGCCTCGACGTGCGCACGCGCCGCGACCTCGGGCACGACCCCGCCGAACCGCTCGTGCAGGTGCTCCTGGCGCGCGATCAGGTTGGTCCGGAGCGCGAAGCCGTCCTCGACGATCGCGACCGCGGTTTCGTCGCAGGAGGTCTCGATGCCGAGCGTGATCACAAGGTGCCCGCTTGCGGGCGGATACCCTCGGGGAGCTTCTGGACGATCGCGTTCAGCCGCCGGCGATAGGCACGATCACGGACGTCGTCGGTCCACATGATCAGCGCGTCCTCGTGCAGCTCCGCGTAGTAGTTGCGACGGATCCCCACCGGGTGGAAGCCGAACCGGGCGTACACCCGCTGGGCGCGCCAGTTCGTCACGCGGACCTCGAGCGAAACGGCCGTGGCTCCCATCTCGCGCGCCGCGACGATCTCTTCGGCGAGCAGCCGGTGTGCGATCCCGTGGCCCTGGAGCATCGGGTCGACCGCGATGTTTGTGATGTGTGCCTCGTCGCCGTAGCAGATCAGCCCGGCGTACCCGACGACGTCCTTGTCGATGCGCGCCACGAGGTAGTTCCGGTTGTTCGGCTCGGACATCTCCGCGACGAACAGGTTGGGCGTCCACGGGCGCGCGTAGGCCTGACGTTCGATCGCCATCACGCCACGCAGATGGCGGCGGCGCATCTTCGTTACCTCAAGGCTGGCTGCCCCGGGCTCGGCTGTCCCACGCGATCTCAGCATCCGACTTCCTTAGATACATCGGCACGACGTCGAACACCTGGTCGTGTTCCTCTCGGAGGAACCTCGGCACGGCGAGCTCGACGAGCGAGGCCGCGTCGGGGTGCGCGGCCGCGGGCGAGGCGAACTCCACCCGAGCCCCCACCGATCGGAGCACGTCCCGGTACAGGATGGCACCATCGCCGACGGCCAGCACCTCCCCGGGCACGGCCTGGAGGTCGGCGGCGAGCGCCTCGGGCCGCTGCACCGCAGGCTCGGTCAGGCGGACGACCCCGCCGGGGACCGGGCGGTAGAGCGCGGCGAAGACCTCCTTGCGACGGCCGTCGATCACGGCGGCGATCGTCCGCTCGGTGTGCCGGACGGCGTACGCGACCGCGTCGATGCTGGGGACCGCGATCAACGGCGCGCCGGTGATCTGGGCAAGGGTCTTCGCCGTCTCGACGCCCACCCGCAGTCCGGTGAACAGGCCCGGGCCGATGCCGACGGCGAAGCCACCGACGCGCTCGAGGTCGACGCCGGTCCAGGCGAGCAGCTGCTGCAGCGCGGGCGTGACGCTTTCCTGGCGCGCCTTCCCGGCGATCTGGATGCGTCCGAGGATCGCGGTCTCCGTGCCGATCGCCACGGAAACCTGCGGGGTCGCGGTGTCGATGCCGACCACGATCACGCCGACCACCGCTCGAGCGCCGCTTCGATCTGCTCGCTCCGCTCGGTCCAGGCGTTGCCGCTGGGTTGGATCGTGATGCGGCGGGTCTCGTCGGCGCCGGTGGGGTCGATGCCCACGAACTCAACGCGCAGTCGGTCATCCGCGAGGAGCTCTGCCACCGGGTCGCCCCACTCGACCAGGAGCACGCGCTCGCCGTCCTCGAGCTCGTCGAGAGCGAGGTCGATCACGTCCTGCTCGCGATCGAGCCGGTAGAGGTCCACGTGCGCCAAGGGAACCCGACCGCTCACGTACTCGCGCACGAGGGTGAACGTCGGCGAGGCGACATGCTCGGTCGCGCCGATCCCTGCCGCGATGCCTTGGACGAACGTCGTCTTGCCCGCGCCGAGTTCCCCGGTGAGGACCACGACGTCGCGCGCGCGCAACAGCGGCGCGAGCGCGGCGCCGGCGGCGCGCGTGTCGTCGGCGGTCGGTGCTTCGAGGACGAGCGGGTCCGTCAGAACAGCTCCAGCTGATCGTCGGTGACCGCCGGCGTTCCTTCGCCCGCTCGCTCGAACTCGACGAGCGACGTGACCGGCGGTGGCGCAGGCGGCGGCTCGGGCTCGGTGAGCGTGCGCTTGATCAGCGCGAAGTCCTCCTGGAGCTCGCCGAACTGCCGGGCCTTCTCGCCGCCGCCACGCAGGATCGCGGCGGGGTGGAACGTCGGGATCACCTTCCGGCCGTGCCACGGGTAGACCGAGCCGCGCATCCGCGTGATCCCCGTTTGGGTCTGCAGGACGAACTTCGTCGCGAAGTTGCCGAGCGTCACGATCACCTCGGGTTGGATCAGCGACATCTGCTCGACGAGCCACGGCGTACACGTCTCGATCTCGTCTTCCTGCGGGTCGCGGTTGCCGGGCGGGCGGCACTTCAGGATGTTCGCGATGTAGACCTCGTCGCGGGTGAGCCCGATCTCGCCGAGCATCCGGGTGAGCAGCTGGCCGGCCGCGCCGACGAACGGCTCGCCCTGCTTGTCCTCGTTCTGCCCCGGCGCTTCGCCGATGAACAGGACATCGGCATTGGGGTTGCCGACGCCGAAGACGACGTGCGTGCGGGTGGATGCGAGGCGGCACTTGGTGCACGTCGACGCCTCGTTGGCCACGACGTCGAGCGTCCGCGTCACGCGCTCGCTCCGCTGTAGGCGCGCGGCACGCGCTCGCCGATCCGCGTGACGATCTCGTAGGCGATGGTGTCGGCGTTGGTCGCGAACTCCCAGGCGGTGATCTCGTCGTCGCCTTGGCGACCGAGCAGGACGACCTCGTCGCCCGCTGCGACCGGGAGGTCGCCGCAGTCGACGATCAGCTGGTCCATCGTGACGCTGCCGGCGACGCGGCACCGGCGGCCCCGGATCAGGACATCGGCACGGCTCGAGGCGGCGCGGGGGTACCCGTCGGCGTAGCCGACGGGTACCGTGGCCACCATCGCGTCCCGGTCGAGCGCGTAGCGGAGGCCGTAGCTCACCCGCTCGCCTGCGGCGAGCGGGCGAGCGAACGCGACGGTGGAACGCCAGGTCAGCGCGGGCCGGAGTCCCTCGCCTTCATCGGGGGCCGGCCCGATCCCGTACAGCGCGATCCCCGGCCGCACGAGGTCGTAGTGCGACTCGGGGTGTCTGAGGACGCCGCCGCTGTTCGCCGCATGACGGAGGCCTGGGACGAACCCCGCGGCCTTCGCCGCGTCGAGTGCGGCGTTGTAGATCGCGAGCTGCCTGGCCGTCGTTTCGACGTCGTCCTCGCTCTTGGCGAGGTGGGTCCAGATCCCTTCGATCTCGAGGCCGGCCTTGGTGACCTCACCGAGGAACGCCGGCAGGTCTTCCGGCGGCCAAACGCCGACGCGGTGCATCCCCGTGTCGACCTTCACGTGCACGCCCAGCGCGCCGTGGCCGCCCGCAGCGAGCCGCTCGAGTCCGTCCGTCGAGTAGATGCTCGGCGTGAGCCGGTGCGCCAGCGCGACGGCCTCGGCACCCGGCGGGAACTCGGAGAGCACGAGGATCGGCGCCTCGATCCCGGCGGTGCGCAGCTCGAGGCCTTCTTCGACCAACGCGACGCCGCACCAGGTCGCGCCACCCTCGAGAGCGGCACGGGCGACCGGGACGGCGCCGTGGCCGTACGCGTTCGCCTTCACGACCGCCATCAGCTCAGCGTCCTCGGGCTTGAGCGCCGCGGCGTTGTGACGGACCGCGTCGAGGTTCACCTCGACGGTCGTCGGACGGAAGCGGGTCTCGGTCACGCGTTCTCCATGACGCGCGCGATCGCGTCGGGAAGCAGGTCAGCGACGTCGCCAGCGACCGTGCCGTCGCCCGTGCGTTCGCCGGCGGCGAGGCCCGCGAGTCCGTGCAGGTACGCGCCGGCCCACGCGGCGGCGGTCGGTTCGAGGCCGCGCGCCAGCAGGCCGCCGATCGTGCCGGTCAACACGTCGCCGGTACCGGCGGTCGCGAGCGCCGTCGAGCCGGTCGGGTTCACGCGCGCAACGCCGGAGTGATCGACGACGACCGTTCGCGTCCCCTTCGCGAGCACGACGGCGCGGGCGGCCTCTGCCAGCGAGCGCGCGTCGGCGAGCCGGTCGGTCGACAGCTCGCGACCGAGCAGCCGCGCGAGCTCGCCTTCATGAGGAGTGAGTACCACCTCCGCCTTGCGGTCCCCGATCGACCCCGCCTCCGACGCGAAGGCGTTGAGCGCGTCGGCGTCGACGACGAGCGGCACCGGCGAGGTGCGCACGACCTCGCGCACGAACGACGCGGTTCCTGCATCGCGCGAGAGACCCGGCCCGATCGCGACCGCGTGCGAGCCCGACGCCGCCTCGATCACGGCGTCGACGGCATCGGGCGAGATCGAACCGTCGGCGGTCTCGGCCACCGGCAGGAATACCGCCTCGGTCAGATCCGCCTGCACGACCGGCAGGATGGACGCGGGCAGCGCCACGACGACATACCCCGCCCCGACCCGCATCGCCGCGCGCGCGACGAGGCGCGCGGCGCCGGTCATCGCCCGCGAGCCAGCGACCACAACCACGCTGCCGCTCGTCCTCTTGTGCCCGTCGAGCGGTCGCGCAGGGAGGACGCTCGCAACGTCGCCCCGCTCGGTGAGCCACGACGAGGCCCGCATCGCATCGTCGTCGAACCCGATGTCGACGACCTCGATCGCACCGGCGAACTCCGCACCGGGCAGCAGCACGACGCCCACCTTCGCTGCGCCGAACGTCACGGTGAGCTCGGCCCGGACCGCGGCGCCGGGTGCCGCGCCCGTCGCGCCGTCGACACCGCTCGGGATGTCAACCGCGACGACGGGCACGCTCGAGGCGTTCAGCGCGTCGATCGCTGCCCCCCACGATCCTTCGGGAGCGCCGTGGAGGCCGGTTCCTGCGATCGCATCGACCGCGAGGTCCGCGCGATCCAGCGCCCGCGTCATCCCCTCGGGTTCGAGCGGACGAACACGCACATCCGTCTCGCGGACCAGCCGATCGCGCATCTCCCCCGCCAGGCCGCCGGTCTCGTCCGCGAACACCGCGACGCGAACACCCGCACGCGCGAGCTGCCGCGCCGTGACGAAGCCGTCGCCGCCGTTGTTCCCCGTGCCGCACGCTACGACGACGCGCCGGCCGTAGGCACCGCCGAGCAGGTCGAGGCACGAGCGCGCCACATCGGTGCCCGCGCGCTCCATCAGGACGGCGGCCGGCGTGCCTCCCGCTTGGGTCGTGGCGTCGAGCGCGCGGGCCTCGTCTGGCGTGAGCAGCGGCTTCATCCGTCGGTCACCGCCACGGCGAACGCGATGGCGTTCGTCTTCTCATGGGTCACCGTGAGCAGCACCCGGGAGACGCCGAGCGCGTCGGCGCGGCGCTTCGCGTTGCCGGCCAGCGCGATCGACGGCGCACCACTGGGGTGTCGGACGACGCTGATGTCCTGCCACATCCGTCCGCGGTAGCCACCGATCGCTTTGATGACCGCTTCGCG
>DASYOY010000092.1:0-4564 GCA_036007245.1 Actinomycetota bacterium | reverse complement strand
CTGGGCCGCCCACTGAGCCTGCTGCGCGGCGGCGTCGGCCTGGCTCGCGACGTTCGCGTCGTTCTGGGTGATCGCGCCGAGGAACGCGAGGCGGTCGGAGAACTCGCTCATCGATCCGGCGGACAGGAGCGCCTCGTACTGGGAGCCCATGTCGGTGTAGGCCTGGACGGCCCGCTTGGACAGCGCCGCGCGCGCCGTGGCCGCCTGCGCCTCGGCCGCCTTCTTCATCGCCAGCGCGTCCGCCATGTGCTGCTGCGCCTGCTGAAGTTCGTAGACGGCCTGGTTGTACTGCTCGTTCAGGGCCGCGAACTCGTTCTGGGCCTGCAGGAGCTTCTGCTTGGCCGCCTCGACGTCTGCTTTGGACGGCGCGGCGAGGGAGGGGGAGACGGATGCGACGAGGGCGGGGAGGACGAGAAGGGCCGCGACCACGAGCCGCGTGACCTTAGGTCGTGTCCCGATAACCGATCCTCCTTGGTTCACCCGCGATCGGGGCCGTTCCTCTTCGGGTCACTTCCGACCCTGGATAGCCTGAAGGCTCGGTCACCCGAGCCCTCGCGAGAAGTACCGTACCGAGCCCGACGGGGGGCCGTCAACGTTGTTCGAACACACGTTCGAGAAAGCCAAAGGGCTTTCGACGGGCGACGGGGGCGATCGCACGTGACGATCGCCCCCGTCGTTTCCGGGTCGGGACGGCGGGATTTGAACCCGCGACCTCAGCGTCCCGAACGCTGCGCGCTACCAAACTGCGCTACGTCCCGGAGTCGGTCAGTGTAGCGCCGGGTCCGTCGTCGTCGGTTTCCGAGTGAGCCGAAGGATCGTCGCCTCCGGCCTACAGCAGAAGCGGAAGGGCGCGTACTTGCTCGTCCCAAGGCCACGCGAGGTGTGCAGGATCGACGGCCCCATCCGGAACAGGCCGGCGACGAGCCGCCGGGGCATCGAGCTGTTGGTGACGAGCGCCCCGACGAGCGGCATGCAGACCTGCCCGCCGTGGGTGTGCCCGGCGAAGATCACGTCGTACCCGAGCGCCGCGGTCTCGGGCGCGGAGTCGGGGGAGTGCATCACCGCGACGCCGAAGCGGTCGGTCTGCCGCGGCGCCACCCGGAGGTCGTGCCAGCGGATGTGCGCGTCGTCGAGCCCGAGCAGCTCGACGTCCATGCCGCCGACCGCGGTGTCGCGCCGGGAGTTGGTCAGGTCGATCCAGCCGTCGGCGGTCAGCTGGGCCTTGAGCTCCCGCGACCGCCCGCCTTCGGCGCGCCGGTGCTTCCGCTCGCGTCGGAAGTAGGAGAAGTAGTTGAGCGGCTGCGGCACGAAGTAGTCGTTCGAACCGAGGACGAACCAGTTCGCGAGGCGGCCGCGCGTGGGTTGGAGCGACGCGACCGCGTTCTCGACGGCCTCGGGCTCGGCGAGCAGATCGCCGGTGAGCACCGTGACGTCGGCCTGCGGGAGGCCCGCCAGGAACCGCCGCTTGGACGGGTCGTTCCGCACGAAGTGAAGATCGGACAGATGGAGCACATCGATCCGCTCGGGTCCGTCGGATGGGAGGATGGCCAGGTCGTAGGTGCGCAGGCGATACCACCGGCGTTCGATCACGATCCCGTACGCGACGCACGCCGCCGCGGCGATCGCGACGACGATGAGCGCAGGGAGCACGGGGAGGGAGTGTAGAGGTGGACGGGTCGCTGAAGGAGCAGGTGCGCGAGCGGACGACGGCCGCGATGAAGGCCGGCGACAAGATCACCGTCGGGGCCCTGCGGATGCTGTCGGCCGCCATCACGAACCGCGAGAAGGACGTGGGCCACGAGCTGAGTGACGACGAGGTGCGTGAGGTCGCCGGCAAGGAGGTCAAGAAGCGCACCGAGTCCATCGAGGCGTTCTCGGCCGCCGGCCGGACCGAGCTGGTGGAGAAAGAGGAGGCCGAGCGCGCGGTGCTCGAGCCCTACGCGCCCGCCCAGCTCGACGCCGGGGCGGTGGACGCGCTGATCGACGAAGCCTTCGCAGCGACCGGAGCCAGCGGGCCCCAGGACATGGGCAAGGTCATGGGCTTCATCATGGGCAAGGCGAAGGGCCAGGTGGACGGGGGTCTCGTCCAGCAGAAGGTCAAGGAACGGCTGGGCTAGCGCGCGGCGCTAGTGCCCGTTGCCGTTGCCGTTGCCGTTGCCGTTGCCGTTGCCGTTGCCGTGGCCACCGCCACCTCCGGGACCGGGGCTCGGGGTCGGGCTGGGGCTCGGAGCCGGACCCTGCCACACATAGAGGGTGGCGCTCGTGCCCTCGAGCACTTGGGTGCCGGCGTCCGGGCTGACCCCGATCACGATGCCGTCGAGCGTCGGGTCGCTCGTCTGCTTGTACGAGATGACGGGGGTGACGTTGATCGCGGACAAGGCTGACTCGGCGCTGGCCACCGAGAGGCCCTTCACCGACGGGATCGTGACCTTCTGCGCGACGCCGTTGCTGACCTCGAGCGTGACCGTGATCCCCGCAACCGACTGCGCGCCCCCGGCCGGGTCCTGCGAGAGCACCTGTCCTTGCGGCAGGTAGTTCTGTACGACGTTGATCTTCGCTCGGAACCCGGCCGCCCTCAGCGTCGAGATCGCGGTCTGTTGGTCCATCCCGACGACGCTCGGCACCCGGCCGAGCTCGGCCGGCGGGAACTGGCGAGCGGGCATCCCCTGGAGGACCTGGAGCATGTACGCCTTCCAGATCGGCGCCGCGATGGTGCCGCCGAACACAGATGTCCCCCAGTAGTTGGGCATCGGATACGGCGTATGCGGTGAGCCGACCCACACCGCCGTCGTGACTTGCCGGGTGTAGCCGGCGAACCACAGCTCCTTGTTGGAGTCGGCGGTGCCGGTCTTGCCGCGGATCGGCCACTTGCCCCAGCCGCTGGAGAAGACCGCGGCGGCGGTGCCGTAGGTCACCGGCCCCTCGAGCACCTTGTTCACGAGGTTCGCGATCGGGGCAGCGAGGACACGGTTGCAGTCCGGGGTCTGGTCGTACAGCACCTTGTTGTTGCGGCGGATCTCGCTCACCGCGTAGGGGGTGCAGTGGACCCCGCTGTTGGCGAACGTCTGATAGCCGGACGCCTGGTCCAGCGGAGTGATCCCGACGGAGCCCGTGCCGAGCGCGCACACCGGTGGCAGCGGAGTCGTGATGCCCAGGCGATGCGCCATGTCGGCGACGTTCTGCGGGCCGACCTGTTCGGCCAGGCGCGCGAACACCGCGTTGATCGAGTACGCGGTCGCGTCGTAGAGGTTGACCATGCCGAGGCTCGTGCCCTCGGCGTTCGTCACGTTCCAGACGGAGCCGTCCTGGTTGAAGCAGCCGGCGATCGGGCCTTGCGCGCCCGAGAAGGTCGCGGTCGGCGGGATGCCCTGCTCGAACGCGGTCGCCAGGACGTACGGCTTGAACGACGACCCCGGCTGATGCGGCGTCGTGACGAGGTTCAGCTGGTCCTTCTGGTAGTCGCGGCCGGAGAGCATCGTCTTGATCGCCCCGGTCTTTGTCCCGAGCGACACGATGCCGACGTCGGGCTCCGGCGAGTAGCCGGGGTTAGCCGGCGAGATCGCCCACGGTTGGTTCGCCGCCTTCTGCGCGGCTTTCTGCCAGTTCGGATCCAGGGTCGTGATGATCGAGAGCCCGCCCTCCTTGAGGGTGTTCTCGCGTTCCTGCGGGGTGTTGCCGAGCACGCCGTACCACCCGTTCGGATCGTCGATCAGCTCTTGGCGGACGTAGTCGACGAGGAACGGCGGCGCGGGCAGGTAGTTGCCCCCCGTGTGCAGGATGATGGGGCGGTTCTTCGCAGCCTCACCGCGCTTCGCGGACACGCCCATCGGATCGTGCGACTCGCCGAGCGTGATCATCCGGTTCAGCACGTCGTTGCGGCGGAGGTATGCGTGGCGCGGGTGCGCGATCGGGTCGTCGTACGTCGGGGACTGGATGAGGCCCGCGAGCAGCGCCGCCTGCGCCAGGTTGAGGTTCGCGGCCGACTCGTGGAAGTAGAACCGTGCTGCGGTCCCGATGCCGTACACGTTGTTCGCCAGGAACACATCGTTCAGATAGAGCTCGAGGATCTGGTCCTTCGAGTAGTGCTGCTCGACGCGCTCGGCGAGCGCGAGCTCCTTGAACTTGCGTTCGAGCGTCGGGGTGTTCGTCCCGATCGTGTTCTTCACCAGCTGTTGCGTGATGGTCGAGCCACCCTGGGAGAAGGAGCCCGACCGGATGTTCGCGCCGATCGCACGGATCACCGACGCCAGGTCGATCGCGCCGTGGTTGTAGAACTGCGAGTCCTCGATCGCGAGCACGGCCTTGATCACGTTGGGGCTGATCCGGTTGAGCGGCACCACCTCGCGGTTGTCCAGGTAGATGTGGGCGAGGACCGTCTTGCCGTCGCTCGCGTAGATCGTGGATCGTTGGGGCAGGCGAGGGATCCGGGTGAAGTTCGCGCCATCGGCAGTCAGTCGCCCTTGGATCTTCTGGACGCCGGCACCGGCGGCGATGAACGGCGGCGAGATCAAGATCGCGAGGAGGCCTGCGCTCGCGACGAGCACGGCGATCAGCAAGAGGAACG
>DASYOY010000091.1:0-5252 GCA_036007245.1 Actinomycetota bacterium | reverse complement strand
GATGATCGTCTGCAGGTCGAACGTGTGCTGGCCGGTGGCCGGGTCGACGGCCGTGTAGTACAGCGCCAGGAAGCCAAGCAGCATGAACACCGAGCCGAACAGCGTGTACAGGAAGAACTTGATGCTCGCGTACCGGCGGTTGGCGGAGCCCCAGATGCCGATCAAGAAGTACATCGGAACCAGCACGAGCTCCCAGAACACGAAGAACAGGATCAGGTCGAACGAGATGAAGGTCCCGGCCATGCCCGTGATCAACAGCAAGGTGAGCGCGACGAAGGCCTTGGTTCGGCCGGGCTGCGGCACGTAGCGCGCGGTGTAGATCGCGCAGAGGAGCCCGAGCAGGTAGGTCAGGACGTACAGCGGCAACGAGATCCCGTCGATGCCCACGTGGTACCGGACGCCGATCACAGGGATCCACGCCACGTTCTTCACGAACTGGAGCTGGGCGCTGTTCGTGTAGTCGAAGCCGATCGCGATCGCGACCGCGCACGCGAGGGCGAGCGCCGTGGTGACGACGCCGAGACCTCGGATCATCTTGTCTTTGCTCGAGGGCACCAACATCACGACGATCGCGCCCGCGATGGGTAGGAACGTCGTGAGGGTGATGGCCCACTGTTGCCAGGTCGTCTCTGTCATGTCGTTCCGTCCTTACCTGAAGATGAACAGGCTCAGCGCGATCACGCCGGCGAACAGCCCGACCGCGTACCACTGCACCTTGCCGGACTGCACCAACCGCAGCCCCTTGCCGAACGTCTCCATCGCGTTGCCGGCGCCGTTCACGGCGCCGTCGACCACGTTCCGGTCGATCCACATGATCACGCCGGAGCCCGCTCCTGCGACCACGGCCGCGCCGTTCACCACGCCGTCGAGCACGTTCTGGTTGAACCAATAGATGCCCGCCGACCATGTGTCGCGGATCGGGCGGACGATGCCGCCGAAGTAGATGTCGTCGAGGTAGTACTTGTGCATCAGCAGGGTCGAGAACCCGCCCATCTCGAGGGTCGGGTCCTTCTCCCGGTAGGTGCGGTACATCACCCAGCCGGAATAGATCCCGATCGCGACGGCCACGACCGAGATCAGGGCGACGAGCGGGCTGAACACCGCGGGCTCCGGCGCCCCGAAGTACACCCAGTCCAGGAACGGCGCCCCGACCGGCGCGAACCCGAGGAGTCCCACGAAGCAGGTCGTGATCGCCAGCACCACGAGCGGCGCGGTCATCGATCGCGGCGACTCGTGCAGGTGCTCGGTGCCGCGGTACTCCCCGTGGAAGGTCTTGAGAAACATCCGGGTCGTGTAGAACGCGGTGATCACGGCGCCGATGAGCAACGTGGCCATCAGCCAATAGATGTGCTGGTCCTTCGCAGCGAGGATGATCTCGTCCTTCGAGAAGAACCCGGAGAACGGCGGCACGCCGGCCAGTGCGAGAGACCCGATCAGGAACGTCCAATAGGTCCACTTCATGTGTTTCCGCAGGCCGCCCATGTCGCTCATGTTGTTGGAGTGCGCGGCGTGGATCACCGACCCGGCGCCGAGGAACAGCAGCGCCTTGAAGAACGCGTGGGTGAACAGGTGGAACATAGCGGCGGGGTAGCCGGCCTCGCCCAGGCCGAGCGCGGCCACCATGTAGGCGAGCTGCGAGATCGTCGAATAGGCCAAGACCTTCTTGATGTCGTCCTGCACCAACGCGAGCAAGGCGGCGAGCATCAACGTGATGCCGCCGATGATCGACACGATCGTGAGCGCGATCGGGTCGGCGTGGACGAACACCTCGAACGTGCGCGCGACGAGGTAGATGCCGGCGGCGACCATCGTCGCCGCGTGGATCAGTGCCGACACCGGCGTCGGGCCGGCCATCGCGTCGGGCAACCACGTGTACAGCGGGAACTGGGCCGACTTGCCGATCGTGCCGCCGAACATCAGCAGCGCAGCGCAGGTGACCAGGAGCACCGACACGTTTCCGCCGGCGACCGTCTTGCTGATCACCTGGATGTTCGAGGTGGTCATGCCGGTGGCGTAGATCAGCGCGAAGATCCCGAACATGAACGGCACGTCACCGACGCGGGTGGTCAGGAACGCCTTGATCGCCGCCGAGGAGTTCGCGTGGTCCTCGTACCAGTGGCCGATCAGCAGGTACGAGCAGACGCCCATGATCTCCCAGCCGACCAGTAGTTGGAACAGGTTCGACGCGAGGACGACCACGAGCATCGCGCCCGTGAACATCGACAGCACGAAGTAGAACCAGGTGTAGCGCTTGTCGCCGCGCATGTAGCCCAGCGAGTAGATGTGCACCATCAACGAGATCGAGGTGACGACCAGCAGCATCACCCCGGTCAGCCCGTCGATGAAGTACCCGAGCTGGATCTGCAGCGTGCCGATCGTGAACCAATTGATGTCGTGCTCGTACGGGACGCCGTTGTGCGCGACGCCCCAGATCACACCGAGCGCCATGATCAACCCGGCGCTCAACGCGAGGATGCCGTAGACCGGTCCCTTCCCCGGGGTGCGCTTGCCGAAGAACAGCGTCAGCGCAGCCGAGGCGAAGCAGAACAGCGGGATCAGGAACGCGTGCTGAACGAACCAGTTCGGCGCCGTCTGCGCGATCGCGGCGGCGGGCTCGCTCCCCTCCTGGGCGAGGATGTGCCCAAGGATCTGGATGAGGCCTACCACTTGAGCAGGTCCACTTCGTCGACGTTGATGGACGCGCGGTTGCGGAACAGCAAGATCACGATCGCGAGGCCGATCCCGACCTCGGCTGCGGCGACCGCGATCACGAACAGCGCGAAGATCTGGCCCGAGACGTCTTTCAGATAGGCCGAGAACCCGACCAGGTTGAGGTTGACCGCGTTCAGCATGAGCTCGATGGCCATCAGGACCATGACGGCGTTGCGGCGGGCCAGCACCCCGTAGACCCCGCACGAGAACAAAAGGGCGGCGAACACGAGGACCAGCGGCAGCCGGATCACGTCTCGCTCCCGTCGTCCTTGCGAGCCAAGACGATCGCGCCGATCAGCGCGGCGAGCAACAAGAACGAGACGACCTCGAACGGCAGCACGTAGTCGTGGAACAGGGAGGTGCCGATCGCGCCGGTGCTCCCGTCCACGGGGGTGGAGGCGGGCGTCGCGCCGACCGGCCACACCCGTAAGGTGAGCGACGCGAGGCCGAGGAACATCAACAGCGCCACGACACCGCCGACGATCCGGTTCTGCATCTGGTGGTCGAGCGTGTCGCGTCCGATCGGTGCCTTCGTCAACATCAACCCGAACAGGAACAAGATCACGATCGCGCCGACGTAGATCAGGATCTGGGTCCAGCCGACGAACTCGGCGCCGACCAGCAGGAAGGTCACGCCCACCGAGGCGAGCGCGACCACGAGATACAGCGCGGCGTGCACGACGTTGCGGGCGGTCACCACGGCGATCGCGGCGAGCGACCCGACCACGGCCACGACCAAGAAGGCGTACTCCTGCGCGGTCATGAGGTGGTCTCCTCAGGAGCTTCGGCGCCCTCCTCGAGGGCGGGCGGTGGCAGGACCGTGTAGGTCCACTCCTCCAGGCGCTCGCGCTCGTGAACCATGTTGTTGATGTCGTACTCCGCGTACTCGAACTCGGGGCTCCAGAACAGCGCGTCGAACGGGCAGACCTCGACGCAGATCCCGCAGTACATGCAGAGCGCGAAGTCGATCGCGAAGCGGTCCAGGATCTTCGCGCTCCGCGCGCGACCGCCGCCGGCCGGCTCGTGCGTCTCCTTGTGCGCGTCGATGTAGATGCACCAGTCAGGGCACTCGCGCGAGCACTTGTAGCAGACCGTGCAGTTGGCTTCCTTGAGCGCGATCACCCCGCGGGTGCGCGCCGGCAGGTCGGGCTTCACGTGCGGGTACTGCACGGTGACCGACCGCCTGAGCATCGTGCGGAGCGTCACGGACAGACCCGTGAGCAGGCCGAGGCCGATCCCCTGTTCCTTCTGGGCCCCCCGCGTCTCCGTCGTCGCCATCGCTATCCGGTCGCCACCTTCACGAACGCCACGCCGAGGATCCAGATCAGGGTCACCGGCACGAGCTTGATCCACGCGAACCGTTGCAGCTGATCCTCACGAAGCCGTGGGAACGTCGCCCGTAGCCACACGATCACGAACGACAGCGCGAAGATCTTGCCGAACATCCAGATCGGCCCAGGGATGAACGACAAGCCCGGCAGCGGCAGGAACCCGCCGAGGAACAGCACCGAGGCCACCGCCGACATCACGACGATGCCGCCGTACTCCGACAGCAGGAAGAACGCGAACTTCAGGCCGGTGTACTCGGTGTACGCGCCGAAGATGATCTCGGAGTCGGCGACCGGCATATCGAACGGCGGTCGGGTGAGCTCGGCGACCGCCGCCATCATGAACACGAGGAACAGCGGGAAGAGCGGGATCACGTACCAGATGTTCTGCTGCGCCTCGACGATCCCGACCAGCGACAGGGTACCGGCGAGCATGACCGCGGCCGCAGCGGCGAGCACCAGCGGCAGCTCGTAGGCGATCAGCTGGGCGGCGGCGCGTAGCGCCCCCATGAGCGAGAACTTGTTCGCCGAGGACCAGCCCGCCATCAGCACGCCGAGCACGCCGATCGACGACATCGCGAGCACGAAGAAGATCCCGATGTCGAGGTTGAGCGCGAAGATGTCGCCGCCGAACGGGATCACGACCAGGACCACCAAGTAGGGCACGAGCGCAACACCCGGCGCGATCGAGAAGACGGTGCGGTCGGCCGCCGCGGGGATCACGTCCTCCTTCTGGATGAACTTGGCGCCGTCGGCCATCAGCTGCGCCCACCCGTGGAACGCCCCCGCCTCCATCGGGCCGAGCCGCGCCTGCATGTGCGCGAGCACCTTGTGCTCCATGTAGCCGACCATGAGCGGCACCACCAGGAACACGATCAGCACCAGCAACGCCTTGATCACCAGGGCGAGCCAGTAGTTGGAGAAAGCGTTATCGACGGCTGAGGTCTGGGCGAGGATCACTCGTCCTCGTCCTCCTCGCCCTCGACCGCACCCGGCCAGGGCTTGGCTTCGCGGCTCATCAGCGCGAAGTCCTTGCGGAGCGGATGTCCCTCGAACGGTTCGGACAGCAACAGCTTCACCGGCCGCGGGTGGCCCTCGACCGCGATCCCGAACATCTCCATGAGCTCCCGCTCGTGCCAGTCCGTCGTCGGGTACAGGTCGCTGATGGTCGGCACCGACGGGTCGTCGTGCGGCAGGCGCACCTTGAGCCGG
>DASYOY010000090.1:0-31387 GCA_036007245.1 Actinomycetota bacterium | reverse complement strand
TCGCGCGCGTCCTCATCCCCCGTTGTGATAGCCCGGGTATTGCTTCAGCACCAATGGCGATCGCGGCTGTCCGTGGAAGTCGAACGCGTTGTCGAGCGTGTGGAGCTGCGCGGCGGTCTCGCGCACGGTGGGGCGCGAGTCCGGCCACCCATCGGTCAGCGGGTTGAGTCGCTGGTGCCCGAGGAACCGGTCCTCCACGATCCGAAGGAACGCGTCGAAGCTGAGCGTCTGGTGATCGATGTAGCCGGGCTTGGCCCACGGACTCACCATGAACGCCGGCACACGGAACCCGTAGCCGTTCTGGTCGACCACCGGCGGCGGCACGTGATCGTAGAAGCCGCCCCAGTCATCCCACGTGACGAAGATCGCGGTGTGGAGCCACTGATCGCGCGGTCCGTTCATCACGGCGTTGATCAAGCCGGTGATGTAGGCCTGTCCCTTCGAGATGTCGTCCGGCGGATGGTCGCCGGCATCCTTCACCGGCACGATCCACGACACCGACGGCAGGTTGCCCTGCTTGGCCATCGCGTAGAAGTCGGTGTTCGGCCGGATGTTCGCGAACTGCCCGGTCGCCTGCGTGGCGAGGAAGCCGGGCAGCGGGTCCTGCACGTCGGCCGTCACCGGGCCGGTCAACCCGCCACACGGTGGGACGACGCACGACCCCGCGCCGACGAAGTAACCCCAACTCACGCCCGCCTTGTACAGGAGCCACGTGATGGGCGCCCAGATGTAGGGCCGCGGGTACTGGTCGGCTTCCGACGCGCGCCACGTCGCGCCCTCCCACTGGTTGTCGTAGGCCGACGCGGGATGGAAGACGAGCTCCGACTGGCACGACATCGCGTTGTGCAGGTTGGGGCACCACGCCGACCAGCCCGACACCAGATACAGGTGCGACGGCAGCGTCCACGAGTCGACCGGCGCGAACATGTGGTCGAACAACGTGTAGTGATCCGCGTAGTCCCAATAGTTCGGGATCTCTCGACGCGTCTTGTAGCCCATGATGTCGGGCTGTCCCTGCGGTCCCGGCGTCGCCTCGGGACACGGCGGCGTGCTCGGGTGCAGTATGCACCCGTTCTTGTAGGTATCGAGCGCCTTGATGAACCCGTTCATCTTGCCGTTGTTGTAGTCCATGACCGACGCCTTATGACCGTGCGGTCCGCCTTGATCGATGTAGTTGGTGTCGTGGTACGGATATGCGCAGCCACCTCCAGGCATCGGCTGACACACGGTCGGCTTGCCGTTCTTCATCGGGATGCCGTCCGCGCCCGGATACGTTCCGAAGTACTCATCGAAGCTGCGGTTCTCCATCACGATGAACACGAGATGGTTGATGTTGTCGATGCCCTTCGACGGGTCGATCGGCGCGCTGTCATCGGGGGGCGGCTGGTGCGTCGGCGGGTTGGTCAGCGGCTGGAGATCGACGCCCTTCGGCGCGACGGACGGGTCGGGGGTCAGCGCGCCGTTGGGCCACGTCGGCACCTCGTCCGCCGCGGGTTGAGCCGACGTCGGCGGCGGTGTCGTGTCGTCGGCCGTCGTGTCCGTCGCGGGTGAACCCGTCGTACAGGCGACCGCGATCACGCCGACCAGCACGAGGAGGGGGACGATCTGGCTCCAGATCCGGCCGAGACGACGGGGAAGCATGCCGGCGACCGGTCAGGGACCTGGCGTCGAGCCCGAGACGGGTGTCCCGGTAGTGGGCACGAGCGTGACGTTCGGGTTCCCGCTCGGGTTGGGGTTCAGGATCATCGGCGGGATCGGCTGCTGCGAGAAGTCGAACTCCTGGCGTAAGTCGCCGAGGATCGGGATGTTCTCTCGCGTCGTGGTCCGCGGATCCGGCCATCCCATGTTCTGCCCATTGAGGCGATGGCCGTTCAGGAAGCGATCCTCGATCAGCTTCAGGTACGCGTCGAACGACAGGGTCTGGTCGTCGATGTTGAGGTCGCGATCGGCCCACGGGCTGATCATGATCCCCGGCACGCGGAACCCGAACCCCGCGTTGTCGACGACCGGTGGCACGACGTGGTCGTAGAAGCCGCCCCAGTCATCCCACGTGATGAAGATCGCCGTGTGGTTCCACTGCTGCTGGGGTCCCTGCATGACCGCGTTCACGACCTGCGTCACCCAGGCCTGTCCCTCGTTCACGGGGTGCGTGGGATGTTCGCTGTTCTCGCGGAAGGGCACGATCCAGGACACGGCGGGCAACGTGCCGGACGCCGCGCGTTGGAAGAAGTCGGGGTACGTGCGGATGTTCGACTCCTGGCCGGTGTAAGCGATCGTTCGGAAGGCGGCGATCGGCATGAACGCCCCAGGCGTGTCGTTGGGGCCGGGATGGGTCGGGCACGGCTTCTGCAGGCACGTGTCCGGACCGACGTAGTAGGCCCAGTCGACGTTGTACTTGTGCATCAGCCAGGTGATGTCCGCCCATCGATACGGCATCTTGTTCTCGGGCAGGATCGGCGGCCCGCCCCACAGGGGCGGGTTCCCGTTGTTGGCGACGCAGCTGCTCGCGTCGGGGTCCGGCGTCGTCAGGTTCGTACACGTCGCGGCCCACCCCGACGTCAGGAACAGGTGGGAGGGCAGCGTCCAGGAGTCCGTCGGCGCGAATAGCCGATCCTGCAGCATGTAGCGGCTCGCGTAGGACCAGTAGTTCGGGATCTCCTGCGCGGTGTGATATCCCATCACGTCGGGCGCACCGCCCTGTGTGTCGGCGAGCGCGAGGCGGCACTCCGCGCTCATGAACTCGGGGGTGCACGCCCGTAGGCGGTCGAGCGCCGTGATCCACCCGTCCATCTTTCCATTGTCGTAGTCATGTTCGGCGGCCCACACGCTGTGCGGGCCGCCGACGTCGTACACGCCGGTGTCGTGGAACGGCGGCCAGCAGGTGCCCGAGCGGTCGGGCACGCACGTGGAGAACGATCCGTCGGGGTTCCGCGGGAGCCCGTTGGCCCCTGGGAACGTTCCGAAATAACTGTCGAACGACCGGTTCTCCTGCACGACAAAGATGAGATGGTTGATGTTGTTGAACCCGAGCGACGGATCGATCGGCTTCGAGTCGTCGGGCGAGATCGAGACGGCGACGGACCCGGTCGTCCCGCTACCGGTTGCGCTCGGATCGCTCGCGGACGGCGATGCCGTCGAGCTTCCGGTCTGACACGCGAGGGCGCCGCCGGATAAGAGCGCCACCCCCATGAGCACCAAGACCGCGCGCTTCACCCGGAGCGGCGATGTCATGGGCCCGGATGGTAACAGCCGGGTAGACGCGGTCCGTGACCGCGACGAGCGGACAGTTACGATTGCCAAGCCATCTACACGACGTGGAAGGAGACGCTGTGCGCAACGCTCCCTCGATCCCGGTGACCTTGATCCCCGGCGACGGAATCGGTCCTGAGGTCGTCACCGCCGCTCGCCGGATCATCGAAGCGACCGGTGCCCCGATCGTGTGGGACGAGCAGCGCGCCGGCGCCGATGTCTTCCGAGAGGGGCTGCCGAGCGGCGTCCCGGACGACACCATCGCGTCGATCACGGAGACCCGGGTCGCACTGAAGGGTCCCCTCGAGACGCCCGTCGGGTTCGGCGAGAAGTCCGCGAACGTGACACTTCGCAAGCTGTTCGAGACCTACGCGAACGTCCGGCCGGTCCGCGAGATGCCGGGCGTTAAGACGCCGTATTCCGGGCGCGGGGTCGATCTGGTCGTCGTCCGCGAGAACGTCGAGGACCTGTATGCCGGCATCGAGTACATGCAGACGCCCGGCGTCGCCCAAGCGCTCAAGCTGATCAGCGCCAAGGGCTCGGAGAAGATCGCCCGGTTCGCGTTCGCCTACGCACGATCGGAGGGCAGGACCAAGGTCGCGTGCGCCACCAAGGCCAACATCATGAAGTTCGCCGAGGGCGAGATGAAGCGCGCGTTCGAGAAGGTCGCCCCAGACTATCCCGACATCGAGTCGTGGCACGTCATCGTCGACAACGCGGCACACCAGCTGGTGAAGCGGCCGGAGCAGTTCGAGGTGTTGGTCACCACGAACATGAACGGCGACATCCTGTCCGACCTCACGAGCGCGCTGATCGGCGGGCTCGGGTTCGCGCCGAGCGCGAACATCGGCAGCGAGGTCGCGATCTTCGAGGCGGTCCACGGCTCGGCGCCGAAGTACGCCGGCAAGGACGTGATCAACCCGACCGCGATGATCCTGTCGGGCGTGTTGATGCTGCGGTACCTCGGCCTGTTCGACGAGGCTGCGGCGATCGAGCACGCGGTATTCGTCACGCTCGAGTCAGGCACGCTCACCGGCGACGTCGTCGGCTACGACCGCGGCACGCCGACCACGCAGTACACCGACGCGATCATCGACAACCTCGGCAAGCACACCGAGAACTGGACGATCCGCGAGACGACGCCGATCCAGCTGCCACAGCTCGATCCCGCGCCCGACTACGTCCGGCCGAAGGAACGCGCGGTCGTCGGACTGGACGTGTTCGTCGAGTCACCACTGCCGGCCGCCGAGCTCGGCGCGTCGCTGATGGAGCTCACCCAGGACACGAAGCTGTCCCTCAAGATGATCAGCTCCCGCGGCACGAAGGTGTTCCCACCGACCGGCACGTTCACCGAGACCGGCGACCACTTCCGCTGCCGGTTCATCATCAAACAGGACCCCGGGAACCTGCCCGACGAAGACGTCCACGAGCTGCTCGTGCGCATCTCCTCGGCGCATCGCTGGATGCATATCGAGAAGCTGCAGGAGTTCGACGGGGAGCTCGGATTCACCCGCGATCAGGGCGAGAACTGAGCGCTATCCGCTCGGCGCGGTCGTGATCACCTGACTCGGGGGCGGTGGCTCGTGCGGCGTCGTGCCCGTCGCGGGCACCTCCCACACCGTCACGCCGCCGACCTCGGTGCCGTCCACGCCGAGCACGTCTTTCATCAGCGCGATGATCTCCGGCGGCACCGGGTTCTGGGCGACAACCTCCTTGACCTGGCGTTCGTCGATGAAGAACCGCACGGCGTTCGGTGGCGGCAGGTAGAGGCCCGGGTCGGTCAGGATCATCCCGAGCCCCGCCATGTTGTGACCGATCGGGTGGATCGGACCGATGTAGGCGCGACCCAGCCGGAAGTCGAAGTTCGTGGACGACTGCCAGTCCATGTCGCCGCCGAGCAGGTAGGGGATCGCCAGAACCACGTCGTCGTGGTTGATGTACTGCTTGTAGGTGCCATCGGTGAAGAACGCCGGGATCGTCTGCGTCCCGTGGTAGGTGGGCTCGATCGCGAGGTTGCTCGAGATCGCGACCATACCGACCGCCACGATCGCGTAGCGCACCCACGCCCATCTCCCCGAGGCCGCGGCCACCCAGATCGCCGTGAGGATCGACAGCGACATGAACATGTAGAGCGGGAAGCGGTCGGGCGTCGCGTGCTGGATCAAGGGCGCCTCGAAGAGCCATTTCCCCGGTAACGGACCCATCGACCGGCCCGCGATGTGCAACGTCGGACCCATCGCAAGGATCGCGACCAGCAGGGTGAACCCGGTCAGCAGCCATGCCCACCACTGGCGCCAGAACTGAACGGTGAACCACACCAGCACGACGAGGAACAGCACGCCGATGTACCCGGTGTTGTTCTGCTGCAGGACGGGGAACTTCTCGCTGAGCGACAGGAACTGCTGGCCGCCGAACCGCCCGTATTGCGATGGCACGACGTAGCTCAGCAGGTCCATGGAGTTGATGTCGGGGGCGCGGATCGCGTGATCCGGCGGCGGGTCGTACTGCAGCCGTCTCAGGATCGGCAGCACGAGCAGCCCGCAGATCGCATACGAGGTGGCGAGCAACGGGATCGTCCACAGCAAGCGCTTCTTCACGATCATCGGCGCCACGATCAGCGCGCCCAGGTACGCGAACGCGCCGAACAGCGTCATCGTCGCGAAGACCTCGGTCGACGAGGAAAACTGCCCGGCGAGCACGAGGGCCAGCAAGACGACGAAGAGGATCCGGCCGATCGAGCTTTCGACCCGGCGGATCACGAGGTAGACCGCGAGCGGCACGAAGAAGATCAGCACGAGGTTCAGCTGCGCGCGCATGTGCTGAGCCACGTACGTCGAGAACCCGAAGACGAACCCGCCGACGATCGCGGGCCAGAACTTGTTGGTCAGCCGCACGCAGACGAGGTACGCAGCCCACGCGGCGAGCGCCGGCGCGAGGATCATCAGGATGTTCACCGAGAACAGGCCGCCGAACGCGCCGGTGATCGGCTCGAACAACAGCGCCGGTCCGGGCAGCGTGGTGACCCACGCCAGGTGGACCCCGGCCGGCGCCCAGATCTTGTCTGTGAACAGCGGGTCGGCGCCGGTGCTGATCGCTTGGTGCATCCAGTTGAACGACCACTCGTAGAGGCTCGTGTCCGGCAGGCACGAACCGACGCACCGATTGCCGAGGTCGCCGATGACGGGCAGCGCGAACATCAGGATCGAGCAGACGAGATAGAGGAGGAACGCGAAGAGTCCGCGCATGCGCGGGCCGCGGGTCCGGAGCCAACCGACGACCCGCCGTCCCCCGCCGGATCGATCGCTCTCGACGACCTCGGACGGGGCTTCGGGGTCGGAGACCGCGCTGCTCGCGCTCATATGGCGGCCCAGGATACCTGCGAGGCGGGTCGGAACCCCAGGTGAGGCGGTTGCTACACTCGACCCCGGTCCGGCCCTCGCGAGCCGGCCTCCACGTGTCCGGTCCCATCGTCTAGAGGCCTAGGACACCACCCTCTCAAGGTGGAGACACGGGTTCGAATCCCGTTGGGACTACTGATCGCTCGTGCTGCTACGGACAGCTGAACAACGCCTCTCCGTCCGTGCAGGCATCGGTGCCCGGACCTCCGTAGATGGTGTTGGTTCCGTCGCCTCCGGTCAGGTTGTCGTCCGGCAGCCGATCGTTCTTCGGCGGCTTGCCGACCACAGAGGTCGAGGATCGCGTAGAGGGATGGCTCGATGTCCCGATGTTCTTCGCCGGTGTCGAAGGCGAGCCATATGACCATGTTCAGACAGCCGGCTTCGTCATCGAGTTCTCCGAAGTCAGGTTCACGATCCAAGAGTCGTGGGGCCTGGGGCGACCTCGTTGGCTGATCACACGGAAGCCGTAGTTACGAGCCGAGCCAGGAGGAAGAACTCGCGGGAGCCCTGTCCGCCAGCGATGGGCGATCGCATTCCCGCGACGGGCGCCCAGCCAGCACGAGTGGCGCCTTCACAGGCGACGACGAAGGCCCGCTCCACGACGGCACGGTCGGTCGGTCGTCGGGGAAGGCCGAGCTCGAACTGTGGCTTCACCAATCCCATCAACGTCGCGGACGGTGAGAACGGCAGATCGCACACCTGCGGAAGCGCGTCGGACAGGGCGATGAACGAGAGGTCGGCGGTCAACACATCGATGCCTTCGGGCGCCGAGATCTGACGACCGGCATCGGCGAGATTCGTTCGTTCGAGACTGGTCACCCTCGCGTCGGCGTGCAACGTTCCTCGCAACTGTCCGAAACCCACATCGACCGCGTACACATGTTGAGCGCCGTGCGTAAGCAAGGAACGAGTGAACCCGCCCGCTGCGGCGCCGAGATCGACACACGTCGAGCCCGCGACGTCAACGCGGAACGCGGCGATCGCGGCATCGAGCTTCCGCTGCCCAGCGAGCGTTTCCGGGCGCCGGACGACGACGGGCGCATCAGCTCGAACGAGCGAGGACGGGTTCGTCACGATGACGCCGTCGACAGTGAGGCGGCGTTCGTCGATCGCGGCGAGCGGGTCTGGGATGTCGGGTCTGACGGTGCGGACATGCGTGAGGACATCGCGGAACCGAGGACGTGCGCACATGGGTTGACCTCCGTGTGTCGGGTGGACGGACACACGGAGGTCGGGCGGCGAACGCGCCCGGCCGCGGACCTACGGCAGCTAAGTGAACCCGCGCAACATGCGGATCGAGCATGGAACCGAGGGCGAGCCCGGTCAAGCCGCACATGACTCCAGCCCGGGCTGGGTAGGCTGGTGCCCATGACGAACCGTCCCCCGCGGCAGGTCAGCACCGTCCGCAAGATCGGCGACCGCATCCAGATCGAGGCGCGGGAAGTCTCGCGGTTCCTCTCGACACCGGCCGGGAGACGGATGCGAGGCGTGCTCGCCGGCGCGATCATCCTGACCGCGCCGGCGATCTTCCGGATCCCGGGCCTGCGCCGGTACCCGTTGATCCGCGCCCTGGAATTCCTCGGTGGCGCCGCGCTGATCGTGAAGTTCGCGGAGGCGCTGCGCGACTGGGAGCGAACCGAGCCGGGCCCGCTGACCATCGACATCCCCTGACCCGTGTGGGCGGAGCTCGCGCTCGACGCGTGGGTCGCGCTCGTCCGCGACACGGTCCGCCGGCGGTGGGACCGGTCCCGTGTGCTCGACGGACCCGGCGGCAAGCCAGCGGCGGCTTGGCCGCTCGCGCATATCCTGTGGGCCGCCGCGGAGATCCGCGCGCTCGGCGGTAACCCACCGATCGAGGAGCTCGACAACGCGTTGGGCCGTCTTCGCTCGCGCGACGGGTATCTCGCCGTTCCGCGAGACAAGCGCTACTTCGACGACAACGCCTGGCTCGGCCTCGCGTTCCTCCGGCTGAGCGTTGTGCTCGATCAGCCGGCCTGGCAGGAACGTGCACGCGGTCTGGCGCGATTCGTGATGCAGGGCGAGGATCCCGACGGCGGCGTCCGGTGGGTCGAGGGGTCATCCAGCCGCAACACCTGCAGCACCGCCTCTGCGGCGTGGCTCGTGCAAGCAGCGGGCGAACCCGACGCGCCGACAGTCGCCGGCAGGTGGCTCCGGTGGTTGGACGCCACACTGCGGCGGCCCGACGGTCTCTACGCCGACCGTATCGAGAACGGCGTCGTGCACGACGAGGCATGGACCTACAACCAAGGCGCAGCCCTCGCTGCCACGCGGCTGCTCGGTCGGCCGACGGCACCGCTCCGCGCGGCCATCCTCAAACGGTGGTCGCCCGACGATCTGTGGCGTGAACCCCCTGCCTTCGCGGCGATCGCCTACCGAGCGCTCCTCGAAGATCCCGACCCGACGGATGCCGTCGAGCGATGGGATCCCTACCTGGAACGGCTCCGCGCGGACGCACACGAACCGAACGGCTGGTACACGGGCGGCGGGGTGGGCCGGTACGACGAACACCCGATGATCGATCAGGCGGCGGTGATACAGCTGTTCGCGCTTCGCGCGACCGTTACCAGCGGCGCTCGCCGATCACCGGCGTGATGTGGCACTCACACTCTTCGTCGGTGCAGTGCGACGAGCGTTCGGGGCCAGGCTCCCACACGAGATCGTGGTCGTCCTCGGCGACCAGGTACCGGCACCCGCACCCGTAGCAGACATCACGGATCACCTGGTGCCAGCTGCCGTCCGCATCCTGCCGCTCGGGCAGGGTCAGCGTCTTCGCCATCGCCACTCCCCGTGGTCATCCTCCCCCGCCTCGGAGGCCCATGCAACGCCGTTGCGCAGAGCAGAACCTGCCAGATGGCAGACACGGATCGCGTTCCTGCGAGACAAGCTCCGAACGATGTGCGACCCGCTCCCGCCGGGGTTCCCCGCCTTCTGAGACTCAGCAGCCGCTGTCGACCCAGACCGGCGGCGCGCCGACCGCGATCCCACGCTTCGAGGCGAGGTTCCGAAGTCGCTGCCGGTACTCGTGCATCGCCCAGTGCGGGAAGTCGGCGTGCGTCCAGCATCGCCAGCTCTTGTAGAGCTCATGGTGGTACGGGCTCTGGAGCGTCTCGGCGTGCCCGATCACGTTGCCGATGTTGATGCCGTACGTGTGCATCAGCCACAAGGTGAGGCGGAGCGACGAGCGCATCTGCGCGTGGTCGTCGAGCACCATGTTGTCGCTCGTGCCGACGTGCTCGATGCCGATGGCGGTCCAGTTCATGCCGATCGCGTGGCGGCACCGGATGCCGAGCGGGACCAGCTGGTAGATCGTCCCGTCCCGGTCGACGATGAAGTGCGCGCACACGCCGGGGAGCTCCCCGTCGTGGGGTGTGTTCGCCGCGAACGTGCTCCAGGCGCCGCTGAATGTCGTGCCGTCGGTGTAGTGCTCGACGATCACGTGCGGATGGCGCAGGTGCCAGGTGCGCGTGCCGTAGTGGCGCTTCGAGTACGCCGCCATCTCGCGCTTGCGCTTGGCGCCGAACGGGATCGCCTTCCAGGTGATCGGCGGCTTGCCGATCGTCCCGGTCGCGCGAATCTCGCTCGGCGCCGGCGCCGCATGCAGCGAGATGGCCGGCGCGAGGCCGACGATGGTGATGGCGGCCACCGCTGCGACGACGGCCCGCTTCATCCCGCGACCGCCTGGATGCGTGCGACCGTCCGTTCCTTGCCGAGCAGCGCGAGCGACTCCGGCAGCGGGGGCGATACGTTCGACCCCGTCACCGCCGCGCGGATCGGCTGCCAGGCCTTGGTTCGGTTCAGTTGGGCTCCCGCGGCCAGCCCGTCCAGCGTCGCGGCGATCGTCTCCGTGTCCCATGCCGGTGAGGCATCGAGCGCCTCAGCCGCCTCCTTGAGGTATCCGGGCGGGGCTTTGGCCAGGATGCCCGCCGCCTTCTCGTTCGGCTCGATGTCATCGCTGAACAAGAACCGAAGCAGCTCAACGGCTTCGGTCAAGGTCTTCATCCGCTCCTTCACCAACGGCATCGCGTCGCGGAGCACATCCGGTTCGACGCCGACGCCGGCCTCCACCAGGAAGTGAACACACCGGGCCGCGAGGTCGTCGTCGGCGAGCGACTGGATATAGCGGTTGTTGAGCCACGTGAGCTTCTCGGTGTCGAACGCGGCGGGGTTGGACGACACGCGTGTGAGGTCGAACCCGTCGATCAGCTCGGTCGATGACAGCACCTCACGGTCGTCGCCCGGCGACCAGCCGAGCAGCGCGAGGTAGTTCACGAGCGCCTCGGGCAGGTAGCCGAGCTCTCGGAACGAGGTGACGCTCGTCGAGCCATGGCGCTTCGACAGCGGCCGCCGGTCGGGTCCGAGCACCTGGGGCACGTGCGCGTAGACGGGCGGCGTGCCGCCGAGCGCCTCGATCACGCGGGCGTTGCGCGGCGCGCTCGCCAGCAGGTCGTCGCCGCGGACGACATGGGTGACGTCCATCAGCAGGTCGTCGACCGCGACCGCAAGGAGAAAGACTGGCGATCCGTCGGCGCGGGCGAGCACGAAGTCGCGGAGCTCCCCGGGCGCCCACCGAACCTCGCCTTTGACCAGGTCGTCGACCACCTGCTCGGTGTCGGGCATCCGGAACCGGACCACGGGCGTGCGGCCCTCGGCCTCGTAGGCGGCGCGTTGCGCGTCGGTCAGGTCGCGGCAGTGGCCGTCGTAGCCGGGGGGTTCACCCCGGGCGCGCGCGGCCTCGTTGCGCTGTTCGAGCTCCGCCTCTGTGCAGTAGCAGCGGTAGGCGTGGCCGCCGTCGAGCAGCTCCGCGAGCTTCTCGCGGTAGATATCGGCGCGCTCGGACTGCCGGTAGGGCCCGTGGGGGCCGCCGACCTCCGGCCCCTCGTCCCATGCGAGGCCGAGCCATCGCAGATCGTCGAGCACACCGCGGAACGCTTCCTCCGTGACGTGCGACGCGTCGGTGTCCTCGACCCGCAGGATGAACACGCCGTCGTTGTGGCGTGCCCAGAGCCACGAGAACAACGCCGACCGCACGTTGCCGACATGCAGCGACCCACTGGGCGCCGGCGCGAACCTGCACCGCACGGTCACGGGCCGACCACCGGGTTCGCGAGCGTCCCCACGCCGTCGATCTCGATCTCGACGACATCGCCGTTCGTGATCGGGCCGACGCCCTCCGGCGTGCCGGTCAGCACCACATCACCGGGCAACAGCGTCATGAACGTGGTGATGTACTCGATCAGCGCGGCGATCCCGAACACCATGTCGTCGGTCGACGCGCGCTGGACGACGTCGCCGTTCAGCCGCGTCTCGACGTGGATGCCGGCGGGATCGACGTCGGTCTCGATCCACGGACCGAGCGGGGCCGAGCCGTCGAACCCTTTCGCCCGGGTCCACTGATCGTCGGAACGCTGCAGGCTCCGGAGCGTCACGTCGTTCGCGCACGTGAACCCGAGGATGTAGCGGGAAGCGTCCTCCGCGCGGACGCCGCGCGCGAGCCTGCCGATCACCACCGCGAGCTCGCCCTCGTAGTCGATCCGGTTGCTGATCGGCAGCAGCTGGATCGGGTCGTTCGGTCCGATCACCGCGGTGGACGGTTTGAGGAACAGCAAAGGCTCCTCGGGCACTTCGCCACCGAACTCCGCGGCATGCGCCTCGTAGTTCTTCCCGACGCAAACGAGCTTGGACGGAAGCACCGGTGCGAGCAGCAAGACGTCGCCGAGTGCCACCACTTCGCCGGTGGGCAGCGGATCCTCGAAGAACGTGCCGGCGAGCACCTGGATCGTGTCTCCGTCGATGATCACACCGGTCGCGATCCGTTCACCGTGCCGGAAGCGCAGGAGTCGCATCGGGCGGCAGGCTACCGCAGGGCGGCTACGCTGCCGGGATGCGGGTGCGCGTGCGCGACCGGTCCTCGTTCAGCGCTCGTGAGCTCGACGAGTTGCGCATCTGGCTGGAAGCCGCCTACGAGGACGACCCGTGGCGGACGGAGCATTGGACCGAGATCGGCCCGGGCCCGCACGTCGTTGCCGAAAGCGAGGACGGCTCCTTGCTCGCCCACGCCTGCGTCGCCTGGGTTCCGATCACCATCGGCGAGAAGACGGTGCGCGCCGGGTACCTCGAGGACGTCGCGACGCGACTCGATGTGCGGGGGCGCGGCTACGGGACCGCCGTCGTCACCGCGACCCACCCGCTGATCCGGGCGGAGGCCGAGATGGGCTTCCTCGCGACCGGTTCGCAGCCCTTCTACGAGCGCCTCGGGTGGGAGCGGTGGCGCGGCCCCTCCCGTGTCGTGGAGGCCGACGGCTCCCAGACGCCTACGCCGGACGAGGACGGCTACCTGATGACCTTGCGGTTCCCCGAAACCCCGGAGATCTCGCTCGACCAGCCGGTCATGCGGCCACGGCGCCATCCCGAAGAGGCGTGGTGACCGGGGCGCCGACGTGACCGCGAACCTGTGCCGTGGTTCGATACCGTCGTGAGCCTCCTGTCCCCCGGTGACCAGCCACCGGATGTCACGCGGTTCGACGTCGAGACGGCGGCGCAGCGGATCCGTCCGTACGTGCGCACCACGCCGGTGCTCGAGTTGGAACCGGGCGCCTTCGGCCTGGACGGCGTGCTCACGCTCAAGCTCGAGCTGCTCCAGCACACCGGCTCATTCAAGCCGCGCGGCGCGTTCAACCGGATGCTGACCGCCGAGGTCGACGCGAGCGGCGTGCTCGCGGCGTCCGGCGGCAACTTCGGCCTCGCGGTTGCGTACGCGGCGCGCGTGCTCGGCCATCCCGCCGAGATCTTCGTGCCGGCGACCTCGCCCGCGATGAAGATCGAACGGATCCGGTCCTACGGGGCGACGGTGCACGTGGTCGACGGCTTCTACGCCGACGCCTACGCCGCGTGCGAGGAGCGCGCGTTCGACACCGGCGCGGTCTTCATGCATCCCTACGACCAGCCGGCGGTCGTCGCCGGCCAGGGCACGATCGCGGCCGAGCTTGACGATCAGGCCCCGGCGATCCGAACGGTCGTCGTCGCGGTCGGCGGCGGCGGACTGATCGCCGGGATCGCGGCGTGGTACGCCGGCGACGCACGGGTGATCGGCGTCGAGCCCGAGCGCTGCCCGACGCTCTCGCGTGCGATCCGCGCAGGCGAACCCGTCGACGTCGAGGTCGGCGGGGTCGCGGCCGACGCCCTGGGCGCCGCGCGCGTGGGCACGATCGGTCTGGACATCGCGAAGCGCTTCGTCGACGACGTGGTCACGGTCAGCGACGGCGACATCATGCGCGCGCGACGGATGCTCTGGGACGCGTGCCGCGTGGCGGCCGAGCCCGGCGCGGCGGCGACGCTCGCGGCGCTGCAGACCGGGGCGTATCGGCCGGGGCCCCAAGAGCGGATCTGTCTGGTGATCTGCGGGGGGAACGCCGACCCGGCCGACCTGTCGGACGGCGACGCTAGCTGAACCGGCCGGCGAGCTCGGCGCTCGCGCGCTCGCGCATCGCCGCCATCAACCGCTGACGCTCCATCATCTGCAGGAGCGACCGGTGGTTCTGCGGGATGTCGTGTTCCGCGAAGAACGCCTGCACCTCCGCGACGAGCTCGGGGTCGGTGATCAGGCGGGCGCCGCCTGCCAGGTGGATCACGTTCGACGCCGCGAACTGCGGCAGAAGCTCGTCCCAGTTGTCGCGAACGTAACGCCACGCGATGGCGCCGAGGTCTCGGTTGGCCTCGGCGCGTGCCAACAGGAACGGCGCATCCTGCGGACGGATCTCATCGGAGACGGCGAGCGACAACACACGCTCCATCAGCGCCGGGTCGCGGAAACGCGCGAGCGCGTAGCGGTAGCGGTCCTGCTCCTGCGGGGTCGGCGCGTCGTGCATCCGGGCGCGGAACGCCTCGAACGCATCCTCGCCTCCGGCGAACGCCACGACCTCGACGGCGGCGGCGGCGATCGACGCGTCGACGGCGCCACCCGACCGCGAGAGCCCCTCCGCCTCACGGGCCATCGCCTGCGTCTCCGGGTCGTCGCCAAGGATGCCGAGGGTCCGGATCAGGTCGCCGCGGAGCTCGCGATCGAGCTCGCCGTCCTCAGGCCGAGGGTCCCAGCCGAGACGGTCCATCGCGGGGCGGACCAGCGTGCGTACGAAGTCGCGGAACCGCTCCCGCGGCTCGCCGTCGAGGAACCGGTCGCACCACGCGAGGCCGGCGATGATCGTCTGCCAGACCGATGGCGCCGTCTCGTCCCGGTAGCCGGCGGCCACGTCGAGGAACGCCGAGACCGTCGCGCGACCGGACACCGCGGCGGCCCACGCGTCGTCCACCAGGCTCTGGCGCTCGCCAACCGCGAGGTCGGCGAGCCGCGCGGTGAGCCGTCCCCGCAGGTCGTCGTCGTAGAACGTCCGGACGAACGCGGTTCCACGCGCGTTGGCGATCACGACGGCATCGGGATCGGCGAGCGGCACCGAGAGGCCGTCGGCCTCGACGAGCACGTGTTCCTCGCGCTCGCCATCCGCGCCGAGTTGCCGCACGATCAAGGGCACGGGCCAGGTGGTCTGGTCGTCCGGGAGCGCCGGGGCGAACCGCCGCTGGGTCAACCGGATGGTGTCGCCGTCGACCGCGACCTCGATCGCCGGGTAACCCGGCTGGAAGATCCAGGCGTCCATGATCCGGCGGACGGGCTTGCCGCTCGCCTCTTCCAAGGCATCCCACAGGTCGTGCGTCTCGGTGTTCGCGTAGGCGTGCGCGGCCAGGTATCGCCGGATCCCGTCGCGGAACACGTCCGCACCGAGCCACTGCTCGATCATCCGCAGGACCGCGCCGCCCTTCGTGTACGTGAGCGTGTCGAACATGCCGCTCGCGTCGTCCGGTGACTCGACCGGGAACTCGATCGGGCGCGTGGTCGTGAGGGCGTCGACCTCGAACGCGGTCATCCGGATCGCCTGGAACGCGTCGAACACCTTCCAGGACGGCTCCATCGCGTCCACACACAGATAGGACATGAACGTGGCGAAGGCCTCGTTCAGCCAGATCCCGTTCCACCAGCGCATCGTCACGAGGTCGCCGAACCACATGTGCGCGAGCTCATGGGCGACGGTCTCGGCGACGTCGAGCTGCTCGACGTAGGAGGTCTGCGCGGGGTCCATCAGCAGCAAGGTCTCGCGGTAGGTGACCAGCCCGGTGTTCTCCATCGCCCCCTGCGCGAAGTCGGGGATCGCGGCCTGGTCGAGCTTCTGCTCCGGATACGGGATCGCGTAGTAGTCGCCGAACCAGTTGAGCGCGTAGACCCCGACCTCGTTCGCGTACGCCGCGAGGTGCAGCCGGTCCGGTCGGCATGCGACCCGGATCGGCGTCGGTCCCGCGAACGACGGCTCGGTCAGGCCGAGTTGCCCGACCACCACGCACACCAGATACGTGGACATCACCATCGACCGGTCGAACCGGATCCGCGTGAAGCCGGGATCGGCCGGCTCGCGCCCGATCTCCGGGGTGTTCGTCAGCGCGGTCATCCCGTCGGGCGCGACCAACGTCATCTGGAACGAGGCCTTGAGGTCCGGCTCGTCCCAGCACGGGAAGTTCCGCCGCGCGTCGGTCGCCTCGAAGTGCGTTGTGATGATGACGTGGTCCTCGCCGGCGTCATCCGTGAAGCGCGACCGGTACATCCCCTCCATCAGATCGCTCAGCTTGCCGGTGAACGACAGCCGAAGCGTGTAGTCGCCGGCCGCAAGCTCTCCCGGCAGCTCGAGCGTGATCCGGCCCGCCGACGGGTCCGGCACCGCCTTCGCGATCTCGACCGTGCCGTCGCTCCCGAGCACGGTGCCCGTATGCACCGTCAGGTCCTTGCCGTTGATCGCGATCTCGGTCACGGCCTCGTGGACCGTGATCGAGACGTCCTCGGTCCCGTCGAACGTGGGCTCGTCGGGGTCCAGGCGCAGTTCGATCGCGTAGTGCGACGGGGTGACCGTCCGCGGCAGCCGGTACGGCGAGCCCGCCGTCATGCCCGGGCCTCAGTCATCGATGAAGGTGAGCCAGTCGATGTAGCGCTGGTCCTCGCCCTTGGTCGCGGCGAAGAACGCCTCCTGCAGCTCTTTCGTGACCGGCCCGCGATGCCCCACGCCGACCGTGCGGTCGTCGACCTCGCGGATCGGCGTGATCTCGGCCGCGGTCCCGGTGAAGAAGACCTCGTCGGCGAGATACAGGTCGGTACGCACGAGGTCTCGTTCCACGACGTCGTAGCCCAGGTCACGCGCAAGCGTGATCACCGAGCCCCGCGTGATGCCGCCGAGCGCGCCGACGGCCGGCGGCGGGGTGATCAAGACGCCGCGATCGACCACGAAGATGTTCTCCCCCGACCCCTCCGCGATCATGCCGGCGTGGTTCAGCAAGATGGCCTCGTCGTAGCCGCCCTTGACCGCCTCGACCTTCGCCAGGATCGAACCCAGGTACGTCGCCGTCGCCTTCGCGGCCGATGGCAACGAGTTCTGATCGTGGCGTTTCCAGCTCGAGACCTTGACCCGCGCGCCCTGCTCGAGCGCGTCCTCACCGAGGTAGGCGCCCCAGGGCCACACCGCGACGGAGACCTCCACAGGCGCGGCGAGCGGGTTGACCCCCATCTCGCCGTAGCCACGGAAGGCGATCGGCCGGATGTAGCAGCTGTCCAGCTTGTTGACCCGGATCAGCTCCTTGGTCGCCGCGATCAACTCCTCTTTCGAGTACGGGAGCTCCATGTGGTAGATGGCGCCGGACGCGAACATCCGATCGAGGTGCGCGTCGAGGTGCCACACGGCGGGCCCGCGGGCGGTCGCGTACGCGCGGATGCCTTCGAAGACGCCGGAGCCGTAGTGCAGTCCGTGGCTGAGCACGTGGATCTTCGCATCGCGCCAATCCACGAGCTCGCCGTTCATCCAGATCTTGTCGACCTCGGTGATCGGCACGGCGGGCTCCTCTCGGCTGTGCCCGGTCGGCCCGGGCGCCGGTACAGGATAGCGTTCAGGTCCCCAGCTCGTAGACCCGCCACGACTGCGGTACATCGGGCGAGAACGGTCGCGTGAGATCGGGCCCGTAGCGTTCGAGCGCCCAAGAGCGCACGGTGTCGACGGCCTCGGCGAGCTCAGCATCGCTCGCGCGCCACGTCCAGGAGTACGCGCGCGCGGCCGCCTCGTCGAAGAAGCGTTCGAGTGAACTGTCGATCCGCATCCGCGTCTCGATCACCTCGCGTTTGGTCGCACCACCCGCCGCGAACGCCTCGTCCAGGTCGGCGTATCCGGCGCGGGAGTCGAGGCCGACGGGTTCGGCCGCCGGTCCCAGCTCCTGGACGAACCGGAGCCACACCTCTCGCCAGCCGCCGGCGTAGCCGGCGGGCTCGACCACGACCACACCGCCCGGCGCCACGACCCGGCAGAGCTCCCGCACCGCCTCGCGCCACGGTGCGATCACGTGCAGCACCCACCGGCAGTAGGCGCCCGCGATGCCGTCGTCGGCGATCGGCAGCCGTGTCGCGTCCGCGACCGCTACGGGGATCCCCTGCTCCTTCGCGCGCAACCGTTCGAGCATCGCGAGCGAGACGTCCACGCCGATCACCCGCCGGCCCCGCTGCGCCATCGGCACCGTGATCGCGCCGGTCCCGGCTCCGATCTCGAGCACCCGCCCGGGTGGGAGCACCCGGTCCAAGACGTCGAGGGCTTCGGCGAGAGCCACCGGATCGGTGAGCCGGGTCCGGTCGTAGACGTCGGCGGCGCGCTCGAACGAGACGGACCCCTCCCCGTTCATCGCCGCAGCGTATCGGCTCACGACCGGGGCCCTCGATGCCGATGCACCATGGATGCAGATCGGCAGGGACGAGCGCGCCGACGCCCTCGAGCTCCCGTTCCGGGAGTGGCTCGCCCGCATCCCGGGGACCGTGTACGTCCAGCACGGCTCCGGGATCGCGACGACCGTGTACATCAGCCCGCGCGTCGAGGAGCTGGTCGGCCGGCCCGCCTCGACCTTCACCGGGCTGGACGACGTCTGGTCCACGCTCGTCCACCCAGAGGACCAGGTGCGGCTGCAGGAGGCCGATCTCCAGGCCGATCTCGTCGGCAGCTTCCACTGCGAGTACCGCCTTCTGGTCGCCGACGGCACCTACCGATGGATGCGCGACGAGGCGAACCGGCAACCCGAGAGCGAGGTCTGGATCGGGATGCTGATCGACATCGACGACCAGAAGCGGACCGAGGAGGAGCTCCGCGCAGCGGTCGGCCGGTTCCAGACGCTCGTCGAACAGGTCCCCACCGTGATCTACACCGAATCGGTGGGCGAGGCGGTTAGCCCGACGTATGTGAGCCCTCGGTACGAGTCGATGTTCGGGTTCTCGCCGGAGGAGCGTCTCGCCGATCCGTCCCTGTGGGAGCGGCTCGTGCACCCGGACGACAGAGAGCGGATGCTCACCGAGATCGCGGCGCTGACCCCGGACACGGAAGGATGGTCGTTCGAGTACCGGATGCGGCACCGCGACGGCCACATCGTGTGGGTGCAGGACCAAGCGGTGCTCGTCCGCGACGGAGACGGGACACCGCTGTTCTATCAAGGCGTGCTGTCGGACGTGACCGAGAGCCGCCGGGCCAAGGACGAACTCGAGCTGGCGCTCGACGAACTTCGTCGCGCCGACGAGATGAAGAACACGTTCCTGACGGCCGTCTCCCACGACCTGCGCACGCCTCTCGCCACGATCTTGGGCAACGCGATCACGCTCGAGCACGCCGACGAGCTGGAACTGTCCGACCACGAGCGCACCGAGATGCTCCGCTCGCTCGCGGCCAAAGCACGCCGATTGACCGAGCTGATCACCGACCTGCTCGACATGGACCGACTCACGCGCGGCGCGTTCGAGCCGCGATTCGCACCCGAGGAACTCGGCGGGCTGATCGAACGCGTCGCACGCGAGGTCGACCTGATCGGCGAACACCCGGTCGCACTCGACCTGCGACCCGTGGTCTCGATGGTCGACCGCTCGATGATCGAGCGCGTGGTCGACAACCTGCTGGTGAACGCCTCGAAGCACACGCCGCCCGGCGCCGCGATCCGCGTGCGGCTCCGACCTGTGGGCGAAGGTGCCGAGATCGTGGTCGAGGACGACGGCCCGGGCGTGCCGCCCGAGCTCCGCGACACGTTGTTCCGGCCGTTCGAGCGCGGACCCAGCGCGAACCCGCATTCGCCCGGCGTAGGACTCGGCCTGTCGCTCGTCTCGCGCTTCGCCGAACTGCACGGCGGCCGCGCGTGGGTCGCGGACGCGCCCGGTGGCGGCGCCGCCTTCCACGTGCTGCTGTCGCCGCCCGAACCGCTCAGTTGAGCGACGGATCCGGTGGCATCGACCGGAGCATCGCGTAGGCCGGCCCGAGTCTGGCCACCACGCCCTCCCAGAGTCGCTCCGGTTCGTCGGTGAACACGTCGGCCACCGTCGCGGGCGTGAGCAGCCATGCGTCCTCCGCGAGCTCCGCCTCCAGCTGACCGGGTCCCCAGCCGGAGTACCCGGCGTAGATCCGGGCGCGGACGATCGCATCGCGATCGGCGTCGTCCGCCTGGTCCGGCAGGAACCCGACCGAGCCGAACGCGACCACACCGGCGAGCGCCGGGTCGGTGAACTCGGCGAGCACCACCGCACCGTCGGGCTGCACCGGTCCTCCCTCGAAGAGCGCCTCGTCGTCGGCGACGAGCTCGGCCAGTGGTGGGACCGCTTCGTCGACCGTCACCTCGAGCGGTCGGTTGAGCACCACGCCAACCGCGCCCTCTTCGTCGTGATGGCCGATCAGCACGACCGTGCGCCGGAAGTTCGGGTCGAACAGCGACGCGTTCGAGATCAGCAGGTGGCCGGTGAGCTCGGTCAACACACCGGCATCATCGCCCAGAGCGTGGGCTCGTGTCAGGAGATGGTGATCGAGGGGCGACGCGCGCGGCGCCGCTTGTCCTTGATGATCTCTCGGACGCAGTTGTGGGCGGGGATCCCGGTCACACCGCCGCCGGCGTGCGTCGCGCTCGAACACTGGTAGAGGCCGCGGATCGGTGTGCGGTAGTCGGCGTAGCCGGGCGCGGGCCGCATGTGGAACAGCTGCTCCGCCGAGAGCTCCCCGTGGAAGATGTTGCCGCCGATCAGCCCCCACTCTTCCTGCATCTCGTGCGGGCCGAGCACCTGGCGGTGCAGGACCGAGTCGGCGAATCCGGGCGCGAGTTCATCGTAGCCCGCGATCACCCGGTCGGCGTACGCGTCGAGCGCCGCGTCGTCGGGCGCATCGGCCCACTCCGCCGGGCACCATTGCGTGAAGAGCGACACGATGTGCTTGCCTTCCGGCGCCAGCGATGGGTCGTGGTACGTGGGCATCACCCCGTCCGAGAACGGCGCGGTTGCAGGCTTGCCCGCGCGCGCTTCCTCGAACGCCCTCTCCAGATAGGCGATCGAATGCGCGAGCTCCATCCCGCCGGTGAAGTCTTCCTGCTCGGGGCGGGCGGTGAAGACCGGTGCGCGATCGAGCGCGAGGTTGATCTTCACGGTCCCGCTGCGCGATCGCCAGTTGCGGATGTCGTCGACGAACTCCGCGGGCAGGTCCGCCTCGTCCATCTGGCGAAGGAACGTGATCTGTGGGTGCGTCGCGGCAACGACGACCGGCGCCGTGAGCTCGGTCCCGTCGGCGAGGGTCACCCCGCGGACCCGGCCGCCGACCGTGAGGATCCGCTCCACGGCGGCCTCGCAGCGGATCTCCGCGCCGAAGCTCCGCGCGCTCGACGCGAGGGCCTCCGAGACCGCGCCCATCCCGCCGATCGGCGTGGCCCACGCCCCGAGGTGGCCGTCGCCGACCTCGCCGATCGAGTGGTGCGCCATCACGTAGCCGGTCCCCGGCTCGTACGGGCCCGCCCATGTGCCGATCAAGCCGTTCAGCGCCATCACGGTCTTGACCTGATCGGTCTCGAAGAACCGATCGAGGATGTCCATGATCGACATCGTCATCAGCCGCGTGACGTCGGCGACGCCCCGGACGTTCAACCCACGGAACCGCCACACCAGCCGGAGCTGCTCCTGCAGATCCGACAGAGACATCGAGCCCATCTTGGGTGGCGTGGTCATGAGGAGCGGCCCCAGCACCGCCGCGAGCCCGCCGATCCAGGCGTCCCACTGCTCGATCGCGTCGGCGTCGCGCTTGGAGAACTTCGCGAACTCGTCGTAGTTCCAGTTCGCATCGTCGTCGGCCTGCACGATGCACCGGCCATCGGGGAACGGGACGAAGTAGGGACCCACGGGCACCGATCGATAGCCGTGTCGTGCGAGCTCCAGGTCGTTCTGGATCGTGTCCGGCATCAGGCTCATCACGTAGCTGAGCGTGGTGACCTTGAACCCGGGGGCCTCGGGCCAGGGCTCCATCGTGTCGGCTGCGCCGCCGACCTTATGCCGCTTCTCCAGCACGATCGTGCGGGCGCCCTTCTTGGCGAGATACGCGGCGGCCACGAGCCCGTTGTGGCCGCCTCCAACCACGATCGCGTCGTACCGTCCGGAGTCCATGCGGCCGAGGATAGGCCTACGGGCCCGAGCCCCGGTAGCCGCCGGTTAGGCGGTGCGGGGCTCGGGCTCGGGATAGATCGCGGTCTCGAGCGCTTCGGCGGAGGCGTAGCGCGGCACCTCGCCGGCGATCACCTCACCGACCGGCTCGGACGCGGCGACCGGCTCGTCGTCGCTTCCCGCCGCACCGTCGTCCGGACCGGTCTCGTGCCGGAGCCGGAGCAGGGGCACGAGCAGGATCGCGGCGGCGAGCGCCGTCACCCCACCGATCCGATAGGTCGGCTGCGGACCGAGGTGCTTCAACACCGGGCCCGCGAGCAGATACGCGACCGCGAGACCGAGCGAGAGCGCGGCTTCGAACCCGGCCATCGCACGGCTCCGCACGGCGTCCGGCGTCCGGCGCTGCATGATGCCGGTCTCGGCCACCATCGTGAGGCCGTCGGTCGCGCCCATCGCGAACAGCGCGACCAGCACGAGCACGAACGCCGGCGCGAACCCGACGACGAACGCGGCGGCGGCGATACCGAACGAACCGACGACGAGCCACACCGGTTCGGTGGCAGGCCGCAGGAAGCGTCCGGCGCCCGACCCGATGACGGAGCCGGTCCCCCAGCACGCGATCAGCGCCGCGAACCCGACGGCGCCCGCGCCGAAGTGCTCCGCGAGCGGCGCGTCGGCCACCATGCCCATGCCCATGCCGAGCACGAACACGAACCACGCGATCGTCAGCCTGCGCAGGACCCGGTCGTTCCACAAGAACGCGAGGCCGGCCATCAGCCCGCGATGCTCGTCATGCGCCTCTGCGTCGCGTGCTTCCTGGTACGAACCGCGAACGGTGATCGTAAGTCCGATCGACACGAGGAACGTCAACGCGTTCAGTCCGAAGACCCACGATGCCCCGACGGTCGCGACGAGCACGCCGCCGATCAACGGACCGACCGCGATACCGGCGTGGATGCCCATCGTCACCAGGCTGTTCGCCCAGCTGACGTCGTCCTGGCTCTCGACGAGGTTCGGGATCGCGGCGCGCGACGTCGTGATGAAGGGGATCTCCGCGAGCGCCGAGCCGAACGCGAGCACGATCAACACGATCGGCGCATGCGCGAACGCCATCGCCGCGAAGAACGCCGCGGACGCCGCCTCGCACCAGATCATCACCTTGCGCCGGTCCAGCGAGTCGCCGAGCGCGCCCGCGAAGGGGCCGACGATGCCCGCGACGCCGAACGTGAGCAGCAACGAGAGCGCCTGCATCCCAGGGGAATGCGTACGACTCCACACGGTGAAGTTCAGCGCGGTGTAGGCGGCGGCGCCGCCGGTGACGGAGATCAGTCGGCCCGTGGCAAGGCGGCGGATCTTCGCACGCGCTTCGATGGGATACAGACTCATGGAGCGGCTCCTCGGGTGATGGTTCGGGGGGCGGTGGTGCCGGTGGATCGGGACCGGGTGCGCGAGATCGCGCGGGCGCTCAGACGGCGCCCGTATCCCCGGTCACGATCGGCATCCACTCCATGGCCGACCGAGGGTAACACCATGCGTCCTCGCGGTCGAGGACTTCACGGTGTGATGCTCGTCACACGCGCTCGTCAGACGAGCGAGACGGCACGGATGTGATCGGCTTCGATCGCGGCGGCGACACGGTCCAAGACCTCGGTGGGCACCTCGGAATCGACGGTGAGCGCCATCAACGCGTCGCCGCCTTGCGCACGCCGGCCGACATCCATCGTCGCGATGTTGATCCCGGCATCGCCGAAGATCGTGCCCACCATGCCGATGATGCCGGGCCGGTCGACGTAGCGGAAGAACACCATCCGGTCGGCGTGCCCGACCTCGACGTCGAAGTCGTCGATCTTGATCACCCGGACAGAGTCCTTCCCGACGATCGTGCCCTCCAGGAGCACCGGTCCCTCGTCGGTCTCGGCGCGGATCGAGATCAGCGACACGTAGTCCTGGCTCACCGTCGAGCGCATCTCGCTCACGGCGAGTCCCCGGTCGCGCGCGAGCATCGGGGCGTTCACGAAGGTGACCGGCTCGTTGACCGATCGCGCGAGGATCCCCTTCAGCGTCGCCAGCGTGAGCACCCGGGTGTCGTGTTCGGCGATCCGTCCGAGGTAGGACGCGACCACCGTGCGGACGCCGCCGCCGGCAAGGCCTGCCGCGAGCGCGCCGAGGTGCTCGGCGAGCGGCACGAACGGACGCACGACCTCCGTAACCTCAGCCCCGGCGGACACGTTCACGGCGTACGGAACGAACTCCCCCTTCAGCGCCAGGCGCACCATCTCGGCCACCGTGACGCCCGCCTTGTCCTGGGCCTCGCGGGTCGACGCGCCGAGGTGCGGCGTCACAACGGTGTTGGACATCTGGAACAGCGGCGAGTCGGTGGTGGGCTCGACCGCGAACACGTCGAGCGCCGCGCCGGCGAGATGACCATCCTCCAAGGCCTTGCTGAGCGCCGCCTCGTCGACGATCCCGCCGCGGGCGGTGTTCACGAGCCGCGCGCCCGGCTTGATCATCTGGAGCTCCTTCTCGCCGATCAGACCCTCGGTCTCGGGCGTGCGCGGGAGATGGATCGTGACGAAGTCCGACTGCACGAGCAGCGCCTCGAGCGTCGGCATGATCTCGACGCCCATCTCCTTCGCGCGCTCGGCGCTGACGTAGGGGTCGAATGCGATCACCCGCATCCCGAACCCGGCCGCCCGCGCGGCAACGAGCGATCCCACGCGGCCGAGCCCCACCAGGCCGATCGTCTTGCCCGCGAGCTCGACGCCTTCCCACTTGGAGCGCTCCCACCGGCCATCGATCAGGTCCGCGTGGGCCTGTGGGATGTTCCGCGCCTGCGCGAGCAGCAGCGCGAGGGTTTGCTCGGCCGCCGAGATGATGTTGGACTGCGGCGCGTTGACCACCATCACGCCGCGGCGTGTCGCTTCCTCGACGTCGACGTTGTCGAGGCCGATCCCGGCGCGGGCGATCACCCTCAGGTTCGGCGCCGCTGCGAGCACCGCGGCCGTGACCTGGGTCGCGCTTCGGATCACGAGCGCGTCGTAGGACGAGAGCTCGGCCGCGAGGTCTCCCTTCGCGAGGTCGGTGCGCACGTCGACCTGGAAGTCCTTGCGCAACAGATCCAGGCCCTGCTCCGACAGGGTCTCGGTCACGAGGACCCGCATGGCGTCAGTGCGCTCCCTGGAACACCTGCTCGGCCGCTGCGACCGCGGCGCCGAGCTTCACGGGATAGCCGAGCCGCTCGAGTGTCATCTCGAGCGCGGCCAGCCCGCGGATGATGTCGAGCTCGCTGAAGTACCCGAAGTGCCCGATCCGGAAGACCGCCCCCTTGAGCGGGCCCTGGCCGGGTGCGAGCACGCAGCCGAAGTCCGACCGGATCGTGTCGCAGATCTGGTCGGCGGTGATCCCCTCGGGCGCGCGGATCGCGGTCACCGTCCAGTTCTGCTCGAGCCCCTCGCCGAACAGGTCGAGCCCGATCGCGCGGATCCCGTCCTTGACGGCGCGGCTGAGCGTCGCGTGCCGCTGCAGCGCGGCCTCGACCCCGTCCTGGAAGTACAGCTCGAGCGCGGCCCGGAGGCCCTGGAGCACGCTGATCGCCGGCGTCCACGGATTCTCGGGGTTCGGCAGCGACGCGAAGGTGCGGTATTCGCGCCAGTCGAAGTAGAACTTCGGCAGCGTCGCCGTCTCCGCGGCCGCCCGCGCAGGCTCGCTCACCGCGACGAAGGCTATCCCCGGGCTCGCCGACAGCGCCTTCTGCGATCCGCCGACCGCAACATCGATCCCCCAGTCGTCGAACGCGAACGGCACCGCGCCGAGGCTCGACACCACGTCGACGACGACGAGCGCGCCGGCGTCCCGGGCCACGGCAGCGAGCTCCTGGACCGGCTGGATCACGCCGGTCGAGGTCTCGGACTGTGTCAGCAGCACCGCCTTGACGTTCGGGTGCGCCGCCAGGCGCTCGCGGAACACCGCCGGGTCCAGGCGCGTGCCCCACGGGTCCTCGCTCGTGTGCACGGTCAGGCCGTAGGCGGTCGCGAGCCGCTGCCACCGCTGGGAGAAGAACCCCGCGAGCGGGACGAACACCTCGTCACCCGGCGAGAGCAGGTTCTGGACCGCGGACTCGAGCCCGCCGGTGCCCGAGGACGTGAGCAGGAAGATCTCGGCCGTGTCGGCGCGATAGAGCTCGCGGAGCCGGCCGGTGACCTCGCGCATCAGGTCGCCGAAGCCGGGACCGCGGTGGTACACGAGCGGGCTGCCCTGCGCGAGCAGCACCTCGGGCGGGATCGGGGTCGGCCCCGGGGCCAGGATGATCTCCGGCCTGTCCACGACGTATCAACTCCTCATCGCGTCGGAAGGGTCAGGGTACCAACGCCCGACGGCGCCCTCGGTCAGGGGCGAAGGGTTCGGAGGTCGACGTCCGGATCGGCGAGCGCCGCTCGGTCCGCAACGATGCCAGCCCGGATCAGTGGGAGCGAGCGGCGGCACTCCCTGGGCCGGTTGAGCGCGACGCTCGCCCGCAGCACCCCCGCCGCATCGAGGAAGAACGCGCAGAACGAGCGGTCCTCGAGCGAGCCACGGACCACCATGTCGTCGGTGATGGCGACCCCGCCCATCTGCAGGTGATGCTCATACTGATCGGACCAGAACCAGTGCGGGTCGTCGAAGGCGGCGGGCGACCCGAGCATCGCCCGCGCCGCGTGCGCACCCATCTTGATCGCGTTGTCGAAGTGCTCCACGCGCACCCGGCCGAGGACCGGATGGGCGTGCGAGGCGACATCGCCGGCGGCGAAGACGCCGGGCGCACTCGTCTCCAGCCGTGCGTCGACCTCGATGCCGCCGTCCGGGGCCAGCGCGAGCGCGTCGAACTCCGGGGTCGCCGGCACGGTGCCCACGCCCACCACCACCAGATCGCACTCGATCGCGTCGCCGTCACGGGTGACCACCCGTTCGACGCGACCGTTCCCTTCGAACCGCGCCACCCCGTCGTTGAACCGCATCCTCACGCCGTGCTCCCGATGGATCGAGGCAAGCACCTCGCCGATCTGCGGCCCGAGCACCTTGAGCAACGCGGTCTCGAAGATCTCGATCACCGTCACGTCCACGCCGAGTTCGCGGAGCGACGCCGCGACCTCGGCTCCGATGAACCCCATCCCCACGACCACCACGTGGCTCGCATCCGCCGCCGCCGCGCGGATCTGATCACACTCGGCGATCGTTCGTAGGTGGACGACTCCATCGAGGTCCGCCCCCGGGACCGGCAGGGCGCGGTTCTGCACGCCGGTGGCGATCAGGCACCGATCGAAGCCGAGCGACTCGCCGTCGGCCAGGCTCACCGTCCGCGCGTGCGGATCGAGCGCGCGCACGCGCTGCCCGAGCCGCATCTCGACGTCCTCGGCACCCCACCAGTCGTTGGGGCGTACGAGCAGCGCGTCGCGCCCGGCCTCGCCGCGCAGATAGGTCTTGGACAGCGGCGGTCGTTGATACGGGAGCTCGGGTTCATCGCCGATCACGACGATCCGCCCGTCGAACCCAACGTCCCGGAGCGTGGCGGCCGCGGTGCCGCCGGCGAGCGAGGCGCCGACGACCACGACGGTCTCCGGCGGCACCTACACCTCGATCTGGATGTCGCCGTCCACCTCGCGCGCGGGGTACACCTCGATCGGCTGGGTCGCCGGGCCGTCAAGCACCTCACCGGTCTTGATCGAGAACATGCTGCCGTGGCAGCCGCAGGTGAGCTCGGTCCCGTCGAGCTCGCCGCCCGGCATCAGCGTGCACCCCTGGTGCGTGCAGATGTCACCGAACGCGTACAGCGCTCCTTCGACCCGAGCGACCGCGACCTGGGTTCCCTCCACATCGAACGCCGCGGCATCGCCCTCCTCGACCTCGGCGGCCTTGCCGATGGTGATGTAGTCCGCCATCCGTTCCTCCCCTTCGCAGGTCAGGTCGACAGAGCTTAATCGGGCGCGGTCGCTCCGAGTTGGCGGCGGCGAACCACATAGACCGCGGCGAGGGCCCCATAGAACAAGGCCAGGAACAGGACACCCGTGCGGAAGGTGATTGACAGCCACACGGGGATGAACGCGCCGATCACCCACGCAACTTGGAACAGCACCTCGTAGCGGACGAACACCCGGCCGAGGGCCTCGGGCGGCGCGTTCCGCTGCATCAGCGCCTGGAACGCGAGCCGCGCGAATTCGGCGGCCGCGCCTGCCGACAGCGCGTAGACCGTGAGCAACGGCAGACCGAACAGCTGCGACGCGAGCAGTGCGCCGATCGCCCCCACGGCGAGCGAGGTGACCACCACCGCCTCCTCGCGCCGGTCCATGCGCAGCGCCGGCGCGATCGCGTCGGCGAGGAACCCACCGGCCACGCCGGCGCCGCCGAGGACGGCGAACCACAGGGCCGGCACCTCGGCGTCGCGCAGCGCGAACGCGAGGAGGAACAAGAGGAACCCCGCCGCGGCCCGCATCCCGATCGCGCCCATCGCCGGCAACTGCAGGCGCCGCACCCGGCCCATCGGCGCCCGGTCGGGGTCCCCGGGTGCACGCACAGGCCGCACCCACACGCCGGGGTGCGGTAAGCGCGCCGCCAGGCCGGCAGACACCGCGTAGATCAGCGCCGCGAGGTACAGCGGCGCAGCAGGATCCACCGCCTTCAACGCCACGATCCCGAACGGCAGGGCCGCAAGCGCGCCGGCGAGCCCCACCCGGCCGAGCCGCGCGTTCGCCCGCATGAGGCCGTCGCGCTGCGAGGCGTAGGCCATCGTCAGCGCGTTCTTCGCGATCGTGTGCACCTTGGAGCACACGAGGATCACGAGCGCCAGCGGGAACAGCAGGTTCGTCCCGAGCCGAGGCGCGAGCAGGATCGCGAACCCGCACCGGGCAGCGGCTGCGGCGAACGTGATCGAGCGGCGCGGCCCGGCGCGGTCCAGGATCGGCGCCATGAGCGGACCGGCCAACGCCAGCGGCAGCATCGTGAGCAACAGGTATGCGGTCACGCGCAATCGCGCCTGCCCGACCGGCACCGAGAAGAAGATCGAATCCGACAGCGAGATCGCGAGCAACGCGTCGCCCGCGACGCTCGTCAGATGATTGAGCCCGTAGGCGTCGATCGGGTCGGCGCTCCGCCACTTCCGCTGGAGCGGATGGGTGATCAACCCCTGGAACGCCCGGACGACGCCGAGCACGGCCAGTCGCCACCACGGGATGCGGCCAGGCTTGCTCGACGCTCCCGGGTCGCCCGACACGGGCTACCCCTGCAGCCGCTCCCGCAGCAGTTCCTGCGCCACCTTCGGGTTCGCCGCGCCGGCCGCCTTCTGCATCAGCTGGCCGACCAGGAACCCGATCACACCTTCCTTGCCGTCGCGGAACTTCTGCACGACGTCCGGGTTCTCGGCAAGCACCTCGTCGGCCAGCGCGCCGAGCGCGCCCGTGTCGGACACCTGCCGCAGGCCCAACCGGTCGACCGCCGCCTCGACCAGCTCACCGGACGCGAACGAGGCCTCGAGCGCCTGCTTCGCGCCCGCGTTCGAGACGGCGCCCGCAGCGATCAGCTGCACGACGTCGGCGACGTGTTGCGCGGTGAGCTCGCCGTCGTCGCCCCCGGCGTTGCGGAGCGCCGCGACGTCCTGCGTGATCCAGTTGGCGGCCGGCACCGCGTCCGCGCCGAGGTCGACCGCCGCGTCGAACAGCGCCGACGAGCCACGGTCCCCCACGAGGACCCGCGCGACCTCCGGCTTGAGGCCGAGCGTCTCGACGTACCGGTCCCGACGCGCCCGCGGGAGTTCGGGGATCGATGCGCGGATGTCGTCGACCCATCCGGTGTCCGGCTCCATCGCCGGGATGTCGGGCTCGGGGAAGTACCGGTAGTCGAACGCTTCCTCTTTGGAGCGCATCGAGGCGGTACTTCCCGCGTGCTCGTCCCAGTGGCGCGTCTCCTGCACGATCGCTTCGCCGGCGTCGAGCGCCTTGGTCTGCCGCTCGATCTCGTAGGTGAGCGCACGCTCGAGCGAGCGGATCGAGTTCATGTTCTTGATCTCGACCTTCGTGCCGAACGCCTCGGTGCCCTGGGGTCGGAGCGACACGTTCGCATCGCATCGGAGCGACCCCTCCTCCATCTTCACGTCGGAGACGTCGAGGGATTCGAGCGTCGCGCGCAGCTCCCGGAGGTACGCGGCCGCCTCTTCGGGCGAGCGCATGTCGGGCTCGCTCACGCATTCGACCAGCGGCACGCCCGCGCGATTGAAGTCCAGCGTCGCGTAGGTCGCGTCGTGGATCCGCCCCGACCCACCGCCGTGCGTCGACTTGCCGGTGTCCTCCTCCATGTGCACGCGCGTGATGCCGATCCGTCGCGCGGTGCCGTCTGCGAGTTCGATGTCGAGATGGCCGCCGACACAGATCGGCAGGTCGTACTGGCTGATCTGATAGTTCTTCGGCATGTCCGGATAGAAGTAGTTCTTCCGGTGGAACAGCGAGTGCGCCGCGATCTCCGAGTCGAGCGCGAGGCCGATCTTGATGATCCGCGCGATCGCCTCACGGTTCGGAACGGGAAGCGTGCCCGGGTGGCCCAGACATACCGGACAGGTCTGGGTGTTCGGCGGCGCGCCGAAGACGTTCGCGCATGAACAGAACATCTTGGTCGCGGTCGAGAGCTCGACGTGGCACTCGAGACCGATCACCGCTTCGTACCCCGGCGCGCTCATCCCGCTCCTTGCAGCAGCGGTGGCCGGAGGTCAAGGGACAGCGCGGACTCGAGGGCGTGAGCCGCGCGGAACAGCGTCGGCTCGTCCAACGCGGGCGCGGTGAGCTGAACCCCGACGGGAAGCCCGGCGTCGTCGAGCCCCGACGGGATGCTGATCGCCGGCACGCCGGCGAGGTTCGCCGGGATCGTGAAGATGTCGTTCAGGTACATCGCCATGGGGTCGTCGGCCTTCTCCCCGATCCGGAACGCGGTCGTCGGCGACGTCGGCGACACGAGGATGTCGAAGCGCTCGAACGCCGTCTCGTAGTCCTGGATCACGAGCGTGCGCACCTTCTGCGCCTGGCCGTAGTAGGCCTCGTAGTAGCCGGCCGACAGGGCGTACGTGCCCAGCATGACCCGGCGCTTCACCTCGGGGCCGAAGCCTTGGCCGCGCGTCGCGAACATCATCTCGATGCTGTCGGCGTGCTCGCCCGGTGCGCGGTAGCCGTACCGGACGCCGTCGTATCGCGCGAGGTTG
>DASYOY010000089.1:0-10596 GCA_036007245.1 Actinomycetota bacterium | reverse complement strand
GCCCTCGCTGCAGCGCATCACCGACGCCGTTTGGGCGACGTCCAGATCTTCGTAGTAGCGAAGGACGATCGCAGTCCGCTGTCGTTCCGGCAGCGAGAGCAGCGCTCGCTGCAACTGGTCGCGATCCGAAAGGTCGGAAGGCGCCGTCGACTGCTCGCGTCCCGGATCGCGCTCCGCGAACCGTCGCTCAACCGCGCGCCGACGGTGATGTGACTTGGCGAGGTTGACCACCGTGACCCGAAGGTAGGCGTGCAGCCCGCCGGGATCCCGAACATGGATGAACCGGCCCGCCAGCTTCACGAACGCGTCCTGGACGAGGTCTTCCGCAAGCTCACGATCGCCGGTGAGCAAGTACGCGAGGCGGCCGACATCGGACGCGTGCCGCTCGAACAGCTCTACGAGGAGCCCACCCTCGAGCTTGATCTGTCCGACCTCCACCCGCGCGCTCTTTCCTGTCCTCCATTCTCTAACGCGCGAGCGGCGCCCAGGGTTGACGCGCTGGCGACGATCTTTCCGGAGCCCCCTGTGTGTTTCAAGGCGGAGCGGGTCCATGAGGTTGCACCGTGCGCCGTCGACCGGCGGGTGCCTCCGAAGTGGGTCCAGATACTGGAACTCAGTTCCACTATGTGGAACTAGCCCGAATGGTGTCTCCGCCATCGGGGCGTGAACGTGTTGGCGCTCGCTAACTCCGATAGCCCGCCGACCCGAACACGACCGCCCAGAACAAGAGGAACACCACGAGCACCGCCACGCGAGGCTTCGTCCGGAGTATCCACGCATAGATCGCGGCAGTGTTCATCGTGTAGCCCCGCTCCCGCCTCACCTCCGCCGTGACCTCGAGCCGCGCCCGCATCCGCTGACCGACGCCGGACTCCGGGAAGAACCCTGCCAAGAAGTAGAAGACGGCGGCCGCGAACAAGGCGACACCGAAGATCAAGCCGAGCCACTGCACGGCCGCACCTTAGTCCCGGGAGATCCAAAAGCCGTGCGGGACGCGACCTACTCGATGTAGCCGAGGCCGCGGAGGTGCTCTTCCATCTCGTCGGCTTCGGTATCGCTCACGTCGGCCTCGTTGCCCATGCCAGGGATGCCCGAGCCCGCCGACGACACCTCCGCCGGCTCGCGCGAGATCAGATCGGCCGACCCGACGATCTCGTGCAGGACGCGACCGGTCGGCTTCACCGCGGTGGGCGCGCCCATCGCCGCCACCAGCGTCGGCGCCATGTCGATCAGCGCCGGCGGCGTCTCGAACGCCTTCACCTGCGGGCCGACCGCCACGATGGTTCCCTCGATACGGTGGTCGCCGCTCACCCAGTCGGCGTCCTCGATCGCCGCCTTGGCGTGCGTCAGCGAGTACCCCTCGGCGGGCACCATCAGGATGTCGGGCGCGGTGTCGGCGAACTTGCCCTTGAACACCTCTTCGCGCTTGTAGATCTCCTTGACGGGCTTCTTACCGGTCTTCGGGTCGATGTAGGTGCCGAGGCGGTCGAGCAGCTCGTCGCGCACCTTGTCGTAGTCGCCGGGATCGACGATTCCGTCGATCTCGCGCCCGGCGAGGTTCACGCTGACGCCCTCGCCGGTCGACCGGATCGTGGTGTACGCCTTCGTCTTCGACCAGTTGACCGACTGCGGCAGCGAGACCTTCCCGTGAAGGCCGAGGGTGTCGTACACCTTGCGCGCGACCTTGCGCATCGGGCCCCACTGCATCGGACCGAACACGGCGTTGGAGGCGCTGAAGTCGAGGTAGCCGAACTCCTTCAGCAGGCGGTCCATGTTGATCGTGCGGGTGCACGACTGGAAGCCGTGGTCGGAGATGAACAGGATGATGTCGTCGGGACGGGCGCGGCTGACGAATGAACCGATCGCCTCGTCGGCCTGCTTGAAGATGTCGGCCACCTTGTTGCCGATGCGCGAGTTGCGGTTCTTCGCGTAGTCGGGGTGGTCGGGCGCGATGTAGTTGGACAGGCAGTGCTGGGTGCGGTCGATCGAGACCCACACCGACGCCATCAGCTCCCAGTCGGTGTTGTCCATCAGCCACTCGCTGACCTTGATGCGCTTGGCGGTGACCTCGTACGCCTCGTCGAGGTAGGGGTCGGGCTTGTTGTGATAGGTGGTCCAGCTCATGCCGTTGATCGGCCACTCCAGGCCGGCCTTCGCGAGTGTGTCGGGCAGGTCGGCGGGCGCGGTGAAGGTGCGGTTCTTCGGCAGGACGCCGCCGGCGAGCAGGCTGCCGTCGAACGGTTGCGGCGCCGGAAACGTCAGAGGAACGTCGAGCAGGAGCATGTTCTTGTCGGCCGCGGTGAGGTCGTCGAGGAACGTGCGCGCCTTGATCGACTTGTAGGTGACCGGGTACTGCTTGTGGGTGCCCGGCACCGTCTCGAGGATGTCGTAGACGCCGTGGTCCACCGGGTCGACGCCGGTGAGGAAGCTCGGCCACGCGCTCCAGGAGTGGGTCGGCACGGTGCTCCGAAGGACGTCCTTCTGACCCCGATCGATCAAGGCCTGCAGGTTGGGCAGCGCGCCTTGCTCGAGCAAGGGGTCGAGGATGCGCCAATCGGCGCCGTCCCACGCGATCAAGATGACTCGTGACATGCGGATATCAGCCTCTCACCAGCGGAAACGTCGGCGGGAAGTGTACCGAAGGCCGTCGAAGTTCATGGTCTTCGAACCCGCAACGTGGCCGAGCGCGAAGGCGAGCGGAACTTAAGATGCGACGATGCGGACGCCGGCCTGGTTGACCAGGATCGGAGCCGACCCTCGGGACGACGAGGATCTGCGCCAGAAGAAGTCGCTGCTCGTTCTGCTCGCGGTCTTGGTCCTACCCGTCTCGATCATCTGGGGCACGTGCTACCTCGCGTTCGGATCACCGGTCGGGATCATCCCATTCGTCTACTTCGTCGTGTCGCTTGGCTCGTTGCTGATCTTCGCCAAGGGCAAACAGTTCGGGCCGTTCCTGACGACGCAGCTCCTCGACATCCTTCTCACGACGACGATCGGGCAGATGTTCGCGGGCGGCTTCCTTCCAGCAGGCGGGGTCGGGTTGTGGGGGATCCTCGCGCCGCTCGGCGCGCTCGTCTTCCTCGAGGTGCGGCAGGCGATCCGCTGGTTCATCGGATTCGTGTGCGCGTTCGTGCTGCTCGGCATCGCGGGCGAGGCATTCTTCCCTCCCGCGCCCGTTCCGCATTGGTTCACGACCACGATGCTGGCGCTCAACATCGTCGGGACCGGCACGATCGCGTTCACCGTGCTCGCGTCGTTCGCCAACCAGCGCAACGCCGCGCTGAGCGCGCTCCGCGAAGAGCAGGCGCGATCCGAGGCGCTGCTCCAGAACGTCCTTCCGGAAACGATCGCAGAACGCCTGAAGGGTGCGCACGGCTCAATCGCCGATCACGTCGACGAGGCCTCGGTCCTGTTCGCCGACATCGTCAACTTCACGCCGCTCGCGCAGCGACTCTCCCCGACCGAGGTCGTCGACACGCTCGACCGCCTCTTCTCGCTGTTCGACTCGCTGGTCGAACGCCACGGGCTCGAGAAGATCAAGACGATCGGCGACTGCTACATGGCCGCGGCGGGCGTCCCCGATCCGTGCGCTGACCACGCGTCGCGCGCGGCGCTGCTGGCGCTCGACATGCGCGAGGCGGTGAAGGCGTCGGCGACCAACGGCGACGGCCCCCTCGAGCTGCGGATCGGCATCAACTCCGGTCCCCTCACCGCCGGCGTGATCGGTCGCAAGCGCTTCCTCTATGACCTCTGGGGCGATGCCGTGAACACCGCGAGCAGGATGGAGTCCAACGGCACGCCTGGCCGGATCCAGATCACGCGCGCCACCTACGACCTCGTGAGGGACGCCTTCGTCTGTGAGGAACGCGGCACGATCCCGGTCAAAGGCAAGGGCGAGATGGAGACCTGGTACCTGGTCGCACGTGCTCCCGAATGAGGCGAGGCGGTACGACCGGCCCAGGTCAGTCCGGCTCGATGTCCCCGCAGATCGTGGTGCCGTCCGGGAAGTAGTAGACGTCGAAGGGCTCGACGAAGTCGACGAGGTCCCGTGGCTGGTAGCAGATGTGAACCGCCACCGACGACTGCCGCGGAGGGCAGAAGTCGGGAGGCGGGAAGTTGGGCCAGAGGTTCACGAAGCCGCTGACCCTCCCATTCGCGTTCGCCGTGTACGCCCGCGGATCTGGATCCGCGTCGCCGGTGACGACCGTAGTGCGGTGCGTCGGCGTGAACGTCCGGTCCTTGTAGCACTGGAACGTCTCGGCATATGTCCCGGATGCCGAGTAGGCGTAGTTCTGCCCCGCCTGCAGGCCCGATTCGGTGAAGCTGATCATCAATGCCTGCCCGGATGTCTGCGCTGTCACGCTATGGAATCCGGCCGATGCGAAGGCAGCTGCCTGTGTCGCGGCGACCGCGAGCACGGCCATGCCAAGAACGATCAGGGCTCGTTTCATCGGTCCCCTCCCAAGGTTCCGAGGCCGGACGCTCGGTCCGGTAACCCTCTGACGCTAGCCAATGGCGTCGACCACGCGCAAGGGTGTTCACCCGATGTTCGCGTCTTACGGTGAGAGTTACGGGCCGGCGACCCGGTACACGCGCCACGGCTCGCCGACACCCTTGAGCCAGCGCTCACCGGCATCGACGAAGACAAGACCCGAGCCGGCGGTCAGATCCTTCACCGTTCTGGACACCAACACCTCCGAGGCGCCCGCGAGCGCGCCGATGCGGGCGCCGATCACCACTCCGATCCCACCGACCTTGCCGTCGATCGTCTCGACCTCGCCGGTGTGCACACCCGCCCGGATCTGCAGGTCGAGCGGTCTCAGGACCTCCCCGATCGCCTCCGCGCAGCGCACCGCCCGCGCCGGGCCGTCGAACGTGGCGAAGAAGCCGTCGCCCGCGGTGTCGACCTCGGTCCCGCGGTAGCGGCCGAGCATCGCGCGGACCACGGCGTGGTGCCGTTCGAGCGTGTCCTTCCACGCCCGAAGAATCGGGAGTCAACACGCAGCGCTCTAACCCCGTCGTCGACCGACGCCTCATGACCTTTTGTCCACACGACGGATTGCGTGGATGGACAATCCTCTCTATGGTCAACGGCCGTGAGGGAGCGGCTCTGTCGGTTCGCCGTAACACTCGCCCTCGTCGTCGCGATCTCGGCTGTTGCGGCGCCGCACACTGACGCTGTCGCGCTGGTTCCGCACCCGAATGTGGTCATCGTTCTTTCGGACGACCAGCGGTGGGACAAGGTCACCCCGACATATATGCCGAACGTGTACAACTGGTCGCAGAGCGCGACCACCTTCACAGACGCGATCGTGCCGAACCCTCTGTGCTGTCCCTCGCGGACGTCGATCTTGACGGGCGACTACTCCCATACGACCGGCGTGTGGAGCAACAAGGGTGACTACGGCGGCTTCGGCGCCTTCACCGACGACTCACACACGATCGCTGTGGACTTCCAGAACGCGGGCTACCACACCGCGATGATCGGCAAATACCTCAACGGTTACGAACCGAAGGACACCAAGTACGTTCCGCCGGGCTGGAGCCGATGGTTCGCGCTCCGAACCGGCGACTACTACAACTACGACGCGAGGAAGAAGAACGGGAAGCTCGTGCATCTTGGGACGCGCGCCCGCGACTACTCGAGCCGAGTCATCGAGACCCAGGCCGAGAGATTCGTGACGAAGAACACGGCGACCCCATTCTTCATGTACCTCTCATTCACGGCGCCACATGGAAAGGCGACCCCGGACAAGCGCGACATCGGGCGCTTCGCCGGCGACCCGGACTGCTGCGCTGCGTGGGGACCCCATGCCTCCATGCTCGATGCTGCCTACGGCGTCGACCGATCGTTCGGTCAACTGCTGCAAGTGCTGCCCGCCAACACGATCATCTTGTACATGAGTGACAACGGCTACCTGTGGGGTGAACACAACCTTTTTGGCAAGGCGGCTCCCTACGAAGAGTCGACCCGGGTCCCGCTCATCATCGGGGGTGCAGCGATGAGCGCCTTGCCAGATGACATCGTTGCGAACGTCGACCTTCGTCCCACATTGACGGACCTCGCCGGCATTCCGATGCTCACGGCCGCGGACGGGATCGACCTGGCATCGTCGAGCTACACACCGCGGGACGCGATCGTACTGGAGAACCGCAATGCCACCCAGACGTACTCCTACTGCGGTGTTCGCGAGCGCAGCTGGATGTACGCCCGGTATGACGACGGCTCGGAGTTGATGTTCGACCTCGACAGCGACTACTCGGAGAACGACAACCTCGTCGCGACTCAACCCGCCCAGGCCGACAAGCTTCGGACGGAAGCAGAGCAGCTCTGCTCGCCTCCGCCACCCGGTTACGTCTGGTAGCTCACAGTGACGACGATCTTGCCTGTCGCGTGACCTCGTTCGAGATAGCGGATCGCGTCGGCGGCTTCGGGAAGCGCGAAGGTTCGGTCGACGACCGGCTTGAGCTTGCCTTCCTGAATCAAACTGTTGAGCCCCTCGAGGTCCTCGCGGGTGGTCTTGGCCGTGACGGGGCGGAGCTTCTGGCCCGTGAACAGCGACGCCAGTGGTGCGCGAAGCATCTGACGGAAGAACCCGCCGGTCCACTCGCCGCCGCCGTCGCCACCGACGATCGCGAGCGCGCCGTTGGGGGTCAGCGCTCGCCGGAGGTGACGTAACGGGCGTCGGCCGGCGCAGTCGACGATCACGTCCCAGCGTCGTGCGCCATCGGTGAAGTCTTCCTTCGTGTAGTCGATGACGTCGTCGGCACCGAGTGAGCGAACGAGCTCGGCCTTCTCCGCGCTGCAGACGCCCGTTACCTCGGCACCGAACGCCTTCGCGATCTGCACGGCGAACGTGCCGACACCGCCGCCAGCGCCGACGATCAGCACGCGCCGGCCGGGGTGAACGTCGCTGACATCACGGAGCGCTTGCAACGCGGTCGTCGCCGAGATCGGCACCGCGGCGGCCTCCTCGAACGAAAGCTGTGCCGGCTTGCGCGCGAGCTTCGCAGGGTCGCCGGCCGCGACCTCGGCGAACGACCCCTCGACGACGCCCATCACCTCGTCTCCTGATACGAAGTCGGTCACGTTGGCGCCGACCCGCTCGACGACGCCGGCGACGTCACGGCCCCGCGGCGAACGGAGCGCTCGGCGCACCTCGGGGATCGCGCGAACCAGGTTGGGCTTGCCGGCCATGATGTGCCACACGTCCGGACCGCAGCCCGCGGCGCGAACCGAGATGAGCACCTCGCCCTCGTCGATCACCGGTTCCGGGATCTCCCGGAACTCGAGCACATCCGCAGATCCGAACTCGTCCTGCACGATCGCCTTCATCGCCTGACCCCCTAGTGACTTCTGGTGTACGGCGTACACTCGACGCCCAGGACTCTATGTGTACGGCGTACACCTGTCAAGCCGGGTCCCAGCCAGGGATCTCGGCGGGACAGATCAGACGGTGAGGACGACGTTGCCCGTCTTCTGCTCGGTCTCGACGTACGTCGTCGCCTCGACGACCTGCTCGAGCGGATATCGGCGATCGATCACAGCGCGGTAGGCGCCCGACTCAAGCAGGCCTCGCAAGAACAGGACGTCCGTCTTCCGATAGCGGGGCGGGATCTGCATGCGCACCTTCGGCCCTCCGGCCACCGACGTCCACGGCGCCCAGAACAGGTTGCTCCACCCGTCGGTCGGCGCGTAGACGCCGCGCTTGCCAAGCGCGTGCCTGCACCGCGCGAACGGAAGCTTCCCCACCGCATCGAAGATGACGTCGTAGCGCGCACCGGTCGGTAGGAAGTCTTCGGTCTGATAGTCGATCACTCGGTCAGGGGCGAGCGAACGAACGACGTCGACGTTCGCCAGGTTGCAGACAGCGGTGACGTCGGCACCGAGGATCCCCGCGAGTTGCACGCCCGCGGTCCCGATCGCCCCCGACGCGCCGTAGACCATGACCCGTTGGCCGTCGTGGACGCCGGCCTTCCGGAGACAACCGAGCGCGAGCAGCGCGCCGTCACTCACGGCGGCGGCCTCCTCGAAGCTGATGCCCGATGGCTTCGTCACGATCGGCGCGCTCTCTCGCATACTGACGTACTCCGCGTGAGCGCCGAACTTGCCCGCGTTCATGCCGAACACCTCGTCGCCGACGGCGAACTCGCGCACGCCTGGGCCGATTGCTTCGATCACGCCGGCCAACTCGGTTCCGAGCGTCTTGGTCACCGGGTGTCGCAACGCCTTGAACGGGTTCCCCGTCGTCACGATCGAGTAGCCGAAACGGTCGACGAAGTGAGCGCCGGCGCGGATCGCGCAATCCGTTCTGTTCACGGTGGTGGCGACGACCTTGATGAGCACTTCGCCGTCACCCGGCTGGGGACGCTCGACCTTGCCCAGCCGCAAGACCTCCGGCGGTCCATACCGATCGAACAGGACGGCGCGCATCATACGAACGATGCAGACACATCGGAGCCTCAGGCGCAAGGTCTGCCCGCGGTGGACAAGGCCGGCCTCGCTATGGCTGAAGGTTCGGGTAGTCGGACCAAACCGCCGAGGCGCCGGTGTGTCCAGCTTGAACAACGGCGGCGACCACCGCGATCGCGGCAACGACGAGCAAGACACGCGCGAGCGTGAGCGCCGGCGACGTCCACACGGGAGCGCCGTCGCGCCAACTCGCAGGCACCCGGCGGCTCACCCACACCTCGGCCGGCGCGAGGTTCGCGGTAGCCGACGCGCGGCGCCGCAGATCCAGCGCAACGACGGCGAAGAGGCAGAGTCCGAACAGGGCGGCCACCCACTGGACCCGGTCGCCTGCCGCCACATGCGCTGCGATGAGCTGTGACTTCGGCAACCGCGCGGCGAGCGATTCCCCCGACTGCGTGGTGAGCGGAACACAAAGCGTGACCAGGAACGTCGCGACGAGCGTCGCTACGCCGAGATGATGCCGGTACCACGTCCACAGCGCGACAAGCAGCGCGGCAACCGCCGCGATCGGCAGCAGCACGACGACCACATGCTGGAGCAACACGTGTGTCGGGAGACCGAACAGGTTCTCGGGCATGGCGTGCAACGCTAAGTGCACCGCCACCTACCGTCACGTGCTCCGCGGTACGAACTCGATAAGGAGTCAGCTCGTGCCGTACGCGACGGCCGACGGACCCGTCGTTTCTCTTTACACCGGAGGGCGTGTGCGGCATCCTCCGCCCATGTTTCGCAGGCGGCACGTCCGTGCAACGGCAGGCGTGTTCATGATCATGGTGCTCTCTGCATGCACGCACGCCACCGCCGCGACGGACGCCTCGACCACGCCGGCAGCGATACCCTAAGCGGCGCCGTCGGCCGGAAACGGGTCGGCACTGCCGCTCACGGTGCCGAACGTCATCGGTCTGTCGGCGGCGCGCGCCGCAGTCACGTTGCGCAACGCCGACCTCCGCTTGGTTGTGAAACCCAGATACGGTGCGCACCCATACGGATCCGTCGTCGAGGTACGGCCGAAGGCGGGGTCCGATACCCACAAGCACGTGGTCATCACCCTGTGGGTCGGGAAGAAGCCGCCGCAAGTGCCGGATGTCACGGGCGAATCGGTCGCGACCGCGCGTCACGCGCTCGAAGCGGCCGGCTACGAAGTGGTCGTGGTCGGCGATGGCGCCACCGTGCTCAAGTCCAACCCGCCCGCAGGAACCAGACGCATCCCGGGCATGAAGGTCACGATCACGATGTGGACACCGCCGCCACCGCCGTCGCCTATCCCCGCTGTGCACATCAAAGGCCCGCCGGTCCCGCCCTGCATCCCTCAGATCACCTGCTGACCGCCACGCGGACCATGCGAGCCGCGTGTACGGCGTACACTCGCCGGGACATGGCCAGGGCAGAGCTGGAAACGACCGCCGCGGAACCGCGCACGCCACTCAACCGCGACCGGGTGCTCGCCGCGGCGGTCGAGCTGGCCGATCGCGAGGGCGTCGACGGCCTGAGCATGCGCCGGCTCTCCGCCGAGCTCGGCGTCGTCCCGATGGCTATCTACAAGCACGTCGCGAACAAGGACGAGCTGCTCGACGGGATGATCGACCTCGTCGTCGCCGAGATCGACCCGCCGCGCACGGACACCGATTGGAAGACCGCCGTGCGCGAACGGATCCTGTCGGCGCGGCGGATGCTGCTCCGCCATCCGTGGGCCTCACGCGTGATGGAGTCGCGCACGCGCCCGACCATGACGGTGATGGCCTACATGGACTCGATGATCGCCATGTTTATCGCCGGCGGATTCTCGATCGACCTGATCCACCACGTGATGCACGCGATGGGCAGCCGGCTGATGGGCTTCACGCAGGAGCTGTTCAACGATCAGTCGGATCCCGACAATCCGATCCAGCCCGCGATGCTGGAGGCGATGGGCGCGACGTACCCGTCGATCTACCAGCTGTGGCAGGCCGTGAGCCACGACGACGCGTCGATCGTCGGCCCCGGCTGCGACGACCAGTTCGAGTTCGAGTTCGCGCTCGACCTGATGCTGGACGGCATCGACCGCTTGAAGGAACAAGGCCCCCCGTAGGGACCGCAAACCTGATCAAGACGCCTGTGATCCGGAGCACCCCTGGCCGCGAGCG
>DASYOY010000088.1:0-9308 GCA_036007245.1 Actinomycetota bacterium | reverse complement strand
TGATCGCGACGGGCCTCGACGGGGTCCACTCGGTCGAGGTGTCACCGACCGGCCACATCTACTTCAGCGGTCCGAACGGGATCTACCGGCTGGTCTCGGGCTGATCTCAGGGGCCCCGGGCCCGCTTGGCCCTGGCCCTGCCGTGCTCGATCCAAGACCTCGCGCCAAGTTGCAACCTGGACTAGTGTGGGGAGACCGACCCCCGGCGGGAGGATCGACGCATGGATATCGGGCGTCCGCAGCGCATCATCGAGATCGAGCCGGTCTCGTTGCCCCTACCCTCGCCTGACCTGCCGTCGTACGAGCCGGCGACCGAGCCCGCTCCCAACCCGAACCCGGTCGAGCCGGTCGATCCATGACGACTGCGTCCGCGCTGCGGCCGCTCGAGGCCACGACGGGGATCGAGCCGATCGTCGCGTGGCGCACGTGGGCGCTCACCGGACACCGGGACGGGACGAACCTCTTGCTGCGCCCGGTGGCCGGGCGGTCGAGGCCGTGGCGTCCGATGCAGGTCGCCGAGGCCGGCTGTAAACACACGCGGATGCACAGCTCGCCGAGCGTCGATTGCACGTGCGGGCTGCACGGGACGCACGGCCTGGACCTGCTCCGCCGGACGCGGTGCCCGGCGGTGCTCGGCAGGGTCGCGCTGTGGGGCCGCGTGATCGAGCACGACCACGGCTACCGCGCGCAGTTCGCCTATCCGCAGCTGATCGCGTTGATCTGCCAGTTCTGCTTCTGGCAATGGGGCTCGCACGCACCGAGCCCGGACATCGTCGGTTGGTTCCCGCGCGACGCGCTGGTCCCGTTGTGCTGGGGACACCTGGAGCTGGCACAGCGCTATGGGATGGAGCCACGACGGCTGTTGCCGGCGGATGAGGTCGGTCTCGCGCTCCGCGAGGCGTACGCGGTGGACCAGCTGGTCCATTGGTAGCTCGTAGCGACCGCTTGCTGCCGCGTTAGCCCGAAGGACCGAGCTTCTTGCGCGCCGCGGCTTGCGCGAGCCGTGCGCGAAGATCGTTAGCCTCGGGCGTGAGGCGCAACGCCTCTTCCTCGGCTTCCTTGGCGCGCGCTTCGGCATCGGCGACCTTGGCCTCGAGTTCCTCGAGCACCTCGTTCGACACCTGACCGTTGGGCGGCGGCGCGGTCTCCACTTCTTCGCGCGCGGCGGCGACGTCGGCTCGCGCCGAGGCCAGCGCGTCCTCGGCCCCCTTGGCTCGGGCCTCGGCGTCGGCCAGTTGCCCGCGGAGCGCCTCCATCTCGGGGTCGACCTTGGCGGCGTCCTCCTGCATCTGACGCTCCATCTCGGCGATACGCTCGTCGGCGTCGCGCTTCACCCGGTCGAGTTCCTCTTGCGACACGGGACCGTTAAGCGCTGCCGCCGCCTCTTCCTCGGCTCGCTTGAGCGCGACCTCTAGCTCGGCGATCCGGCCGGTCGCGGCCTCGATGTCCGCCGACGAGGCCTGTCCGCTGGGACCGTCCTTCACACGGGCCTCGAGGAAGGCGAACGCTTCGGAGGCCTGCCGCAGCTGTTCGCGCGCGACCTTGAGCTCCTCCTCGAGCTCTTGATCGCGGCTCGACTCCGCCGCAACCATCCAGGGCACCCATTCGACTGCGTCCTCGGACTGCACCGCCTCGGACTGCACCGCCTCGGACTGCACCGCCTCGAGCTCGCCGACCACGACCGCGGCGACCGGCTTGCGCACCATCGCGATGACGAACAGGATGCCGGCGATCAGCGCGCCGATGATGCAGACGCGAGAGATCGCGTCCCAGGGGCTCTCGGCGGCCGTCTGCAGCTTCGAGTAGTACACGTCCATCTGAACCACGCCCGCGGGCTCGATCTGGTTCTTCACTATGAACGGAGTCGTGACCTCGAGCAGGTTGGTCGGCACGGCCGGCGACCCCACCGTCGCGAACGTGAAGTTCTCCTGCACCACGTGCGACTGGGTCAGCTTGTTCGTGAGCGCCGAGGTGAAGTTCTGGTCCTTGGTCACCTTGAGCTCTCCGACCACCTCGTTCGGATCGCTCGAGGCGAGCAGCACGCCATCCTTGTCCCAGACCCGAACGCGCGCGACCGTCGGGTCGGTGAAGATGTCGCCCTCGACCGCGACGGCGAAGTCCTTCTTATCGAAGGTGATGGTGTCCGCGCGCGTATCGACGAGCGCCTGGTCCGCGATCGTCGTCTTCGCGTAGGACTCGACCCGCGACTGCGCCTGCTGCACCTGGTCGTTGAGCCCGGTGACTTTCTGCCCGCGTGCGAGGAACAGTCCGATCAGGAACACCACGACGAGGCCGCCCCAGAAGAAGCGGGCGGCCATGCCCCGGGTCGCGCGATCGATGATCTTCATGTGTCGGCCCAAGAACGGGCGTGATGCTCGCCGATGCCCGATGCGCCGACAAGCGTCTGGAGAGGTTTCGACACACTAGACGGGAGCTTGAACCCGGCCCAGGGGTCTGTGGACATCTCGCGATGAGCTGCGGTGCAACCCCTCCCCGCGAGACCTGGACCCTCCTCCAGAGCATGCCGACGCATCGACGCTCAAGGTCCCGTGCACGGACAGCCGATGGGAACCCAACCCGCGAACCCGCGGGGGTCTGGCCGGGGGGAACCCATCCATGGCACGAAGCTGGCGGTTCGTTGCACCCATCGTGATGGCGGCGGTGCTGCTCACGCTGTCCGTAGGCTCTGCGATCGCTGTGACCCGGGTCCGTCATGCACTGCTGGAACGGCATCAGACGGTGGAACAGTCGCGCGCCGTTCGGCGACAGGAGAACCGGCTCAAGTCGGATCTCCGTAGACAGATCGCCACCTTCCAGCGGACGTCGCAGCGCCCCCACGGCCCCGGCGCGCGAAGCGAAGACGTGCGCGTGCCTGCAACGAATGCGGCGATCGACCGGCTGCTCGTGTTCGCGCGCAGCCGGCTGCGTCGCCTCGACCCGTGGGCACGGCACCGCCTCGCGGCCTTACACACGCGGTATCGCTCGCTGCAGTCGTGGCTCGACCACGAAGGCATCTTCCGCACGTGCCCCGTGCCGTCCTTCACGACGATCTACAACAACTTCGGCATGATCGTCCGGCTGCCGCACGTCCCCGTCCACGTGCACCAGGGCGACGACGTCATGGCGCCGACAGGCTCCCCGATCCTCGCGCCGTTCGATGGGTACGCGACATCAGGACGCAGCAAACTCGGCGGCCTGGAGGTTCGGGTCTTCGGGGTCGACGGCTACGTCTACAACGCGCACCTCAGCCGGCTCGGGTCGCTCGGCTATGTCACGGCCGGCGACATCGTGGGCTACGTCGGATCGACCGGAGATGCGACGGGGCCGCACGACCACATCGAGTGGCATCCCGGGGACGGCGTGGCCGTCGACCCGAACCCGCTGCTCACGGCCGCCTGCGTCGACGCGCTCAGCGGTTCGTAGCCGAGAAGTGCTGGTAGTCGGTCGGCCACGACCACGAACCGCCCCACTCCCATCCGATCGCATGGAACGCCCACCACGCGCGATCGTGGAACGACAGCATGCCGCGACGGAGCGGCTCGCGATGGACGAACCGGGCGCCGTTCGGCGGTGAGACACCCCACGGGCCCACGTATGGGTTCTCGACGGGGTTGATGTCGATCGCGCGACCGTACGCGTGCTGGGACCACACGCAGCAGACGTTGTTGCGGTACCGACAGTTGAACGACGAGGTGTTGTCCGCCTTCATCGAACGCATGTCGACGGCGCCGTAGCGGTCGACGAGCTTCATCCGACGGATCGGGAAGCGCGCGTCGTAGAGCTTGTGGAACACGCCCGCCACCTTCGGTGCCCACCGCCGGTGGACGACGAGCTTGCCCGTGTGGGGCGCCCGATCGAAGCCCCAGTACGTAAGCGTGATCAAGCGGAGATCATGCAGCGGCACCGGACAGCCTGCGTGCCACGAACGCCCGATCATGAGCTTGCGCACCGGGGTCGAGAGCGGCTGGATGTCGGATCGGTAGGCGGTCGCCCGCTGCGCAGTGCTCGTCGCGGCCAGCGGCGCGGCGTCCGCGGCCGGGATCATGAGCGCGACCGCGAGGACGCCTGCCAGAACGGCGGAACGACGCACGGGTCCCATCATGCACCGGATCGGCGGCGGTGCGGGGGCGGCGGATCAGTCGGTTGGATGCGGCATCTTCTTCCGCGCCGCCGCGTCGGCCAGGCGCGCACGGAGCGACCACATCTCATCGTCGGCCGACAACCGGTCCTCGGGGGGAGCGGGCCGATCGTCGGGCGACACCTCGTTGGCCGGCGCTTCGGTCTCCTGCGCCGCACCGACGGAGTTCGCCGGCTCTAGCTCTGCTTCCGCGTGAGGGGCCTCAACCGACTCCAGCTCTGCATCCGCGCGGGAGGCCTCAACCGGCTCAGACTGCTGATCTCCGTTCTCATACGCCGGCTCGGGCTCGGGCGGCGCGAACGCTGCGCTCCAGATGTCGTCATACCGCGCGTCATCGGACGGAGCGGGCGGGATGGCGTTCCCGTTCGGGGATGAGGCGACGGGCGTTGGAGCCGAAGGCGCATGCCATTCGACGGCTGGCGCGGGCTCCCCCCACGAGGGGGTGACAGATTCTGCCGGCTCAGGCGCAGCGCTCTCGGCTCCTGTCGGTTCGGGCGAGTGGACCTCAGTCTCGGCAGCCTCAACTGCACGCATCTCGCCGCGCTCCTCGTCGACCGAGGACTCGACGTGGTCGGGTTCATCGCTCTGGACCCCAGCAGGCTCGGGCATGGAGACCTCGGTCTCGACCACCCCCGCTCCGTCCGCTTCCGGCTCGACGATGTCGGGTTCATGCACTTCTGTTACGGGTGACCGAGTGTCCTCAACAGCCCCGGCGGGCTCGGCGGCATCGCGATCGGATCCGTTCTCACCAACGAAGCTCACCGGCTCTGACTCATCGTGTTCCGTTCGCGCGGCAGGCACGAAGGATCCCCAAGGGTTCACGGACGCCGTCTGCTGGCTCGCGGCGTCGTCGTCCTCGGAGACTTCGGGCTCCGGGTTCGCGGAAGCCTTCACCGAGGGAACCTGTTCGTGAACCTCGGGCTCTTGCATCTCGAGCTCTTGCACCTCGGGCTCGTCGGGTGCGAACCGCGACGCGAGACTGACCTCGTCGGTAACTGCATGAACCGGAGTCGGCTGGGACACCACGTCCTCCGTCCTTGGTCCCTCGACTGACAGCTCGCTGACACCCCGCTGCGCGGCGAGCAGATCAGCCTCAAGCGTCGTGGCGCGCTCCTCCGCGGACTGGGCCCGCTCCATGTGATTCGCGAGCTCGCCGCGAAGCCGGGCGATCTCCGCCTGATCCTCCTCGCTAGCTGCAGCGGACGCGGCTGGAGCGGACTCCAGCTCGCTCACGCGCGCGTTGGCCGCTGCGAGCGCGGCCGTCAAGGTCGCGATCTCGGCACGGACGGCGTCCCCGCCGGCGTTCGCCTCGTTCAAACTGGTCTCGAGCTCGGTCGCTCGCTGCTCGAGATCACTTGCCTTCGTGCCGAGCTGCGCGACGCGCACCTCGAGCTCATCGCGGACGGACTCGACGGACGCAGCACGTTGCTCGGCGGCGGATGCACGCTGCTCCGCACCCGTCGCGCGCTGCTGGGCGTCCGCGAGCTGCCCCATCGCCTCGGCAACCTTGGCCTCCGAGTTGGGATCGGCCGCGGGGGCCGTCGGCGCGACCGGTGCTGCTTGGAGCTCATCGAGCTGGCGCTGCAAGGTCTCGGCCCGAGAGATCGCGTCAGCGGTCACCGACCGCCCCTCAGCGAGCTCGCGCTCGAGCTGTTGCACCCGAAGCGCGTCGTCGGCGGGGGCAGGCGCTGCGGGAGCCGCCGGGCCACCCGCGTCGTTCGCGCGCGCCTCGGCCTGCTCGGCACGGCGGTTCGCGGCCTCGAGTTGCGCCAGCAGCTCTTGCCTCGCGTTGTTGGTCTCGACGTCTTGCATCTGGATCCGGGTACGAAGCTGCTCCAGCTGGTCTTCGAGCGCCTGCCGGATCGCGACCTCCCGATCCAAGGCGGACGAGGCCTTGTCGTCCTGTGGCGACGCGTCGACCGCGGCGTCGGCGGTCGCTGCCTTCTTCGCGAACAGCGACCGCTTGGCCTTGGGCGGGGCCGGCGTGTCGGCCACCTCCGCAGGCGCGACCGAGTCCCTCTGCTTCTTCGAGGGAAGCCGCAAGCCGAACACCGTATTCGCCGGCCCAGCGAGCTCGACGTCAGCGACCGGCCCCTCCGAACGCACAGGCTCGGATCCCGACTCCACTTGCTCCTCGTCGGGCTCATCGAAGGACCGGCCCACCGTAACCGGCACCGGATCGAACCCGGTGATCCGGCGCTTGCTCGACGACGGAGCCGCCGGCTCGGCCTTCTTGCCTCCGGACGGCGCCTTCTCCTTCGCCGGAGCCTTCGCCGCAGCGTTGCCCTTCGTCGCCTGCAACATCAGCAGCAAGCCCGCGATCAACAGGACGATGCCGAGCCCGACGATCGGCAGCCGGACGGCGTCGAGCGGGCCCGACACGTCGTGGCGCAGCTGCGCGTAGTTAGAGACCACGGCGGCGATCGCGACCGGCTTGGCGCCGTTGCCGTCAACAGGGGCGTAGATCCGCAGATCGGACCCGTCGACGACCCTGCCCTGGTCGCCGGCCACCGCGGTCTGGATGCCCTCGGTGTCGGCAGCGAACGATGCCAGCCCGGGCGAGCTATACAGCGCAACGCCGGCGTTCGAGAACAGCCGGAGGTGGGTGCCGGTGGGCAGGTCGATCTGCTTGGTGAACCTCGCGGCCTCGGCATCCTTCATCGGATGCGCGAGGTTCGCGTGCTTCGCGGCCGCAGCGACCTTGGTGTTGACGAACGCGACCGACTTCGCCTGACGGTCGGCGATCGCCGAGTCCAACGCGCGCCGGTGCAAGAACCCGCCGAGGAAGACGAGGGCGGCACAGAGCACCGATAGGCCGATCAGGATCTTCCAGTTGTTGCTCCGCCCCGTGCCGTCGCTGCGAACGCCCATCAGAGATCCCTCGTTGTTCTCGGGAAGGCCCCTCGGCCCTCACGTGGGGAGGCTTCGGCGCGTTCGCGGGTGACCTGAAGAACGGCCGGACGGCTGGTTCCGGACCGCCCCCCTCAAGGCCGGCGCCCATCGCCGCCGATACGGGGCTTGGAGACGCGCCAAACCGTTCGCTCTGGGAGGGACCACAGCGGCGGCGAGACGCAGGGAACGAGGGGGAAGTCGATGCAGCACACGCAGGCGTGGTACCGCCGTATCTCCGCCTGGGTCCTGGCCGTGCTGATGCTCATGAGCATCGGGATCGTCATCGGACTCGTGGCACCCGCACCATCCGTCGCGAAGAACCGGACATTCGTCGTGCACGCGAGCGCCGACGCAACGGTGTTCGGCCGCTATCCGCACCGCAACTTCGGGAACCGGCCACGGCTGGTCACCGGCGCCGTACCCGGCGGTTCGCGCGTCTACGCGACGTTCCCATTGCCCGATCTGGGCGGGCTCGTGCTCGATCGCGCGACGCTCGAGTTGCACGCCCTCGGGCAGCGGCATCCGATCGAGGTTCGCCGCACCGGGTCGGGCTGGCACGAGATGCGGATCGACAGCGCGAACGCGCCCGCTGGGTGGACGACGCTCGGACGCGCGGGGCGCGGGACCGGGCACACGCTGCACCTGAACGTCACCGACCTCGTCGCGCGCTCGTCGACGTCCGTATCGCTGCTGTTGCGCACCGACGGGAAGCGCACGGCTTTCGCCAGCAGCGAGAGCGGGAAAGGACCGAAGATCAAGATCCACGGCCACACCCCTGGCCCGAGCCCGTCTCCGACCGACACACCCTCGCCGTCTGGAGACCCGTCCGCGACGCCGACGCCCACCCCGACGTCCACGCCGAGCGGCGGCGACGTGCAGCCGTCCCTGCCGATCCGCGCCGCGTTCTACTACCCGTGGTTCCCCGAGACGTGGGGCCCGTCGACCGACAGGTACACCAACTACCACCCGTCGCTCGGCTGGTACGACTCGAGCGATGTCGGCGTGGTCTCGCAGCACATCGCGGCGATGCAGTACGGCGGTATCCAGGCCGGCATCGCCTCGTGGTGGGGTCAAGGCTCCAAGACCGACCAGCGGATCCCGACGCTGCTGCGCGCGGCCGACGGCACGACCTTCCGCTGGTCGCTCTACTACGAGCCCGAGGCGCAGGGCGATCCGACGGTCTCGCAGATCCACGACGACCTGACCTACATGGTCAGCCACTACGGGAACGACCCGTCGTTCCTGCGGATCAACGGCCGGCCGGTCGTGTTCGTCTACGCCGACGGGAACGACGGCTGCGGCATGGCGTCGCGCTGGGCGCAGGCCAACACCATGAACGCGTACATCGTGCTCAAGGTGTTCCCCGGCTACAAGACGTGCGCCGATCAGCCGGCGGGCTGGCACCAGTACGGACCGGCGTCGGCGACGAGCGACATGTCGCCGTACTCGTACACGATCTCGCCCGGCTTCTGGAAGAAGGGCGAGACCACGCCGCGCCTGACGCGCGACCTTTCCCGCTGGCAGAACCAGGTCGCAGCGATGGCGTCGTCGACCGCACAGTTCCAGCTGATCACGACGTTCAACGAGTGGGGCGAGGGCACCGCGGTGGAGTCCGCCGACGAATGGAGCTCGGCCTCGGGCTACGGCAAGTACCTCGACGTCTTGCACGGGCTGCCCGTCGATCCATCGCCGACGCCAACGTCGTCGTCCGCGTCGCCGACCCCGACCTCAACGTCTGCGTCCCCGAGTCCGACAAGCACGAGCTCGAGCCCCCCGCCCACGACGAACCCGCTCGTCGTGATCTACATGGAGAACAAGGAGCGATCCAGCGTGGTCGGGTCCAGCTCGGCGCCGTACCAGAACGCGCTGCGTGCGCAGGGGATCGACTTCACCCACTCGTACGGCGTGACGCACCCGAGCTTGCCCAACTATCTCGCGCTCGGCAACGGCTCGACCGATGGGAAGCAGGGCACCGACACGATCTCTGCCGGCGAGCTCTCGCAGTCACCAACCCTGTGGAACCAACTGCAGAACGCGGGTGTTTCGTGGGGCGTCTACGAGGAGGATATGCCCTCGGCGTGCTCAGGCGCGACGACATCCGGGTTGTACGCGCTGAAGCACAACCCGGCGACGCCGTTCGGGTCCGTCTATCACGACAGCTCGACGTGTTCGCACGTCCAGCCGTTCTCGGCGTTCGACGTGACCCAGATGCCGAAGGTGAGCTTCATCGCGCCGAACCTCTGCAACGACGAGCACGACTGCGGCATCTCGACCGGCG
>DASYOY010000087.1:0-11944 GCA_036007245.1 Actinomycetota bacterium | reverse complement strand
CTCGGCCGCTGACGCGGCCGAGCCCCACCAGACGTCTAGTTCCAGATCTGCGTGAGCGGCGCTGAGTCCGCCGCCGCTCCCGCATAGCCAAGTCCGAACCCGTCTTCGATCGTCCGCAGCAGGTTGTAGTGGTTCTCGAAGTCCGCGTACTGCGCGTTGTGCACCAGGTCGCCGATCACGGCGAACGGGACGTGCCCACCCGCGAACTTCACGGCCTTGCCCGGGCCACCATCCTGACCCTCGTCGTAGACGACGAAGATCACGCTGTTCGCGTCCCATGCCGGCGAGGTCATGATCTTCGGCACCTCGCGCTGCAGGAAGTCGTCGAACTGCTTGATCGTGTTGCCCTCGGGCTTGCAGTTGTCGTGCCCGTCCTCGCACATGTTCGGCACGATGTAGTTGAACCGCGGGACGTTCGTCCCCGCAGCCAGCATCGACTCGAAGGCGCTCTTGTCGTTCGGGGCGGTCGTGCCCATCGACACATCGTGCTGCGCGCAGAACGCGTCGCCGGTCGTTCCCGAGAAGTCCGAGCCGACGATGTCCTCGTAGTAGGCGGCCGGGTTGTGCTTCACGCGATACGCGTTCCCGGTCCGGTTCTCGCCGGCGTTGACCAGGTAGCACCCTTGAGGCATCGATTCGTTCCATGCCTTCCAGCTGATGCCCGCGTCGGTCAGCTGTCCGAAGACGTTGGGGACATCCTGGTTGCACGTCGCGGGCTTCGCGTCGGCCTGGTGGCACGGGAGGAACTGCCCGCTCGTCATGGCGACGTAGTTCGACGTCGAGTAGTGCGAGATGCCCCAGTAGTCGGTGAGCCAGGCGCTGTTCGGCTTGATCTGGCCGAGCTGGTACGTCGCATTCTTCATCGTCAGCTGCGACAGGCTGGTGTTTTCGCCGACGATCACGAACACATGGCTGAACGTCGGAACGCCGTTGGCCGCTTGCGACGGCACGGGGGCGACGATCGTGCACGCGGTGGCGATCGCGGCCACGATGAGTTTGCGCATCGGGGGGACCCTCCCTCTTCGGTCCAGACCTTCTCGCATCCTCTCGCGGACGAGGCCTACCGTCGAATCCGGTCGTCAGCCTTCGGCGACCCTGCGCTCGAGGACGCCGTCGTGCGTCGTGCGCTCGAGGCGGTCACGCCGCGCACGATCGTGTCGCCGGCGAAGCTCCGACAGGTATGGGCGCTGACCCGCCGGCAGGGCTACGCGACGAGCAGCGGCGAGCTCGAGGACGGTCTCATCACGATCGCGGCGCCGGTGATGGCCGACGGTCGGGCGGTCGCCGCGATCAGCGTGTCGGGGCCGGCGTTCCGTCTGCCGCAGCGCGACATCCCACGCCTCGGCCACGATGTGATCGACGCCGCGCGAGCTGCGTCCTTGCGGATGGCCGGCCGTTAGGCGGCGGCCTCATCGGGATGGTCGTGCGTGAACCGGCGGTCGGGCACGAGCCACATCACCGCGACCGCGACGTAGAGCGCGATCGGGATCCAGGTGCCGAGGTTCAATGTTCCTATCGAGATCCAGGCGCTCAGCACGGCCACGACTATCCCGGCGCCAAAGAGCGCGATCGAGATGAGTCCTTTGACGTCGCCGTGGACCGATCGCGCCACCACTGAGTCCGGCCCGTTCGCTCGGATGATGGTCCGGATGAGGACGCTATACGCGATGCCTGCGCAGAACGACACGAGTCCGAAGAACGCTGCTGGTTTCGGCTGATGCGCGGTCCGGAGCCACTGGGTGGCGACCGGGATCAGCGAGAGGAAGAACAGGAGCGCCATGTTCGCCCACATCACGGCGCCGTTGATCCTCGTGGTGGCGCGCAGCAAGTGGTGATGGTTGTTCCACCAGATGGCGAGGTTCACGAACGCGAGGATGTAGATCAGGAACGATCCGACCTGTTCTCGGATGGCGAGCCACGACGTGCTGCTCGGCAGCTCGAGGCCGAGGGCGAGGATCGTGATGATCACCGCGATCACGGCGTCGGAGAAGGCCTCGAGCCGCTCCGTGGTGAGGTCGAAGGGCGCCGCTGACCTGGTCGGCTCGCTCATCGCGGCGATGATAGGCCTCGCGCCTCGCGCCGCCCGATGCAAGGATGGACGTCGTGGGCGACGAGGTCCGGCTGGAGGACAAGGAGCCGCGCAGGCGGCGGGGCGCGTCGCGGACCTACGCGTCCGACCGCATCGAGGTCACGTGGGAGCCGCGCCTTTGCGTTCACGTGGGTGAGTGCTTCCAGGGACTGCCGGACGTGTTCGACCCCTGGTCCAGGCCGTGGGTACGCCCCGACGCGGCGGATCCCGAGGCGGTCGCCGAGGTCGTGATGCGGTGCCCGAGCGGCGCGCTGCATTTCCGGCGGTTGGACGGCGGCCCGCAAGAGGAGGATCTGATCGGGGAGGAGGTCGAGCTCGTCGCCCTCGCCGACGGTCCGATGCAGGTGCGCGGCCACGCGAAGCTGGTCGATGCCGAGGGCCAGACGATCCGCGAGGACACGCGGATGGTGCTCTGCCGGTGCGGGTCGAGCCGGACGAAGCCGCTGTGCGACGGGACCCACCGGGTCGTCGGGTTCAAAGACCCGCTGCAGTGACGCTCAGTCTGGCCGGGGTGGTTCCTCATTCCTCGGCCCGCGGAACGTCGACGCGGCGTCCTCGACCGTCGAGGAGATCGCCGAACCCAGCGCGTTGAAGGCCTGCTTCAGGTCCTGGCGCGCGGCGTCGTCGCGCACCGTGTCGTCGACCGCTTCGAACGCCCGTCCGAGCTGGTTGCCGATCTCCCGAACGACTTCCTCGACCTTGTGCTGCGTGTCCTTCGGGCTGCCGCCGTTCCGCTGCTCGTAATGGCCGGCGAGCCGCTTGCCGACCGCCGTGAACCGGTCACCGACCTCGTTCCAGGAATCCTTCGAAGCGCTCATCACCAGTTCCTCCTGGGGACAGAGCCTACGACCGACGAAGACGGAGCGAGGGGGCCGGACGCTCTTCGTTGAGCTTGCGCGCCCGCGCGCGAAGGACGTCGGTGCGGGTGCAGATGCCGACCAAGCAGCCGTCGTCGACGACCGGGACGTGCTCGACGTTCTCGCGCACGATCGTGTCCAGGGCATCCAGAACCGATGCCGTCGGTGGCAGGGCGACGACGTCGGTCGCCGCGATCTCGTCGACCGGCTGGGTGTCGGGGACACCGTCGGCCAACAGGTCTGAGCGCGACACCATCCCCGCCAGCGTGCCGTCCGCGGTGACCAGCGGGTACGCACTGTGCGGACCCTCGGCGAGCACGGTCCGGGCGTCGGCCACGGTGGCGCCGGCCTCGATCGTCACCACGTCGCGAGACATCACGTCGGCCAGGCGCGTGCTCCGCAGGACGTCGACCTCGGCGTGATGATGGATCCGCAGGCCGCGCCGCGTGAGCTTCTCGGTCATCAGGCTGTCGGATGCGAGCGAGGTCGCGACGATCGCTGCCGCCGCGGTCGCGAGCATCAACGGGATCGCCATCGCAGGCGCCGCCACGATCTCGATCATGAAGACGATCCCGGTCAGCACCGCGCGTGTCGACGCGCCGAACACCGCCGCCATCGCGACGAGCGCGAACGCACGAGGGTCGACCGGGATGCCGGCGTGCACCGCGATCGAACCGATCCAGCCACCGAACGCGCCGCCGATGAACAACAACGGCGCGAGGGTTCCGCCCGATGTGCCGGACCCGAGGGCGACCCACCAGGCGAGGAGTTTCGCGACACCGAGCACCAACAACGCGCCGCCGACGATCGTGCCAGCGAGCTCGGCGCCGATCACCGCGTAGCCGACACCCAGCACGCGGGGCTCGAACATCCCGACGGCGGCGAAGCCGAGCGCGCCGATGATCGGATGCCAGAACTCCGAGATCGGCAGCTTGCGATAGCCGCCCTCGATCCAGAACAAGCCTTTGCAGATCACGACCGCCAAGAGGCCGCACACCAACCCGAGGGCGACGTACCAGAGCAACTCGAGGCCATGCGGCGGCGTGAAGCTCACCTGCGCCACGAACGCGCCGCCGTCGAGCAAGCCCGAGCGGATCGCCGTGGCGACGGCGGCCGCGACGAACAGCGGCACGAGCGACCGCGTCGAGAACTCGAACAGCAGCAGCTCGAGCGGCAACAGCACCGCCGCGAGCGGCGTCCCGAAGATGCCCGCCGTGCCGGCGGCGGCGCCGCATGCGAGCAGGATCCTTCGCTCGGCCGGCGAGACCGGAAGGATCTGCCCGAGGAGTGATCCGATCGCGCTGCCCGTCACGACGATCGGGCCCTCGGCGCCGAACGGTCCGCCGGTGCCGATCGCGATCGAGGCCGAGGTGGGCTTCCCGATCGCGGTCGACACGCTGATGACGCTCTGGCGCTCGACAACCGCTTCCATCGCCTCGGGGATGCCGTGGCCACGGACGGTCGGCACCCAGCGGGCGATCCCGCTGACGGCGAGCCCACCCGCCGCGGCCACGAGGAACAGCCACGGCCCGGGATGCAGGTCGCTCATCGGCGGCGGGATGATCGACACTTGGTGGAACAGGGCGATGCTCGTCAGGAGCCCGATGAGTTTGACCAGGACCCACGCGGACAGCGCGCCGAGGACCCCGATCGGAGCCGCGATCAAGCTGAGTGCCGCGATCCGACCTGTGGGCGAATGTGGGTAGGAGATCGCGGGCATGCCACCATGATATATCGTGATACGATACGTTGACATGCACACCGGCACTGTGGATGTGGACTATCCGCAGCTCCTGTCTATCCGCACGGCGCTCCGGCGGTTCCTCCGGTGGAGCGAAGACGCAGCCGAGGCCGAGGGCGTTTCGTCCGCTCAGTACCAACTGCTCGTCGTGGTCAAGGGCATGAGCGACGAGAGCGCCCCGTCGATCGGCCAGATCGCGGAGCAGCTCCTCCTCCGACACCACAGCGCGAGCGAGCTCGTCCATCGCGCCGAGGAATCGGGACTCGTGCGGACGCGCCCAGATCGGGCCGACCACCGGCTGATCCGCGTGTCGCTCACCCCGCAGGGCGAGCGCGTGCTCGCGCACCTCGCGCCCCTGCACGTCGAGGAGCTCGCCCGGCTCGCGCCGTTGATCGCCGGCCTAGTTCGCTGACGTCGGTCGATCCGGCGGCGACCAGAGCACGAACTCGCCGTCGCTGACCCGCGTCGGCGCGCCGCCGCCGGCGGGTTGCACGTAGACGCCCGCGGTGCCGTCGATCGTGCCGGCGAACGCGAACGCGCTGCCATCGGGCGCCCACGGCGTGTACGCCTGCGCGTACTGATCGAAGAACGGTAGGTACTCCGAGCCGAACGTCTGGCTGGGCTGGTAGGGATCGTCCATGACGATGTGGCCCGCTGACCACACACCCCACCGGGCGACCCGCGACGCCCCGGCGCCCGTCACTGTGAGAAGCAGCAGCTCGTCGCCGGTCGGCGACCAGAAGAAGGCCGGCACGCCGGTGTGGGTAACCAGCGTCGGGTTCCCGCCGTCCACCGGTTGCACGTACAGCCCGTCGTTGGATCCGGCGCCGTCGATCCGGTACGCGAGCTGACTTCCGTCGGCGTTCGCGATGAACGCGATGCTGCCGGTGAACGTATCCAGGACGTGACGCCTCTGGCCGTCAGCGACGACGAGCTGCTGCTGCGACCCGTGCACGCGGTCGTACACCGTGCGTCCGTCGGTCAGCCACACGGGCGCCTGGAACCGGCCGGGGTGATCGTGGAACTCGCGCAGCTTCTGGTTGACGTCGGTCACGCCCAACTGGGTGGGGCCCACGTGGACGAGCAGCTTGCTCCCATCGGGCGACCACGATAGATAGAAGGGACTGCCGCCGCCGACCGCCACGTCGTCGGGCGCGGTCGAGGCGTTCTCGATGACGCCCATCCCCAGCCCTTGGTCGGTGTTCCCGAGGTACGCGATGTTGGTCGAGGTGGGATCCCATTGGAGGAAGAACGGGACGATCCCCATCGGAACCGACTGCAGCCGCTGCCCCGTCCGCGACGCGATCACGACGCTCGGCTGCCCACCATCGATCTCGACCCACGCGATCGAACCGCCGTTGGGCGACGCGACCGGTTGATCGATCTGGACGTCGGGCCCGGCGTTCGTCGTGATGGGCACGACGTTCGTGCCGTCCGGCGCCATCGAGCGGAGGTTCCCGTCGTCGCCGAGCACGATGAGTCGGTCGGCGGTGTCGACCGTGGGTGACGGCGTGGTCGGCGCCGGGCGGTACGGGATCGAGGTGCACGCCACCAGGAGGAGCAGGACGCCCGGCACGAGCCTATGGACGCGGGCCATGGTTCGACCCTATGACGGTTCGTGGGTTTCAGGAGCCGGCGGCGCGCGGCCGCACGGCGGTCACCACTTCGTCGCTGGTTGATCCGGCATGGTCTCGGTCGGCGGCGTCTCGCCGGGTGCCGGTTCCTGGGTCGTCGTCGGCTGTATTTGTACCGGCGGCGAAGAGGCATCCATCGTGGTGACGTCCGCGACCGGGGCGGGCTCGGACGCCGCCTCGGGGATGCGCACGATGTTCTGGAGGTTCCGCTGGGTGTGCAGACGCGCGTTCTCGTCTTGGAGCGTGCGGATGCGTTCCTGGAGCTGCTTGCGTCCGGCGTGCCGGAGCCGGCGGATGCCGAGCACGATCAGCACGACGGCGAACGCGCCGGCCGCGAACGCGATGATCGCGATCATCGGTGCGGAGATCGACTGCGTGGTGCCGACGATCGTCAAGGGCTCGTGCACAGCCGTCGCGAGATCGTTCTCCACGGCCACGTCTGCGAGCACGCCGAGCAGCGCGAGCCCCAGGATGATCGACAGCACTCCCACGGTGTTCCCCTCCCGCACGGCAGGCATCGGGGGTGCCTCCGCGCCCCGCGACCCTACCGCCGGTTCCGTCTTCGTGCCACCCCTGCCGGACGGCGTAGGGTAGCCCGCATGGCCAACCTCGAGGAGACGCCGCGCGTCGAGGTCACGGAGAACGGTCCGTACCGGGTTCACGGCGGGCCCGCGCTCGTTCGCACGGCCCAGGTGGAGACCGAGTACGGCGAACCCGTCGATTGGGAGCCCGATGGCCCGATCGAGACGAAGACGGCCGAGTACGACCTGTGCCGGTGCGGGAATTCGTCGCGGAAGCCCTTCTGCGACTCGACGCACGAGCGCATCCCGTTCGACGGCACGGAGGTGGCGGCGCACACCACCTACGACGAGCGTGCCTACCCGTATCGGGGCGGTGAGCTCACGATGAACGACGACGTCTCCGTCTGTACGAAGGCCGGCTACTGCGGCGACCGGTTCCGCAACGTCTGGGCGATGATCCTCGACGCCGCGGATCCCGCGGTCGCCGAGCGCATCAGGACCATGTCAAAGCTGTGCCCGTCCGGTCGGCTGGTCACCCAGCCCGATGGAGCGCCCGAGCGGGATGAGATCCCCTATCCGCCGGCGGTCGCCGTGATCGAGAACGGCCCGATCTGGGTGCGCGGCGGCGTCCAGGTGGTGGGTGCCGACGGCGAGCCCTACGAGGTCCGGAACCGCCAGACCCTTTGCCGCTGTGGGCATTCCCAGAACAAGCCGTTCTGCGACGGGAGCCATAAGGAGTTCGGCTTCGAGGGCTGAGATGTAGCGCTCGGCCCGCGGCGAGCGTTCAAGGGGCGCGATGGGGGTTTCACCCAAGCCGGAACTCGCCGAGAGCGCACGGGTCGTGCGGATCGGCGCGGTGGACTTCGAGAGCTTCTTCCGCGCTGAGCACGCGAAACGGGTCACGCTGGCTCAGCCGCTCGGACCGTCACGCGGCGAGGGGAAGCAATCATTGCTCGGCATCTGTGTCGGACACGTATTGCCGTGCCCGTTGGTCCCCGACGCCTAGCGCGTCGGCCGCGCCCCTAGACGACGCCGAGGGCGTGCTCGTCCGTCGGGTCGAACAGGTAGAGGCGCCCCCGCTCGATGCCGAACGACAGCAGGTCGCCGATCGCGGTCTGTGCATCGGCGTCGGCGAACACCGTGAATCGCTGATCGTCGCCGACCTGGACGCCGAGCAGGGCCTCGCGTCCGAGCATCTCGACGAACGTGACGGTTCCCTCGATCGGGCCCATCAGGTCGCCACCGTCGCGCCAGACGTGTGCATGCTCGGGACGGATCCCGATCGTCACCTCGCCGGGGAGCGGCTCGGTCGCGCCGGCCGGGTCGACGCTGAGCGACACGCCGCCACGCGCCAGCGTGACCGGTCCGCCGTTGCGTGACGCGTCGAGCGTCGCGAACGTCATGCCGGGACTTCCGATGAACCCCGCGACGAACACGTTCGCCGGGTGCTCGTAGACGGTCCGGGTGTCGCCGACCTGTTCGAGCAACCCGTTGTTCATCACGGCGACGCGGTCGCCCATCGTCATCGCCTCGACCTGGTCATGCGTGACGTAGACGGTGGTCGTGCCGACCTGCCGCTGGAGCTGTTTGATCTCGCTGCGTGTCTGGACGCGGAGCTTCGCGTCGAGGTTCGACAGGGGCTCGTCCATCAGGAACGCCGCGGGCTCGCGAACCAACGCGCGCCCGAGCGCCACGCGCTGGCGCTGTCCGCCCGACAGCGCGCGCGGCTTGCGCTCGAGCAGCTCGCCGATGTCGAGCAGCTCGGCGGCGTGCTCGACCCGCTTCCTGATCTCGTCCTTCGGGATCTTCCGCATCTTCAGGCCGAAGGCGAGGTTGTCGTACACCGTCATCTGCGGATAGAGCGCGTAGTCCTGGAACACCATCGCGATGTCGCGATCCTGCGGCGCGACTCGGTTCACGAGCCGGTCGCCCACACGGATCTCGCCCTTCGAGATCGCCTCGAGCCCCGCGAGCAGCCGCAGCGCCGTCGTCTTCCCCGATCCCGACGGGCCGACGAGCACGACGAACTCGCCATCGGCGATCTGCAGCGAGAAGTCCTGCAGCGCGACGACGTCGCCGAACTCCTTGCGTACGGACTTGTACGTGACGTCGGCCATCGCTACCCCTTCACCGCTCCGGTCAGCATGCCTCGCAGGAACTCGCGCTGGAAGAAGATGAACACCACCAGGATCGGGATCGCGACGATCACCGCGCCCGCCGACACCAGAGCGACGTCCTGCGTGTAGCGGCCCGAGAAGCTCGCCAACCCGGCCGGCGCGGTCATCTTGTTGATCGTGAACACCAAGGCGAGGAAGAACTCGTTCCAACTGTCGGCGAAGCAGAGCACCGTCAGCGTCAGGATCGCCGGTCGCGCGAAGGGCACCATCACGCGCCAGAGCGTCTGCCAGCTGTTCGCGCCGTCGATCCGCGCGGCCTCGAGCAGCGACTTCGGCGCCGCCATGAACGCCGCGCGCATCCAGAAGATCCCAAAGGCGACCTCGCCCGATGTCTCGAGGATGATCAGCGCCCAATAGGTGTCGAGGAGCCCCATCGCGCGCACGTCGTAATAGAGCGGCACGATCGTCGCCTCGGTCGGGATGATCAACCCGAGGATGAACAGCCAGAAGATTACCTGCGACCCGCGGAACCGCATCGTCGCGAACGCGTACCCGGCCACCACCGATAGCGCGACCGACGCCGGCACCATCACCGCGGCGACGATGAAGCTCGTCTGGAAGCTCGACGCGAACTTCCCCTGCTCCCACGCGGTGACATAGTTGTGCCACTCGTAGGTCGGCGGTAACGAGAACCCCGACGGTTGGCTGCCGGGCCCGGTCGGATACAGGCTCGCGAGGAACACCCCGACGAGTGGGTAGATCGCGATCAGCGCGCAGATCGTGAGGAGCACGTAATTCACGATCACCGTGGCGCGCGAGGACGTGTTCACTCGTCCTCACCCCAGCGATCCATCAGCTTGTTCGCGACCCACGTCACTGCGAAGATGATCAGCATCAGCGTGATGCCGAGCGCGGCGGCTGATCCGACCTGCGATGTTTGGAACATCCGCCGCCACACGAGGTACGCCGGCACCGACGTGGCGGTGCCCGGCCCGCCGCTCGTCATGACGTAGATCTCGTCGAAGGTGCCGAGCGTGTCGATCAGCGAGAGCACGAGTACAACCTGCAGCTCGTAGCGCAGCCCCGGCAGCGTCACCGCGAAGAACTCGTGGATCGCGTTCGCGCCGTCGACGCGCGCGGCCTCGTACAGGCTCGCCGGGATCTTCATCACGCCGGCGAGGAACAGGATCAGGCAGAACCCGAACGCACCCCACAGGCCGAATACGCCGACGGCCGGCAGCGCGGTGTTGAAGCTGCCGAGCCAGCCCTGCGCCGGGACGAGCGCCCCGAGCCCCACCGTCCGCAGGAAGGTGCTGAGCGGTCCGTTCACGTCGTAGACCCACGTCCACGCGACGGCGGTCGCGACGTCGGTGATCACGAGCGGCAGGAAGAGCACCAGCCGGAACGCCGTCAGTCCACGGATCCGGATGCGCGACAACAGCGCGGCGAGGAACAGGCCGAGCACGATCGGCAGGAACGCGTAGAAGAGCATCAGCTGCAGGACGTGGACGTAACCCTCGCGGATCAGCGGATCCGTGAAGAAGTCGCTGTAGTTGGACAAGCCCGCCCACGAGGCCGTCGTGATGCCGTCCCAGTTGTAGAAGGAGATGTTCACGCCCTGGACGAGCGGCACCAGGTTGAACGCGGCGTACAGGATGAACGCCGGGGCGATATAGAGGTACGCGATCCGGCGCGCTTCGCCAGGAAGCCGCTCCGGCTTGCGACCGCCGCGGGTCCACCGTCGCCGCGCGTCGACGGAGGCGACCGAGCCGTGGATGACCTCCGGGCGGATCTCCATCAGGGCCGCGAGGTCTGGAAGTCCTTGTAGTCGGCTTCGACGTTCGTGACGAACTGCTGGGGCGTGAGCCGGTTGACCATGAGCTCCTGGATGCTCGAGGTCAGCGTGTCGTAGAACGTCGGCGTCGCCCAGTCCTCGTACGGGACGATCCCGTTCGCGTCGCTCACCTTCCGCGCGGCATCCACGACGTCGGCGAGGACCGTGCCGGATCGGACCTTCGGCGCCGCGCCGTTGTGCAACGGGATCTCACCTGTCTGCAGGAGCAGGTCGCTGGCGTGGTCGCTCGTCATCCAGTCGATGTAGGCGGCCGCGGCGTCCGGGTGGTCGGAGCCGGCCGCGATCGCGAGCGGGAACCCGGCGCCGCCGGTCGCGACGGGCGGGTCGCCCGCGTTCGCCGGCGGCATCGGGAAGAAGCCGAAATCCGTGTTGTCTGCGCCGAGGTTCGCGACGATCCAGTTCCCGGTGATCATGAACAGGCCCTGGCCTTTCGCGAAGTTCGACACCGAGTCGTCGTAGCCCGCGCCCCCGAAGCCCGGTGTGAAGTAGCCCTTGTTGGCCCAGTCCTGCAGCGTGGTCGCGGCCTGCACGTTCTCCGGCGTGTCGAACGACAGCTGATCGCGCTGGGTCCCGAAGATGAGGTCGGTCAGGTAGGAGGTCGGCGCCATCTGATCCTGGATGGTCGCGAACTCGTGGATGCCGGGGAATGCGTCGTTGTTGGCAAACTGGATCGGGATCTGCCCGGCTTGCTTGGCCACCTCGAGGTCATTCTCGAACTCGCTGAACGTGCTCGGGATCGTGAGACCGAGGTTCGACAGGATCTGCTTGTTGTAGTACACGCCGACGATCTCGCCCATCGTGGTGTAGCCGTAGAGGCTGCCGGTGCCGAACTCCTTACCGTCCGGCGTCCAGCTGCTGACGCGCAACACGTTTGGGGAGACGCGGGTGTTCCATCCGTACGCCTGCGCGTAGTTGTCGAGCGGCAGCAGCAGCCCGGCTTTCACGAGGTGCCCCATATCCGGCCACCCCTGGTTCGCCTCGACCACATCGGGTCCGTTCGGGCCGGACATCGCGAGCGCGAGCAGCGTCTTCAGCTCGCCGAAGTCGCGGTTGATCCGTTTGATCGTGACGTTGGGGTACTTCTGCTCGAACTCGGCGTTGAGCTGGTCCCAGACCTTGCTCACCTGACC
>DASYOY010000086.1:0-1534 GCA_036007245.1 Actinomycetota bacterium | reverse complement strand
ACGGCACGTCGGGCGACGACGTGATCGTGGCGCTCGGCGGCAATGACGTCGTGCATGGCGGCGGCGGCCACGACGTGATCTGCGGCGGCGGCGGCAGCGACCACCTTGCCGGCGGCGGCGGCCCCGACCTGCTGATCGGCGGTGCCGGTGCCGATACGCTCGACGGGAACACGGGCGCCGACGACCTCCAGGGCGACGACGGCAACGACTCGCTCTCAGGCGGCGACGGCAACGACTCGCTCTCGGGCGGCGACGGCGCCGACGACCTGCAGGGCGACGACGGCAACGACTCCCTCGACGGGAACAGTGGCGACGACACCCTCCAAGGCGATCAGGGTGACGACGACCTCAACGGTGGAACCGGCGACGACGTCGAGAATGGCGGCGGCGGCGATGACACGGCGACGTGTGTCGCGACCGACACGCAGAACGACGACTGCCAGGGCGACGAGGACATGCAGTCCTGATCCACCTCGCTCCCCCAGTCACCGAAGGAAAGCCCCGGCGAAGCCGGGGCTTTCCTTACTATGGACCACGCCGCGAACGAGGGTTCGTGCCGCCGCTGGAGATTCAGTGGATACGTTCTTCGGTCCCGGGGGGCCTCGGTGCGGCGTCTTCACGGATGAACGAGAACGCGCCGTCCGCCTCGAGGATCCCGACCCGGATCTGGGCCAGGTCGGCGATCCCCTGCTGTCGCGCCGCCTCGAGGATGTCGTCAACCGTGAGGCGCTCGGTCTCGATCGCGTCGGTCTGCGGTTCGCCGTGGAGCACGACGATCGCGGGCGTGCCCTCGAGTGTTGGCCGCGCGCGCTTGAACCGGAACTGTAGGTAGGACAGCAGCACGGTCAGCAAGGCGAACGTCGTGACCGCGAGCATCGCGCCGGTGACCGACCTGTCGTCGCCGGTGACCCCTTGCTGGATCAGGTCCCCGACGGCGATCAGCAAGATCAGCTCGAAACTCGACAGCTCGGCGAGCTCCTTGCGCCCCATCGCACGCGTCACGAACCACACGAACAGGAACAGCACGAGCGCGCGGACGATGATCTGCATCAGGGCACCACGACCGTTCGGTAGTTGACCCACACCACGTCCGAGCCGCCGATCGACACGATGCTCGTCACCGGCGGGACCTCGTGGAACCCCGGTTCGGTGTTGCCGTCCATCGCGACGCGCAAGGTGTCACCCGCAGGGGCGTCGAACGTGTACGAAAGGTATCCCCCCGAAGCGGTCGCCGAGGTCGCGTCCGGCTCGACGTTCGAGATGTCGAACAGGTGCAGGTAATCGAACGTCGTGCTGAGCGTGATCGGTCCGTCGAATCCCCCGGCTCGCACGACGGTGAACTCCCAACGGATCGGCAGACCCGGACGGGTGACTGCCGGATAGTCCACGGACAGCGTCACGCCGTTTGCGCTCGCCGTCGCGGTACGGGTCCACGAGCCGAAGACCTCGAACGCGCCGAGCACGAGGAAGACGACCAAGACGCCGAGCATGATCCGGCGCTCGCGGCGCTGGCGGCGCAGCTTGTGCAGGCTCG
>DASYOY010000085.1:0-33020 GCA_036007245.1 Actinomycetota bacterium | reverse complement strand
CGGTCGACGCCGGCGATCGGCTCGTCGAGGACCAAGAGGTCGGGTTCGCTCGCGAACGCGCGCGCGATGAACGCGCGCTGCTGCTGACCCACGGACAGCTCGTTCAACGGCAGGTCGGCAACCTCGGCGAGCCCAACGGAGCTGATCGCGTGATCGATCGCGGTGCGGTCGGTCGCGCTCTGGCGCCGCCACCACCCGCGTTGCCGGAGCCGTCCCGGCGACACGATCTCGCGCACGGTTGCCGGCACCTCGCTCTCGAGCGTCGGGCGCTGCGGCACGAACCCGAGCCGCCACCGCGCGTGGAACCGGTCGGGCGTCTCACCGAACAGCCGGATCGAGCCGGCGGTCGGTTCGATCGAACCGAGCCGGACATGCAGGAGCGTGGATTTGCCGGACCCGTTCGGTCCGACGAGCGCGACGAACTCCCCAGGCCGGACCTCGAGCGAGACGTCCTCGATCACGGGCTCGCGCCCGTAGCCCGCCGAGATGCCCTCGGCAGACAGGAGCGCCGCCCCGGTCGCGATGGCGGGTTCAGCCACGGTTGGTGATGAGAATGGGAATGATTCTCATAGCTGGGACAAGATAGGACCGCCGGCGGCCCTTCGTCAAGGAAGAACGCTCACGCAGGGAGGCGGTACGACCGGCCGGATCGTTCGACCACACCGTCGTGGACGAGACCGTCGAGCGCCTCTTCCACCCGACGGACGTCGAACCCCGTCGCGCGCGCGAGCCAGACGACTCCGGCTGACCGATGGGTGCGCAGGATGTCGACCACGCGGCCGCGGACCTCGCGCATCGACCCAGCGAAGCGTCCGTGCCGGCTCGGGCCTCGGTCCTCACGCGCGCCGGAAGGATGCGACCGGCGCCATCGACACGCGCCGATCAGTGGGCACCCGTCGCAGCGCGGCACTGCCCGGCAATGCTCGCGACCGAGATCCATCAGCGCCTGGTTCCACCCGCCCGGGTCGTCGTGATCGACCCAATCGGCGGCTGCTGCGTCGACCCACCCCCGCACCGCCGATCCGTCGGCGAACCCGACGCGACCCACGATCCGTCGGACGTTCACATCGACCGCGGCGACCGGCACGCCCCCGGCGATCGACGCAACAGCCGCCGCCGTGTAGGGACCGACGCCCGGCAGCGACCGCAACGCATCCACATCCGTCGGAACCCGTCCGAGGTGATCCCGCATCACCGCTTGCGCCGCTGCGTGCAGATAGACCGCACGGCGGTTATAGCCGAGTCCGGCCCACGCACGCAGCACATCGGCCCGGCTCGCGCGGGCGAGCGACGCAACGGTCGGGAACCGCCGCACGAACGCCCGGAACGCGGGCTCGACGCGTGCCGCCTGCGTCTGCTGCAGCATGAGTTCGGCGACCAGCGTCCGGTACGCGTTCGGGCGCCCGCGCCGCCACGCGTACGCGCGAGCGCGCGGCGCGTACCAATCCCAGACGGCTATCCGGGCCGAGGCGGGAAGGCTAGGCTCAGCCCGCATGGAGACCCTTCGCGACGTCATGAGCACGCTGCTGGTGACGGTGGACAAGGACGCGACCGTCGCCGAGGCGGCGCAGCTGATGAGTCTCCAGCACGTGGGCGCGGTGCTGATCGTCGAAGGCGATCAGGTGCGCGGGATCTTCACCGAGCGCGACATCGTGCGCGCGCTCGCCGCCGAGCACGACGCAGCGGGTCACGCCGTCGCCGGCTGGATGACGGCCGACCCCATCTCGCTCGGCCCCGAGGCGTCGGTCGCCGAGGCGCGCGACCGGATGCTCGAGGAAGGATTCCGGCACATCCCCGTCGTCGAGGCCGAACGCCTGATCGGCATCGTGTCGCTGCGCGACGTCTCCGGCCGCTAGAAGCCCGCCGGGGTGCTCGCGTCCATGGCGTTGGCCGCATCGCGGAGGGCGCCGAAGACCTCGCGGAAGATGTCCGCGAGCTGGGCGGCGCTCACCTCGTCAGCGGTGCCCCGGGCGGCCATCGCCGTGATCTCGCAAGCCTTGTCGAACACGTGCCAATCGGTGTCACGGGACATCGGGGTGGGCCTCCTCGTCGTCGGTGGGATAGCGTCCAAAGGCTAGCGCGGATCTCCGCGTCCAGATGTCGGGATACGGCGAGGCCGTTCGTCGACCCGGGTGAAGGCGTCGCCGGGCCGGGGCGCGGCATCGAGTGAACAGGAGGACCGGGATGAAGTACCTGCTGCTGATCTATGCGGACGAGCGGGCTTACGAAACGATGAGCGAGGACCAGCGGCACGAGATATACGCCGCCTACGACGTCCTCATGAAGGACCTCGCGGAGAAGGGTCAGTCCCTCGCCGGGGACGAGCTCGCCCCCACCTCGACGGCGACCACGGTCCAGGTGCGAAACGGCGAGCGGCTGATCACGGACGGACCCTTCGCGGAGACGAAGGAGCAGCTCGGCGGCTACTTCCTGGTCGATGTGCCCGACCTCGACGCCGCGATCGACATCGCCGCGCGGATCCCGAGCGTGCACGCGGGGTCGATCGAGGTGCGGCCGGTCATGGACTGATGGCCACCGTCGCCGAGGCCGTCGATCGAGCGTACCGCGACGACACCGGGCGCGCCGTCGCGACCCTGATCCGGGTCACGCACGACTTCGACCTGGCGGAGGAGGCCTGGCAGGAGGCCTGTGAGCAGGCGCTCCGGACGTGGCCTCAACGCGGCGTGCCGCGTGACCCGACCGCATGGCTGTTCACCGCGTCGCGGAACCGCGCGATCGACCGGCTCCGGCGCGAACGGGTCGGCCGCGAGAAGACCGCGGCGGCGATGCAGATCGCAGAGCTCGAGGCGATGGGAGACGACATGTACGAGATCCCGGACGACCGCCTGCGGCTGCTGTTCACGTGCTGTCACCCCTCGCTCGCCCTCGACGCGCGCGTCGCGCTGACCCTCCGCACCGTCGCCGGGCTCACGACCAAAGAGATCGCGCGCGCGTTCCTCGTGCCCGAGCCGACGCTCGGCCAGCGGCTGACCCGCGCGAAGCGTAAGATCCGCGACGCCGGCATCCCGTACGTGGTCCCGCCGCGCGAGGCCCTCCCCGACCGGCTCGACGGCGTGCGCGCCGTCGTCTACCTCGTCTTCAACGAGGGCTATGAGGCGACCGAGGGCGAGCTGATCCGCACCGATCTCTGCGCCGAGGCGATCCGGCTCGCGCGCTTGCTCGACCACCTGATCCCCGACGAGCCCGAGAGCCGCGGGCTGCTCGCCCTGCTGCTGCTCCAGCACGCACGCCGGGCGGCCCGCACCGATGACGCCGGCGACCTCATCACGCTCGAGGACCAGGATCGATCTCGTTGGGATCACGAGCTGATCGACGAGGGGCTCGCGCTCGTCGAGGAACCGGCCTCCGGGACGTACCAGCTGCAGGCGGCGATCGCGGCCTGCCACGACCGGGCGCCGAGGCCCGAGGACACCGACTGGGCGCAGATCGCTTCCCTGTACGACGAACTCCAGCGCGTTCGTCCGTCCCCCGTCGTCGCGCTCAACCGGGCGGTCGCGGTTGCCATGGCCGACGGCCCCGACGCCGGCCTGCGCCTATTGGACCCGCTGGCCGACGGCCTCGCTCAGTACCACCATTTCCACGCGGCCCGAGCCGATCTGCTGCGGCGAGCAGGCCGCGAGCCCGAGGCAGCGGACGCCTACGACCGGGCCCTGGCCCTGGTCGGCAACGACGCGGAACGGCGCTACCTCGAGCGCCGGAGGGCGGCGCTCACCACCTAGCCCGATGCACCACGGCGGCTGCGCCGTGGCCTAGCATCTGTCCGGAAGATGCTCTTCCCTACCGTCGATTTCGCGCTCTTCTTCTGTCTGGTCTTCCTCGGGCACTGGGTCCTGAACCACAACGCCCGGGCCTGGAAGGCCTTCATGATCGCGGCGAGTTACATCTTCTACGGCTGGTGGAACCCGCGATACATCTTCTTGTTGGCGGGCGTCACCGTCGTCGCGCAGCTGGCCGCGATCGTGATCTCGCGCCAGGAAGACCAGCGCCGTCGGATGTGGGCGATGGCCATCGGCGTCGCGGCGGTGATCGGACCGCTGCTGTTCTTCAAGTACTACGGTTTCTTCGCGGTCAACGTGACGAACGGCGCGACCGCGCTGCACGCCACGCTCGCGCCGCCGCTGATCCAAGTCGCGCTCCCCGTCGGCGTGTCCTTCTACACCTTCATGGCGATCAGCTACGTGGTCGACGTCTACCGTCGCGAGTTCCCGGTGGCGTCGTGGATCGACACCACCTTGTATCTGTCGTTCTTCCCGCACCTCGTGGCCGGACCGATCGTTCGACCAGGCGAGCTGATCCCGCAGCTCGACATCCAGCGCGACCCTCGGCACCTCGACATCGTCGGCGCGGGCTGGCTGATCCTCGGCGGGCTGTTCAAGAAGGTGGTGATCGCCAACTACCTGGCCGCCGCGATCGTCGATCCGGTCTTCGGTGAACCCGCACGGCACGGGTCGCTCGAGATCCTCGTGGCGATCGTCGCCTACGCGGTCCAGATCTACTGCGACTTCTCGGGCTACACCGACATCGCGATCGGCGTCGCGAAGATGCTCGGCTTCCAGTTCCCGCAGAACTTCGACCGGCCCTACAGCGCGCGGTCGGTCCAGGACTTCTGGCGCCGCTGGCACATGACCCTGTCCCGGTGGCTGCGCGACTACCTCTACATCCCGCTCGGCGGGAATCGGAAGGGCACCGTCCGCACCTACGAGAACCTGATGATCACGATGCTGCTGGGCGGCCTGTGGCACGGCGCCGCCTGGCACTTCGTCGTCTGGGGCGGCCTGCATGGGGTCTATCTGGTGGTCGGGCACTGGAAGGCCACGCTCCGCGCCCGCGGCGTGCTCGCGACCCCGCCGGATACGTGGTGGACCCATGCGCTGCAATGGGCTTCGACGTTCGTGCTCGTGTGCGTGGGGTGGGTCTTCTTCCGGGCGGACTCGGTCGGCACCGCGCTATCGATGCTTGGGCGGCTCGTGACCTTCCGGAGCGGGCCGTCGTCGCTCGTGACCGTGCCGGTGTTGCTCGCGATCGCGATCGGCATGGCGGTGCAGTTCGTGCCGCGGGCACCGGGGGCCGCGATCCGGTCCGCCGTCTCGCGCCTGCACCCCGTGCCGATGGGGATCGCCGCCGGGCTCGCGCTGTTCGCGATCACGACCTTGGGGCCGCGCGGTGTGGCACCCTTCATCTACTTCCAGTTCTAGATCAGATGAGCGAACAACCGGCCAGCCCGCCACCGAGTTTCCGCCGCCGCGTGATGCCGGCCGGCCGTGCGCTGGTCGTGATCTTCGTGACGCTGCTCGTGTGGGCGCTGCTGTACGCGCCGGAGCTGCGGCGCTCGGCCGAGGCCGCGCCCACCGGCACGCGCCGGACGGTCTCGCTCGCGATCTTGAACCCGCTCGTGTGGTTCACCGATCACACCGGGCTCACCGCCGCCGCGAACGCCGCGAGCCGCGCCGCCGGGCGCGACCCGAACGCGGAGGTCGGCGGGGTGAACGTCGGGGTCGACCCGCTCCCGCCGGCGCCGCCGGGCGGCGAGCAGGAGCACAACCAGAAGATCGTAAAGGACACCGACATCCGTGAGCCCACGCCGGACAAGCAGCTCCGGGTGGCCATCGTCGGCGACTCGCTCGCGCAGGGCGTCGGGTTCGCGGCCGACTCGGTGTTCAAACCGTTCTGGAGCGAGGTGTTCAAGCAGGGACGGATCTCGACGGGCCTCGCGCGCCCCGACTACTTCAACTGGATGGCGCAGATGCACACGATCGTCGACCGCGCCGATCCGGACCTGATCCTGGTGATGATCGGCGAGAACGACAACCAAGGCCTGCTCTTTCCGGACGGGACGCTCGAGCAAGACATCGGAACGTTCGACTGGGCCGAGCACTACCAGGAGCGCGTTCAGCGGTTCGCCAAGATCGCCACCAGCGAAGGCGGACACGTCGTGTGGATCGGGTTGCCGAACGTGAGCGACAAGAGCCGCTGGGACTTCATCCAGAAGCAGAACGCGATCTTCCAAAGCGTCGCCGACGAGCTGCCGAACGTCTCCTATTTCGACACGTGGAACACGTTCGCCTCGCCGGGCGGCGGGTACAGCGCCTTCTACCGCGACGGCACACAGGTGAGCGAGATCCGCGCCCCCGACGGCGTCCACTTCAACACCGACGGATACACGCTGCTCACCGAGAAGGCCGCGCAGCTCGCGACCAAGGACTTCAACCTCGACCCGAAGACGTATACGCCTTAAGCGACCGGCGGCACGTCCGGCAGCTGCGACAGCGCGTTCTCCTCCGCCGCAGGGTCGAACTCGACCTCGGGGAGCCGTCCGTGCAGGTAGTCGTCGTAGGCCTGCATGTCGAACGCCCCGTGGCCCGACAGGTTGAACAGGATCACCCGCTCCTCGTTGGCGTCGCGGGCCGCGATCGCCTCGTTGATCGCGCCGCGGATCGCATGCGCGGACTCCGGCGCCGCGACGATGCCCTCGGTCTTGGCGAACTGGATCGCCGCCTCGAACACGTCGTTCTGCGTATACGCGGCCGCCTCCATGTGCCCGCCGTGCACGAGCAGCGACAGGGACGGCGCGTCGCCGTGATACCGAAGCCCGCCCGCGTGCACCGGCGCCGGCACGAACGTATGCCCGAGCGTGTACATCGGCACGATCGGCGCCATCCCGGTCGTGTCGCCGAAGTCGTAGGCGAACGTGCCTTTCGTCAGGGTCGGGCAGGCCGCCGGTTCGGTCGCGAGGAAGCGCATCGACGACGTGGCGCCCGACAGGCGGTCCGCCATGAACGGATACGCGAGACCCGCGTAGTTCGAGCCGCCGCCAACGCACCCGATCACGACGTCGGGGGTGTCGCCCGCGAGCTCCATCTGCGCCTTGGTCTCGAGACCGATGATCGTCTGGTGCAGCAGCACGTGGTTCAGTACCGAGCCCAGCGCGTACTTGATCGATCCGCCGCTCGTGGCCGCCGTCTCGACCGCCTCGCTGATCGCGATACCGAGCGAGCCGGTCGACTCCGGGTTGTCCTCGAGGATCTTCTTCCCGGCCTGCGTCGTCGGTGACGGCGACGCGACGACCTCCGCGCCGAACGTCTCCATGAACACGCGTCGGTACGGCTTCTGCTCGTAGGACGCCTTCACCATGAAGACCTGGCAGTCGATGCCGAAGAACGCGCAGGCCATCGACAACGCTGAGCCCCACTGTCCTGCGCCGGTCTCGGTGGCGATCCTCTTGGTGCCGGCTTCCTTGTTGTAGTACGCCTGCGCGATCGCGGTGTTCGGCTTGTGCGACCCGGCCGGCGAGACGCCCTCGTATTTGTAGTAGATGCGCGCCGGCGTCTGGAGGGCCTGCTCCAGCCGGACGGCACGCTGCAACGGCGACGGCCTCCACAGCTTGTAGATGTCGAGCACCGCGCCCGGGATGTCGATCCACTCGTCGGTGCTGACCTCTTGCAGGATCAGCGACTCGGGGAACAGCGCGAGGAGGTCCGCGGGCCCGACCGGCTCATGCGTCGCCGGGTGCAGCGGCGGCAGCGGTTGCATCCCCGCCTGCACGATCGACGGCATGATGTTGAACCACGACGTCGGCATCCGGTCCTGCGGAAGGTCGAAGCGGGTCTGGTCGGTCATGACGACGCCTCCTTAGCTGGGGGTGCGGAGCGTAGTCGCTCTCCCCAAGGCCGTCACCGGCTCTTACGCGACCGGCGCGACGGAGACCTCGATCCAGCCGTCGACCTCGCGCGCGCTGTAGAGCGGCAGCGGATCGCGCGCGGGCCCGTCGACCGGCTCGCCGGTCTCGAGGTCGAAGACGCTGTCGCAGGCCGCGCACGTGACCTGGGCCGAGCGATCGTCGAACGAGCCCTCGGCGAGCGAGCACCCCTGGCCGGTGCACGTCTCGGCGAACGCGAACAGCCGCCGCTCGTCGTGCGCGACCGCGACGCGCGCTGCCGGAAGGTCGAACGCGCGGATCTCGCCCTCGGGGATCTCGGCCAGCGTGCCGACGCGGACGTGCTCGAGATCGCTCACGCGCCGCGCACCGCGAGGAACGAGCGTTGCAGCACTGTCGCCGTGCCGAGCACGGCGAGCAGCAGCAGCACCGGCAGCATCATCCCCGGTATCAGGAGCCCGATCACCAGTGCGATCACCCGCTCGAGCCGTTGGAAGAGACCTTCCGTGAGCACGACCTTCGCGGCCTCGGCCTCCGCGCGCACGTGGCTCACCGCCACCGAGACCACCAGCGTGATCAGCGCGAGGATCGCCGCGGTCGTCTGCCCGTCGGCCGCGAGGCGCCAGAACAGACACGAGAACACGACCATGTCGGCGATCCGGTCCAGGACCGAGTCCATGAACGCGCCCGAGCGCCGCGACTCCCCGCGCTGCCGGGCGACCGAGCCATCCATGACGTCGAAGATGCCGCCGAGGATCAGCGCAACGGCCGCCCACGCCCACGCGCCGGACAGGATCAGGATGCCCGAGATGACGTTGGCGACGAGCGCGAGGACCGTGAGCTGGTTCGGGCTCACCCCGGTCCACAACATGAACGCAAGCACCCCGCGGTAGGGCCACGCGAAGATCCGCTGCGCGACGCCGCCCGCCGCGCCCTCGCTCTTGCGCGGCGCCGGCATGTCGCGGACCCGCGGTGCCTCCCGCGCTCTGCGGCGGTCGTCGTCGATCGTCATCGGGCGGTCAGCCCGCGAACGGCTCGAGCGACACGATCCGGTACCGGAACGTGCCGCCGGGAGCCTCGTACTTGATCTCGTCGCCGATCGCCGTGCCCACGAGCGCCGATCCGAACGGCGAGCCGGTGGTCACGGTGCGCGCGCCGGGAGCCTTCTCCTCGGCGTGCTCGGCGATCAGGTAGGTCTCGTCGTCCTCGTCGTCGAAGTCGAGCGGCTTGACCGTGACGAGCATGCCGGGCCCGACCGCGTCGGCCGCCGTCGGGGCCTCCACGATGTCGGGATCACGGAGCATCTGCTGGACGTTGCGGATCCGCGCCTCCATCAAGCCCTGCTCGTCCTTGGCGGCGTGGTACTCCGCGTTCTCGCGCAAGTCACCGTGTTCGCGCGCGACCTTGATCTTCTCGGTGATCTCGGCACGTCGCGGGCCCGTGAGATCGTCGAGCTCGGCTTTCAACCGGTTGTAGGCGTCGAGCGTGAGGGTCGCCGTCGGCTCCTGGCCCGCCCTGCGGGGCGGTCGCGTACGGAGCTCCTCGGGAAGTTCGGGCATGCGGCCGAGTCTAGCCGTGACCCCTGGGCAACGCCGAGGCGGATGGCTGTGGCAGCATCCGCCGATGCACCTCGACCTCGCCGCCCTCGACGATCACGCGCGCGGGTGCGCGGTCCTGGGAACCGGTGGCGGCGGCGACACCTACGCATCGGTGCTCGCGGCCCGCGCCGCGCTCAAGGAGTGTGGGCCCGTCGAGGTCGTCGCCCTCGAGTCGCTGGCCGACGACGCGCTGATCCTGCCGGTGGCCGGGTGGGGTGCGCCGACCGTCGGCATCGAGAAGCTCGCGTCGGGCGACGAGGGCGCGACGCTCGTGCGGATGGCCGAGCGTTGGTTCGACCGGAAGGTCGACGCGTTGATGATCGGCGAGATCGGCGGCGGCAACGGCGTCGACCCGGTCGGATGGGCCGCCAGGCTCGGGCTGCCGATCGTCGACGCGGACGGGATGGGCCGCGCGTTCCCCGAAGGCGACATGGCGGCGATGCACGTTGCCGGGGTCGACGCAGCGCCGGCGTTCTTCGCCGATGAACGAGGCAACGGCGTCGCGGCCACCCCGCTCGACGCGATGTGGTTGGAACGGATCGCCCGTGCGCTGGTCGTCACGTTCGGCGGATCGGTCGCGGGCGCGGACCATGTGATGGACGCAGCGACCGCACGCCGCGCGACGGTGCTCGGGACGGTCACGCTGGCGGGGACGATCGGCGCGGCGCTCGCCGCCGACGGCATCGCGGGCGTGCTGCGCGTGACGGGTGGCGCGCAGTTGATCGTCGGCACCGTCGTGGATGTCGAGCGACGCACGACGGGCGGCTTCGCGCGAGGCACCGTGACCGTCGAGGGCACCGGCCAGGACGTCGGCCGGCGCGTCGCGGTTCACGTCCAGAACGAGAACCTCTTCGCGGCCGAGGGCGAGGCGCCGCTCGCGATGGTGCCCGACCTGATCACGATCTGCGACGAGGGGTCCGGCGAGGCGATCCCGACGGAGCGCGTGCGGTACGGGCAGCGCGTGGTCGTCATCGGGATCCCCTGCGCGCCCATCTGGCGAACCGACGCCGGGCTTCGCGTCGCGGGTCCCGAGCGGTTCGGCTTCACCCATCGGTACCGGCCGCTCGAGGAGCTCGCCCGATGAACCGCGGCCTTCGCGTCGGCATCGACGTCGGCGGGACGAACACCGACGCCGCCTTGGTCGACCCGGACGGCACGGTGGTCGCGTGGAGCAAGACGCCGACCACCGATGATCCCGGCGAAGGGATCGAACGAGCGCTCGGCGCGGTGCTCCCCGACGACCGCTCCGCGATCACGCTGGTCGCCCTCGGCACGACCCATGCGCTCAACGCGGTGCTGGGGAGGCGCGAGCTCGGCCGGGTCATGACCCTGCGCGTTGCCGCCCCGGCGTCGCGCTCCGTGCCGCCGATGACCGGGTGGCCGGACGAGCTCCGCGGTGTGGTGGACGGCGGATCCGCGATCGTGCAGGGCGGGGTCGAGGTGGACGGCAGGGTGCACCCGATCGATCCCGATGAGATCCGGCGCGCGGTGGACGGGCGCGACGGGCGCGCGATCGCGATCAGCGGACCGTTCTCCCTGCAGGATCCCTCGCAGGAGCTGGAGGTGGCAGCGCTGCTCCGCGACCACGTGGGCACCGAGGTCTCGATCTCGACGAGCCACCGCGTCGGCGGGCTCGGGCTGCCCGAGCGCGAGAACGCGACGATCCTCAACGCGGCGCTCCACGCCGTGGTGACGCGCGTCGTCGACGGGTTCGCGGCCGCGCTGGCCTCGCACCACGTGGCCGCGACACCGTTCCTCACACAGAACGACGGCACGCTGATGCGGCTCGAACACGCCCTGGAGATGCCGGTCCTCACGATCGGGTCCGGCCCGGCGAACTCGATCCGCGGCGCGGCGGCGCTCACCGGCATGTCCGACGCGCACGTGATCGACGTCGGCGGCACGACGACCGATGTGGGCGTGATCCGCGCGGGGTTCCCCCGGGTCGCCGCGGTCGGCGTCGACATCGGCGGCGTCCGCACGAACTTCCGCATGCCCGATGTGTTCTCGGTCCCGGTCGGCGGCGGGACGCGCGTGCGGCCGGACGGTGATCTCGGTACCGACAGCGTCGGCCGGTCGTTGACAAGTGATGCGCTCGTGTTCGGAGGCGACGTGGTCACGCTGTCCGACGCGGCGGTCGCCGCGGGGAGGGTCGAGATGGGCGAGCCCGCTCGTCTCGACGGGCGGAGTTGGCCTCAGGCGATCGCGGATGCCGACGGGCGCGTCGCGGACGCGCTCGACCGGATGAAGACCTCGCGCGATCCCGTGCCCGTCCTGCTCGTCGGCGGCGGCAGCGCGCTCATCTCCGACGCGCTCGCAGGCGCGTCGACGGTCCAACGTCCCGCCCGCTACGACGTCGCCAACGCGGTGGGCGCCGCGATCGCCCTTGTATCTGGTGAGGCGGAGATCGTCGCGGACGTCGGCGACCACCGAGACGATGCGATCGAGCGATGCGTCGAACAAGCACGCGAACGCGCGATCGCGGCCGGCGCCGACGCGGTAACGATCGACATCGTCTCCGTCGACGAGACGCCCCTGGCCTACATGGACCGTCCGATGTCGCAGATCCGCGCCAAGGTCGCCGGCCCGCCGGCGTAGCGCGCGATCGAGGAAAGCGACCGCTCAGAGCTCGCTGAAGTAGACGTTCTTGACCTCGGTGTACAAGGCCGCGGCGTGCATCCCCATCTCCCGGCCCATGCCGCTCTGCTTGAACCCGCCGAACGGCGCCTCGGTGTGCACCGAGCTCGCCGAGTTCACACTCAGGTTGCCGGTCCGGATGCCCTTCGCGACCCTGATCGCCCGGCCGAGGTCGCGGGTCCAGATCGAGCCCGAGAGGCCGTAGGGCGAATCGTTCGCCATGCGGATGGCATCCTCCTCCGTGTCGAACGGGATCATGCACACGACCGGCCCGAAGATCTCCTCCTGCGCGACGCGCCAGCTGTTGTCGACGTCGGCGAGCACGGCGGGGCGCATGAAGAATCCGGCGCTATCGGGCACGTCGCCGCCGGTCACTGCGCGGGCGCCCTCGGCGACCCCGAGCTCCAGATAGGACCGCGAGGTCTCACGCTGCGCCTCGGAGATCAACGGACCCATCTGCGTTGCCTCGTCCAACGGTTGGCCCACGGCGATCGCGTCAGCCGCGGCGGCGAACCGCTCGACGAACGCGTCGTAGACACCGCGCTGCACGAATTGCCGGGAACGCGCGCAACAGTCCTGCCCGCTGTTGTCGAACACCGACCACATCGACGGCACGACGGCCGCATCGAGATCGGCGTCGTCGAACACGACGTTGGCCGACTTCCCGCCCAGCTCGAGCGATACGCGCGTGATGTTCTCCGCGGCCGCCTGCATCACCGTGGTCCCGACCTCGGTCGACCCGGTGAAGGAGATCTTCGCCACACGCGGATCGCGAACGAGCGCCATCGCGGTGGTCGACCCCGGCCCCGGCAACACGCTCAGCGTTCCCTCGGGAACGCCGGCCTCCATCAAGATGTCGGCGATCGCGAGCGCGGTGAGCGGGGTCTGCGACGCCGGCTTCACGACCGCCGTATTCCCACACGCGAGCGCCGGCGCGATCTTCCAGCTCGCGATCACGGCCGGGAAGTTCCACGGCGTGATCAGCACGCAGACGCCGACCGGCTCGCGGATCGTCACGTCGAGGCCCGGCGGCACGATGGGGACCGTCTCGCCGGTGATCTTGTTCGCGGCGCCTCCCCAGTACTCGAAGACGTTCCCGACGATGTCGATCTCGGCGAGCGCGTTGCCGATCGGCTTGCCGCCATTGCGCGCCTCGAGCTCGGCCAACGCATCCTGGCGCTCGCGGATCAGGAACGACGCCCTCGTCAGGATCCGGCCGCGTTCCCGCGCGCTCATCCGCCGCCACGGGCCCTCGTCGAAAGCATGCGCAGCGACGTCGACCGCGCGCTTCGCATCCTCGGCCGAGCCACGTGACACCTCCCACGCTGCCGCGCCGGTCGCCGGCTCGATCACGTCGGCCGTGGCGCCGTCCGCGGCCGCCACCCGCTCCCCGCCGAGCACGAGCAACTCGGTCATCGCTCGCCCATCGGCGGGATGTCGTCACCGACGAAGATCGCCCCGTTCCAGAAGGCCTCGACGCGCTGCTTCGGCCAGCGCTTGAGCTCCAGGTGAAGCTCTTCAGGCTCCCCGAACGTCCCGTACGCGAACTGCACGGTGTAGCCGTCGTGCTCGTACGGATGGAAGGTGTGCGGACGGCGTGCGGACCGGATACGCCGGGTGCGCCTCGATGTCCCGGGTCGCTCCATCGCGCTCTCGAGGTAGGTGTAGACCATGCCGCCCAGCCAGGTATGCGGATCGATCCAGACCCACAGGGTGCCGCCGTTGTCGCGGATGAACGCGGCGGCGTCCTCGCTCGCGATGACCCTCACGGGCCGACGCTAGCGCAGTCCGACCCGTCGCGTGTCCGTCCCCGGTACGCTTCGCTCGCCGAGCAACCACAGAGGGGGAACCGATGCGTTTGGACGGCAAGGTTGCGCTGATCACCGGCGGCGGCAGCGGGATGGGCAAGGTCGCGAGCGAGGTGTTCGCCGCCGAGGGGGCGCGCGTCGTGCTCACCGATGTCAACGACGAGGCCGGCGAGGCGACCGCCTCGGGCATCGGCGACGCCGCGCACTACGTGCACGCCGACGTCTCGAAGGATGCCGATGCACAGGCGATGGTCGCCGCGACGATGGAGCGGTTCGGCAGACTCGACGTCCTCTACAACAACGCCGGGATCATGCCGCTGGACGACGGCTCCATCACCGACATGGACGGCGGGATCTGGGACGCCGTTCTCGGTGTCAACGTCAAGGGCGTCGCGTTCGGCTGCAAGTACGGCATCCCCGCGATGCTCGAGTCGGGCGGCGGATCGATCATCAACGTCGCGTCGTTCGTCGCGTGGATCGGGGCGGCGACCAGCCAGACCGCGTACACCGCGTCGAAGGGCGCCGTGCTCGCGATGACGCGCGAGATCGCCGTCGAATACGCGCGCAAGGGGATCCGGTGCAACGCGCTGTGCCCTGGCCCCATCGAGACGCCCCTCCTGCTCGCGCTGCTGTCGGATGAGGAGAAGAAGCAACGCCGCTTCGTCCACATCCCGATGGGCCGGCTCGGCCGAGCCGAAGAGCTCGCGAAGGCGGCGCTGTTCCTCGCGTCGGACGACGCCAGCTTCATGACCGGCGCCTCGCTGATCGTCGACGGCGGGATCACGGCGGCCTACGTCACCCCGGAGGACTGACCCGATGGCGGCCGAGACCTTCCCCGACCGGGTGCACGAGGCCACCCTCGGCTATTTCCAGATCCTGTCGATGTACCTCGGGATCCGCCTCGGCCTCTACGACGCCCTCGGCGAGAGCGACCTCACGTCCGACGCGCTGGCCGACCGAGCCGGCATCGACGCGCGGTACGCGCGCGAGTGGTGCGAGCAACAGGCGACGATCGGCGTGCTCGCGGCCGACGCGACGCAGGATCCGCCGGTGTTCCGGCTGCCCGACGACGTCAGGGAGAGCCTGCTGGACCCCGACTCCACCTCGTACCTCGGCGCGACGATCCGCCAACTCGCGAGCCTGCGCGCCGTGATCGACCCGATCGTCGAGGTGTACCGCACGGGCCAGGGCCTACTGCCGGAGATGTTCGGCGCGGAGAGCGCCGACGGGCAGGGAGGCTCCAACCGTCCCGTCTACCTCACAACGATGCCGACCGACTGGCTGCCCAACATCGAACCGTTCCGCACGAAGCTCGAGTCCGGTCCCACCCGTGTGATCGACATCGGCTGCGGCCACGGCTGGTCCTCGATCGCGCTCGCGCTCGCGTACCCGCACGCATCGGTCGACGGCTATGACCCAGACGCGTACTCGCTGGAGCAGGCGCGACAACACGCCGAGGACGCCGGCGTGGGCGATCGCGTTCGGTTCCACACTGCCGACGGCGCCACGATCGATGCGACCGCCGACCTCGCGATGGCATTCGAGTGCATCCACGATATGCCGAACCCCGTGGAGGTGCTCGGCGCGGCGCGCAAAGCCTTGTCCGACGACGGCGCGATGCTCGTGGTCGACGAACGCACGCGCGACCGGTTCGACGGAAGCTTCGACGCGGTCGAGGCGTATTTCTACGGCTGGAGCATCTTCGATTGCCTGCCGGCGGGCCGTGCGGCGACGCCCTCGGCCGCGACGGGCACGGTGATGCGTCCCGGGACCCTCCGCGGCTACGCAGAAGCGGCCGGCTTCACCGGGTTCGAGGTGCTCCCGATCGAGCACGACGCCTTCCGGCTCTACCTGTTGCGCCCCTAGGCACAACTAGTCCGGTTTGCCCATCGCCCAGGTCAAGGGCGGTTTGACAGGTATCGACCCACGGCTTCGAATACGCGCAGCCACACGCACCTCCCTCGAGGGGAAAGGAGCTGCAGATGGGCGATGCCGGATCCGGCATGGGAGGAGCCTCCCCCGGCACCGGGGCGTCGAAGTCCGACGTCGACCGGCTCCACGAGCTCGGCTACGCGCAAGAGCTCAAACGCGGGATGAGCGGGTTCACGAACTTCGCCGTCTCGTTCACGATCATCTCGATCCTGTCGGGATGTCTCACCCTGTTCGGCTTCGGGATGGCGATCGGCGGCCCGATCAGCTCGACGTACGGGTGGTTGCTCGTCGGCGTCATGGTGACGTTCGTCGGACTCGCGATGGGCGAGGTCTGCTCGAGCTACCCGACCGCCGGCGGCCTGTATTACTGGTCGGCCAAGCTCGCCAGGAAGAACGGCCCCGCGTGGTCCTGGTTCACGGGCTGGTTCAACATGCTCGGCCAGGTTGCGATCACGGCCGGGATCGACTTCGGGCTCGCCGCCATCTTCAGCGGCTTCCTGAACGTCGCGTTCAACGTCACGACGACGAAGATCATCCTGCTGACGATCTACACCGTGGTGTTGATCCTGCACGGACTGCTGAACACGTTCGGCGTTCGGTTGGTCGCGATGTTCAACAATGTGAGCGTGTGGTGGCACGTCTTCGGCGTGGCCGTCATCGTCGTGTTGTTGGTGGTCATCCCGAGCTCGCACACGAGCTTCTCGTCGATGTTCAGCTGGGCGGACAGCACGCAGGCGCTGACCGTGGACGGCACCGCGGCGACCGGCGGGTTCGTCAACTACTCCGGCTTCTCGTCGAGTCCGATCCCGTTCGTCGGGATCACGGCGTACATCTTCCTGATCGGGTTGCTGCTCGCGCAGTACACGATCACCGGCTACGACGCCTCGGCGCACCTGACCGAGGAGACGCACGACGCAGCCGTGTCGGGGCCGAAGGGGATCTGGAAGTCGATCGTGATCTCCGTGATCTTCGGGTACGTCCTCTTGCTCGCGGTGAACTACGCGATCCCGCCGCAGGGCGGCTACCTGTCCGCCCTGTCCTTCCAGTACCCGATCACCGCGAACCTCGCCGCTCCGGTCGCGATCTTCCGAGATGCGCTCGGCAAGAACTGGGCGATCTTCGTGCTGTTGATCGTGATCGGGGCGCAGTTCTTCTGCGGGATGGCCTCGGTGACGGCGAACTCGCGGATGATCTACGCGTTCAGCCGTGACGGCGCCGTGCCGGGCCACAAGTGGTGGCACACGATCAACAAGCGGACCCGGACGCCGACCAACGCGATCTGGCTCGCCGCGGTCCTCGCGTGGCTGCTGGTCGCGCCGGCGTATTGGATCGGCTCGATCGTGGCCTACTACGCGGTCACCGCGATCGGGGTGATCGGCTTGTACCTGGCGTACGTGATCCCGACGTACCTGCGGCTGCGGGCCAAAGACGCCTTCCATCCCGGGCCGTGGACGCTCGGCGCGAAGGGAAAACTGATCGGCTGGATCGCCGTGATCTGGGTCGTGTTCGTCTGCATCATCCTGTGTCTGCCGCAGTTCAACTGGGGCGACCTGGACGGCGACCCCTCGACCCCGGCGGTGAAGTTCGTCGACGTCTTCAACTTCACCCCCATCGTGGTCGGCGGCTTGTTCGTCGTGATCGGTCTCTGGTACCTGCTGTCGGCGCGGAAGTGGTTCACCGGGCCGATCGTGCAGGGCACGCCGGAGGAGCTCGCGGCGATCGAGAAGGAACTGGAGGCCGTCTAGACACGACCGGGCGCGTGTGGGCGCGGCCGCTTCGCGGCCGCGCCCCTCGTGTCTCGTGAGGAGGGTCGATGCAGACGCAGGGCATGTTGTCGGTCGAGGAGCTCGCCGAGCTGGCGCATACCGGCCAGATCGACACGGTGCTGTGTCAGTTCACCGACCTGCAGGGCCGGTTCATGGGCAAGCGGATCCTGCCGGACTTCTTCCTCGAGGAGGTGCTGGGGTCCGAGGGCCTGCACGCGTGCCTGTACCTGCTCGCGATCGACATGGAGATGGAGCCGCTCCCCGGCTACGCGTACGCGAGCTGGGACACGGGCTACGGCGACTTCCGGATGATCCCGGACCTCAACACGCTTCGCCTCTGCCCGTGGCTCGAGAAGACCGCGATGGTGATCTGCGACATCGCCGACGAGGAGACGAGCGAGCCGACCGCGGTGGCGCCGCGCGCGATCCTTCGCAACCAGATCGCCGCCGCCGCGGAGATGGGCTACCTGATCAAGACGGGCTCGGAGCTCGAGTTCTACCTGTTCAAGGACTCGTTCGACGAGATGGCCGATCGCGGATACCGCGAGGCCCGTCCGAGCTCGAGCTACATCATGGACTACCACATGCTGCAGACCACCAAGGATGAATGGTTCATCCGCCAGGTGCGCAACGGCATGCGCGGCGCGGGGATCCCGGTCGAGTTCAGCAAGGGCGAGTTCGGCAAGGGACAGCACGAGATCAACATCACCTACTCCGACGCGCTGTCCAACGCAGACCACCACGCGCTCTACAAGCACGGCGCGAAGGAGATCGCGGCACTGAACGACGTCGCGATCACGTTCATGGCGAAGTGGACGATGGCCGAGGCCGGGTCGAGCTGCCATCTGCACTCCAGCGTGTGGAGCAGCGACGGCGCGAGCAGCCTGATGTGGTCCGACGACGGCGAGCACAACATGTCCGACACCTACCGCTGGTACCTCGGCGGGCTGATGGCGACCGCGCACGAGATGTCGTGGATGTATGCGCCGTTCGTCAACTCCTACAAGCGCTACCAGCTCGCCTCGTGGGCCCCGACGGCGATCGTGTGGAGCCACGACAACCGGACCGCGGGCTACCGCACGGTCGGCGAGCACAAGGGCGCGCGAGTCGAGTGCCGTCTGCCGGGCGCCGACGCGAACCCGTACCTCGCGTTCGCGGCGACGATCGCGAGCGGACTCTGGGGCATCCGCAACCAGGTCGAGCCACCGGCGATGTTCGTCGGCAACGCATACGAGGCGAAGGACGTGCCACGCGTCCCCACCAGCTTGCACGAGGCAATCGACGCGTTCCGCGGCTCGACGGTCGCACGCGAGGCGTTCGGCGACTTCGTCTTCGAGCATCTGCTGAACACCGCCGAGCAGGAACAGATCATCTTCGACAACCAGACGGTCACCGACTGGGAGCTCGCCCGGTACTTCGAGCGCGGCTAGATGGCCGACGACGCCGTCTGGGTGATCGCGCGGTCGGTCCCGGGCTGGGCGCACGGCCACCTCGAGGTCGTGCCGCTCGAGGGCGGCATCACGAACCGCAACTTCGTGGTCACGCGCGACGACGAGCGGTTCGTGCTGCGGGTACCCGGCAAGGACACAGAGCTCCTCGGGATCGACCGCGCCAACGAAGCGCGCGCGGCGTCGCTCGCCGCCGACGCGGGCGTCGGCCCGCCGGTCGTCGCCTTCCTGCCTGAGTCCGGCTGCTTCGTCGCGCGCTTCGTCGACGGCGCGCACATCCCGACGGCGGACCTGCGCCGCAACGACGTGATGGGGTCGGTCGTGCGGTCGCTCCGGGCGTTCCACGCGTGCCCGCCGATCCCCTCCTCGTTCAACGTCTTCCGGGTGGTCGAGACGTACGCCGAGACCGCGGCGACGCGAGGCGTGCAACCGCCGCCCGCGTACGACGAGGCGCATGCGCTCGCGGGGCGGATCGAAGCGGCGTTCGCGCAGAACCCGTCACCACTGACCACCTGTCACAACGATCTGCTCAACGCGAACTTCCTGCGCGACGGCGAGCACACGTGGCTGGTGGACTACGAGTACGCAGGGATGGGCGATCCGTTCTTCGATCTCGGGAACCTCGCGGTCAACAACGACCTGGATCCATCCGCGGACGAGCTGCTCCTGCGGCACGCGGTCGGCGACGTGGGCGACCGCCATCGCGCCCGCCTCGCCCTGATGCGGTTGATGTCGGACTTCCGAGAGGGCATGTGGGGCGTTGTGCAGCAGGCGATCTCGACGCTCGACGAGGATTTCGGGGCCTACGCAAGCAAGCACATCGAGCGCCTGCTCACGAACGCCGCGGCATCGGCGCTCGACGAGCTTCTCGCTTCCGCCGCGCAGCCGGCGTAGGTCAGCGCTCCCGAGGGAACATCGACCGCGCGATGATCAGCCGCTGGATGTCGCTCGTTCCCTCGTAGATCTCCTCGAGCTTCGCGTCGCGCAGCCACTTCTCCACCGGGTAGTCCCGCGAGTACCCGTAGCTGCCGAGCGTCATCACGGCCGCGTTCGCCGCCTGCCACGCCGCCTCGGACGCCGCGAGCTTCGCCATCGAGGCCTCGGTCCCGAACGGCTCGCCCTCGTCTGCGAGGTCCGCCGCGTGCAACGTCATCAGCCGCGCTTGATCCAGCGCCATCTTGGCGTCCACCAACCGGAAGCTCACCGCCTGGAACTCGTGGATCTTCTTTCCGAACGCCTCGCGCTGCTTCGCGTACTCGACCGCGAACTCCAGCGCCGCGCGACCGATCCCGATCGAGCCGGCGGCGAGGGTCACCCGCGACCGATCGAACGAGCGCATCACCCCGTAGAAGCCCTGCCCCTCGTCGCCGATCCGCCGATCCTCGGGAACGAAGCAGTCGGCGAAGAACAGCTCCGCCGTCGGATAGCAGCGCGAGCCGAGCTTCGGGAGTTTCGGACCGAGCGTGAACCCTTCGTCGCCTCGCTCGACCACGAACGAGGTGATCCCCCTCGCGCGCGTGCCCGGCGCGACGGTCGCGTAGACGAGGTAGAACCGCGCGACCGGCGCGCCGCTCACCCACGTCTTCTGCCCGTTGAGGCGATAGCCGCCGTCGACCTTGGTCGCCGCGGTCGTGATCGCCGCGGCATCCGAACCCGCGCCCGGCTCGGTGATGGCCAAGCCGGTCATCGGCGGGTCGTCACCGCACAGCGGCGTGATCCACCGCTCGCATTGTTCTTCGGTCCCCAAAGCCGCGAGCGGGTCGGCGAAGAACGACGCGCTGCCGACGATCGAGCCGATCGGTGCGTCGCCCCACGCGAGCTCCTCGCCGATCAGGCACGCCGTCCGTACAGAATCGATCCCGCCGCCGCCATACGCCTCAGGGATGTCGAAGCTGGTCAACCCGACCGCAGCGGCCTTCCGCACGACCTCCGCCGGAAACTCCTCGCTCTCGTCGAACACGGCGGCGACCGGGCGGATCTCGTTCGCCGCGAACTCGTGGGCGAGGGCGACGAGTTCCCGCTCGACGCCTGGGTCGGTCACGCGTCGCTCCGGGCACCGACCATGATGACGTCGGTCCCCTCGAGCACGACTTCGTCACGCTGGTTCCTCGTCTGGACCCGAAGCGTGACGATGCCGCGGTCCGGCTTGGAGCGCGATCGACGCACATCGGTGACCTCCGACACGGAGTAGATCTCGTCTCCGGGGAGCACCGGCTCGACGAACCGGCGCGTCTCCTCGAGATAGGTCCCCATCGACCAGTCGTCTGCGTCGGACGACAGACCGCTCTCGACCGAAAGCACGAGTAGGCCGTGCGCGATCCGGCCGGCGAATCCGACCGAGCGGGCGTACTCGTCGTCGGTGTGCAGCGGGTTGGCGTCGCCCGACAGCTCGGCGAACGCGTCGATGTCGGCCGCGGTCACGACGCGATGCTCCGTCTCGAAACGAAGGCCATTTGAGAGATCCTCGAGGTAGGTCGTCACATCGCCACCTCCCCCAGGACGCGGCCAAGACCGCGGATGGTATCGGGGTCCTTGGTCATCGCGAGCACCGAGGTCGCCCCCGCCTTGTCGTACGCCTGGAGTCGATCCCGGACCATCGCCACCGGCCCCGCGAGCGCGAGGGTGTCGACCATCGCGTCGGTGACTTCCGCGGTCGCATCGCTCATCCGTCCCTCAAGCGCGGCGCCCTGGATCGCGTCGACCTCCGCCTCGAACCCGTACCGACGAACGAGATCGGCATAGAAGTTCTTCGTCTTCGGACCGTACGCGCCCACATACAGCGCGATGTCGGGCCGGACCACGTCGCGCGCGGCGGCTCGGTCGTCATCGATCGCCGTCAGCACCATCGGCGCGACGTCGAAGTCGGGCGACAGATCCCCGAGGCCGAACAGCTCGCCGTGCTCAGGGCTGTACAGCAGCGGAAGCCAGCCGTCCGCGATCTCCTTCGTCAGGGCCACGTTCTTCGGCCCCATCGCCGCGAGGTAGATCGGGATATCGTGCCGCAGCGGCACGACGTTGAGTTTCAGCGCCCGGCCGTCGCCGCCCGGCAGCGGCAGGGCGTAGACATCGCCGTCGAAGGTCAACGGCTCCTCGCGGGCCAGCACCGCCCGGACGATCGCGATGTATTCGCGGGTCCGGGTCAACGGTGATCCGTAGGGAACCCCGTGCCAGCCCTCCACCACGCGCGGGCCGCCCGCTCCCAGGCCAAGCCGGAACCGCCCGCCGGACAGGTGGTCGATCGTCGCCGCGGCCATCGCCGTCGCGGCAGGCGTCCGGGCCGGCATCTGAAGGATCCCGGTGCCGATCGCGATCCGCGAGGTGTGCGCCGCGATCCAGGTGACCAGATCGGTGGCGTCCGAGCCCCACGTCTCCGAAACCCAGACCGAGTCGAGCCCGACGTCCTCCGCCAGCTTCGCGAGGGCGGCGACGTCGTGCGGCGTTCGATCCCAGTGCCGCAGGTGCACCCCGATCCGCATGCGCGAAGGCTAGTCCGTACGGTCGTCGCGCGAGCCGTTCGCCCCGCGTAGCATCCGAACCATGCCCGACGAGGAACCGATGCGCCCCTACCAGGAGCAGCAGGAAGAACTCCACGTCGGCGACCACCGAGGCGCCGCTGGCGATCCATTGAGCCGGACCCTCACGATCGCGCTGGTCGTGGGGATCGGCATCTGCATCGCCCTGATCCTCGCGATGCTTCTCCGCTGAACCGCCCGTCTACGTGAACGCGCGGAGGCCCGTGAGGGTCTCGCCGATCACCAGCGTGTGAACCTCCTCGGTTCCTTCGTAGGTGATCACCGACTCGAGGTTCGTCATGTGCCGCATGATCGGGTACTCGAGCGTGATGCCGTTGGCGCCGTGGATCCCGCGCGACGTCCGGGCGATCTCGAGCGCCGCGCGCGTGTTGTTGAGCTTGCCGAGGCTCACGTGTTGCGGCAAGAGCCGCCCCGCCTCCTTCATCCGGCCGAGGTGGTACGCGAGCAGCGTTCCCTTATTCAACTCGAGCGACATGTCGGCGAGCTTCTTCTGCACGAGCTGGAACGATCCGATCGGCCGGTCGAACTGGATCCGCGTCTTCGCGTAGTCCAGCGCGGAGGCGAAGCACGAACGCGCCGCCCCCATCACGCCCCAGATGATCCCGAACCGCGCCTCATTGAGGCACGTCAACGGACCACGCAGACCCTTCACCTCCGGCAGCATCGCGCCGGCCGGGAGGCGGACCTCGTCCATCACGAGTTCCGACGTGACGCTCGCTCGCAGCGACAGCTTCTTGTGGATGTCGGGCGCCGAGAACCCAGGCGAGTCGCATGGCACCACGAACCCGCGGATCCCATCGTCGGTGTTCGCCCACACGATCGCGACGTCGGACACGCTGCCGTTCGTGATCCACATCTTGTTGCCTGACAAGATCCAGTCGTCGCCGTCCCGCTTGGCGAACGTCCGCATCGAGCCGGGGTCGCTGCCGCTATCAGGCTCGCTCAGCCCGAAGCAGCCGATCGCCTCGCCGGCCTGCATCCGCGGAAGCCACTCCGCCTTCTGCTCGTCCGAACCGAACGTGTGGATCGCGAACATCGCGAGGGCGCTCGTCACGCTGACGAACGAACGCAACCCACTGTCGCCGGCCTCGAGCTCCAGCTCCACCAATCCGTACGCAACCGCTGCGAGCCCGCCGATATCCGGCAGCTGCGCCCCGAGGAACCCGAGCTGGCCGAGCTCCTTAGCGAGCTCCCGCGCGGGGAACTCCCCGCGCTCGTACCACTCGTCGACGTCCGGGAGGATCCGGTCCGTGACCCATCGGCGAGCGAGGCCGCGGATCTGGCGTTCTTCGTCACTGAGCAGCGCGTCGATGTCGATCAGGTCGAGCGGATCGGGTGCGTCCACGGGGCAGCTCCTTCCTGGATGGCTCCAGCCTATGCCGCCCGCCGTTCAGCGGCGCGGCCGCTCAGGACTCGGTCTCGGCGCGCACCTCGACGTCGTGCTCGCCGAGCCCGGGCGGCGGCATCCGGTACGTCGCCGGCGTCCGGGAGAACTGGAGCGGGTTCGCGACGGTGTCGACACCCGAGACCGACGCGACGGGGTCGAGACCGACGGCCTCCGCGAGCGCGAACGCTTGGTCAACTTGATTGACCATCCCGCACGGGATGCCACGCGCGCTCAACCGCTCGATCCATTCTGCAGTCGCCGCCACGGCGAGGGCTCCCTCGAGCGCTTCGACCAGGGGCTCACGATCGGTCACGCGAGCCGCGTTCGTCGTGAACCGCTCGTCCGCCGCAAGCTCGGGCACACCCAGTACATCGCAGAACGTCGCGAACTGCTCGTCGTTCCCGACCGCGACCACGAACGGGCCGTCCGCAGCACGGAGCGTCTCGTAGGGCGCGATCGACGGATGCCGGTTGCCCATCCGTCCGGCGACGACACCAGCGGTGAGCCAGTTCGACGCTTGGTTCGCGAGCGCGAACAAGGTCGTTGAGAGCAGATCGACCTCGACGAGCTGCCCCTCGCCCGTGCGGTCGCGATGTCGGAGCGCGGCGAGGATCCCGATCGCGGCGTGCAGCCCGGTCATCACGTCGACGAGCGCGACGCCGATCTTGCGCGGCTCCCCATCGGCGTCTCCGGTGATCGACATCAGGCCGCCCATCGCCTGCGCCAGGAAGTCGTACCCGGCGACATCTCCGCGGCCGATCCCGGCGATCCGGCACGACACGAGCTCGGGCCGCCTGGCCGAGAGCGTCTCGTGGTCGAGGCCGGCGCGCGCCATGACCCCCGGCCGGAAGTTCTCGATGACGACGTCGGACCGCATCGCGATCGCCTGCGCGACCGCGAGATCGTCGGGGTCCTTCAGATCGAGCGCGACGCTCCGCTTGTTGCGGTTCACGCTCAGGTAATACGAGGCGTGGCCGCTGGGAGACCACGGAGGCCCCCAACCCCGCGTGTCGTCCCCGGCGCCCGGACGCTCGATCTTCACGACGTCTGCCCCGAGGTCGCCGAGGATCATCGTCGCGAGCGGCCCCGCGAGGACCCGCGAGAAGTCCGCCACGCGGATCCCGTCCAACGCACCCGGTGTCTCCGTCACAGCGGCACTGTAGGCGGTCACGATCGGTGGCGCGGACCCGACCGAGCGTCACCGACCCGGGTACCCGGCGGTCCGGCAAGGTCGGTAGCATCCGCGGCATGAACGTGACCGTCCTGGCGAAATTCGTCCCCAACCCGACGGGCACGCCCTCGCTCGGGCCCGACAACCTGTTGATCCGCGACGCCGGCGACGGCGCGCTCGACCCCGGCGACGAGTACGGCCTCGAACTCGCGCTCCAACTGGTGGAGGCCGGCGGGGGCGAGGTCACCATCGTCTCGATGGGTCCGGCCGAGGCGCTGGCTGGCGTGCAGCGCGGCCTCGCGATGGGCGCCCACAAGGGCTTGCTCGTGACCGATCCGGCGCTCCGGGGCGCCGACGCGCTGGTGACCGCGCGGGTGCTCGCCGCGGCCGTCGCACGCACCGAGTATGACCTCGTGATCACCGGCGCCGAATCCACCGACGGCTACACCGGAACGATGCCAGCCACGCTCGCCGAGCTGCTCGGCATCGCGAGCGTGACCGCGGTCCGCAAACTCGAGCCCGACAACGACGGGTTCCGCGCGGAACGACAGACGGAATCCGGGTACGACGTGCTCACGTCGCCGAAGCCCACACTGATCACGGTCACGGCCGGGGCCACCGAGCCGCGGTACCCGAGCCTGAAGGGGATCATGGCCGCGAAGTCCAAGCCGGTCGACACCGTGAGCGCGGCCGATCTCGGCGTGACGGATCTCGCGTCAACGCAAACCGTCGCCGCGGTGACCGACGCGCCGGCCAAGGCCGGCGGTGAGATCGTTACCGGCGACGACGCCGTCACGCGGATCGCCGACCTCCTGACGGAAGCGAAGGTGATCTGATGGGCGCAACCTGGGTCTACGCGGAGGTCACGCCCGACGGCGCGCATCCGAGCGCGCTCGAGCTGCTGACGAAAGCGCGCACGCTCGGCGGTGAGGTCGCCGCCATCGCGCTCGGACCGGGCGCGACCGCCGCCGCGCCAGAGCTCGGCGCCCACGGCGCCACGATCGTGTACGCGAGCGACGACCAGGTCTTCGCCGACCAGCCAGGCCGCACCGCCGCGCACACGCTCCACTGGCTGATCGGGCAGCACACGCCGTCGCTGATCCTGCTCCCCGGCACCTATGAAGGGCGCGACGTTGCGGGCTGCCTGCAGGCTCTCACCGGCTCGACGCTGATGGCCAACGCCACCGACGTCGAGAGCGCGTCACGCGCCCGCACCGAGATCTTCGGCGGGACGAAGATCATCGACGTCGACCTCGCCGGCCCGGAGCCTCGGCTCATCCTCGTGCGACCGAAGTCGTTCCCGCCCGAGCCGGGCGGCGGCACCCCCGAGATCGTCGCCGTCGACGCCGTCACCCCGTCCGGTCCGACGGCCACCGTGGTCGAGCGACACGCCGAGGCCGCGAGCGGTCCGAAGCTCGAAGAGGCGAACGTCGTCGTCGCCGGTGGGCGTGGCCTCGGCGGCCCCGAGCCGTTCGCGTTGCTCGACGATCTCGCCGCGGCGATCGGCGGCGCGGCGGTCGGGGCCTCGCGCGCCGCGGTCGACGCAGGCTGGGTGCCCTACGCGTATCAGGTCGGGCAGACCGGCAAGACCGTCAAACCTGAGGTCTATATCGCCGCCGGGATCAGCGGCGCGTTGCAGCATGTCGTCGGGATGAAGGGCGCGAAGCGGATCATCGCCATCAACAAGGACGCCGACGCACCGATCCTCAAGATCGCCGACCTCGGCGTGGTCGGCGACCTGTTCGAGATCGTGCCCGCGTTGACCGAGGAGGTTCGTCGACGGGCCAGCTCCTGAGCGCCGTCGCGCTCGCCGTGGTCATCGCGATCGCGGTCGTCGTCTTCGTACGGCGGGCGCGTGCGCGGATGGCGCTGTTGCGCGCAGCTCGCCCGGCCGCGCGCACCGCCGAGGTCCCCGCGCGCGCCCGACGGGAGCTCGTGCAGGTGCTCGGGCAACGCAAGCTCTTCCAGAAGGCGCTACCCGGCGTGATGCACGCCTGCATCTTCTGGGGCTTCCTCGTGCTGTTCCCCACGATCATCGAGGCGATGCTCGCGATCGTCGACGACGGGCGGACGCTCCCCGTGATCGGCCAGGCGCCGTGGTTCCTGTTCCTCGTCGACCTGTTCGCGACGCTCGTCGCGGTCGGGATCGGCATCGCGTTCTACATCCGCAAGGTCCAGCGCCCCGACCGGTTCCGCGGCTCGCACATGGAGGAAGCCGACAAGATCCTGCTGGCGATCCTCGGGATCGTGACGACGCTCCTGCTGTGGAACGCGACGAAGATCGCGCTCGGCCAGACGCTGCACCCGAGCGCCGAGCCCGTCGCGAACGCCCTGTCGAACCTGTTCGGCACGGGCCAGCCGACCGAGACGCTCGAGCGTGTCTTCGTGTGGTCGCACGTGTTGATCGTGCTGGGATTCCTCGCGTACCTGCCGAAGTCCAAGCACCTGCACATCATCACGGCGGCACCGAACGTCTACTTCGCGAAGAACGGACCGAGCGGGCACCTCGAGAAGCTCGAGATCGACCTCGAAGGGCCGGAGGAGGACATCCGCCTCGGGGTTGCGACCGCGAAGGACCTGTCGAAGAAGCAACTGCTCGACCTGTTCAGCTGCACCGAGTGCGGCAGGTGCCAAGAGGTCTGTCCTGCCTGGAACACCGGCAAGCCGCTCAGCCCGAAGCTGCTGATCATGGACATCCGCGACGCCGTCGCGGGGATCGATCCCACCGCTGGCGAGGTCGAGCTGCAGCCGCTGGTCCCGAACGCCGTCACCGACGAAGTGGTCTGGGACTGCGTCACGTGCGGCGCCTGTATGCGCGAATGCCCGGTCGATATCGAGCACGTCGACACGATCGTGGACCTCCGCCGGAACCTCGTGATGGCGGAGTCGCGCTTCCCCACCGAGGCGGGCACGATGCTCCGCGGCGTCGAGGGGCCCAACGAGAACCCATGGGGCCAGCCGGCCACGGCCCGCACCGACTGGATCGGCGACATCCCCGTCCGTGTCCTCGCACCCGGCGATCCAGCCCCGGAATATCTCTTCTGGGTGGGCTGCGCGGGCGCGTTCGACGATCGCGCGAAGAAGACGACCCAAAGCGTGGCGCGCCTGCTGAACGCCGCCGGCGTCGACTGGGCCATCCTGGGCAGCCGCGAGCGATGCACCGGCGACCCCGCACGCCGGATGGGCCACGAGTACCTCTTCCAGATGCTTGCGGAACAGAACGCAGCGACCTTCGCAGAGGCGGGCATCACCAAGGTGGTCGCGACCTGCGCGCACTGCTTCAACACCCTCGCGAACGAGTATCCCGACTACGGCGCGAGGCTCGAGGTCGTCCATCACACCGAGCTGCTGTCACACCTGCTCGAAGAACGGAAGCTCCTCACGACGCCCGGCACCAACGGCACGGTCACGTATCACGACGCCTGCTACCTGGGGCGACACAACGGGCGCTTCGACGCCCCGCGCGACGTCCTCGGCTCGACGGGCCTGACCGCCACAGAGATGGAACGCGCCCGCGAGCGCTCCTTCTGTTGCGGGGCCGGCGGCGCCCGCATGTGGATGGAGGAATCCGGCGACGCCCGCATCAACGACACTCGCTTCGCCGAGGCCGCCGGCACCGGCGCCGACACGCTGGCCGTCGCCTGCCCCTACTGCTTCGTGATGCTCGACGACGCGGCGAAGGCCGCGGGCTCCGACATGCGCGTGGCCGATGTCGCGACCCTGCTCGAAGAAGCGACGCTCGGGGAGCCCACCGCTCACCCGTAGACTCCGCCGTATGAAGCCGCTCCTGTTCGCGAAGGCCGACGCGGCGGAGACGTTCGGGATCGGCTACACCGCCGTCACCGACGCGGGCGCCCAGGTTCGCGTCTGGGACGCCATCCACGACGAGCCGGCGCCATCGCTCGACGACGTGAGCGGCGTCGTGATCTTCGGCAGCTCGTACAACATCGAGCACGTCGACGAGCAACCCTTCATCGACCAGCTCCGCGCGATCACGCTCGACGCGCTCGACCGAGGCACGCCGTACCTCGGGATCTGCTTCGGGGCGCAGATGCTCGCGTGGTCGCTCGGCGCTGAGATCCGCAAGGCTCCGGTCCGCGAGATCGGCTACGTGTCGCTCCGGCCGCTGCCCGCGGCCGCCGACGATCAGCTCCTGTCCCACTACGCGGACGGCGACCAGGTCTTCCAATGGCACATGGACACGTTCGACCTGCCGGCGGAGGCCGAGCAGCTGGCGGCGGGCGACCAGGTGGCCGCGCAGGCCTTCCGCATCGGCGACAGCACGTGGGCGACCCAGTTCCACCTCGAGATCGATCGAGCGGAGATCGACCTGTGGATCGACGATATCGGCCCCGCGCTCGAGACCGAGTGGCACACGACCTCGGCGAGGATGCGGACGGCCGCGACCGCCCATCAGGCGCGCCACGAACACCTGGGCACCGAGGTGTTCCGCCGCTTCGTGAAGGTCGCGCGGACCCTCGCCTGACCTGGTCCGACGGACTAGGCGATGGGGACTAGCGTTCCCGGGCGGTATCGGTCATGATGCCCGCCTAAGCGGGCACCGCACCGAACAGATCACGGGGCCCGGCCGCAGGAGAGGACCAGATCTACGGACGTGAGCGCTTCGTTCCGAACAAGCTTCGGCCGACCCCCCTCCGATAGCACTCGCCCATCTCGTCGCGCCGAGGATCCGGCATGACGCAGGTCGTGGCCACGCGCTTCGGCAAGCCCCTTCCCGAGGGTGGCACGATCGGCGTGATGGCGCCGTCGGGTCCCTACTTCAACGCCAGCGACATCGACCGACCATCGCGCTGGTGGCGGGACAAGGGCTACACGGTCAAGCTCCCCGACTCCGTGTGGTTGAAGGACGACTACGTCGCCGGTCCGCCGGAGAAGCGCGCCGAAGACCTCAACGCCCTGTTCGCCGATCCCGAGGTCGACGTGATCCAGGTGCTCTGGGGCGGCACCGGCGCGATCGAGATCCTTCCGTTCCTCGACTACGACCTGATCGCGCACAATCCCAAGGCGCTGATGGGGTTCTCCGACATCACGAACCTGCACATCGCCCTACGCCAGGAGAGCGGACTCGCGACGTTCCACGGCCCCGGGTTCGGGTCGATGGGGGTTCCCGAGCGGAAGGCCTTCACCTGGGACTCCGCGATCGCCTCGTTCGCCGATGGCGGAACCGGTGAGGTCCCTCGCGACCCCGACGACCCCTACGTTCGCACCATCGCCGGGGGGAAGGTCAGCGGGCCGATCGTCGGCGGCAACCTCTTCACCTTCAACCATCTGATCGGCACCCCCTGGGACCCGCTGTTCGACGGGGCGATCTTGTTCTTCGAAGAGGTGAACGAGCTTCCGTACACCCTGGAGGTCGAGCTCCATCAGCTCGCCTACACCGGCAAGCTCGAAGAGATCCGAGGCGTGGTGGTCGGCGAACTGTTCGAGTGCGACTGGCGGGAATCCCGCCCGGACTCCCCGCGCACCCGCTCGGTAGAGGACGTTCTCGAGCGCTGCTTGCTGCCGCTCGAGGTCCCCGTCCTCTACAAGCTCCCCCTAGGACACGGGAAGCACCTTGCGTCCATGCCCCTTGGGGTGCAAGCAACGTTGGACGCTGATGCACAGACGCTGACCATCGACCAACCCGGCGTGGTGCCGGGCCCGTAAAGGTACGTAGGAACCCTCACGAACGCTTCAACGGAAGGAGGCTCCACATGAGGACGGTCCGAAAGGGACTCCTCGTCTCGCTCAGTGGCCTGATCATCGTCCTGTTGGCCGCCGGGACGGCGTGGGCGCAGAGCGCGAGCGCGAAGGCGTCCGCATCCGCGTCTGCCTCGGCCGGCGGATCGGGCGGGACATTCATCGAGGGCACCATCAACAACATGTCCACGGTGAACCCGTGGAAGGCGATCGAGTCGCCTGAGTACGAGGTCCTCGCCCTCAACTTCGACCTCCTTGAGAACTTCGACAAGTCCACCCTGCAGGCGGCGCCCGGTGTGGCGACCGGCTGGACCCAGTCCCCGGACGGGATGACATGGACGTTCGACATCCGGCCGGGCATGACGTGGCAGGACGGCCAACCGTTCACGGCCAAGGACATCGCCTGGACCTACAACAAGACGCTCGATTGCAAACTCGGCAACTCGCTCGACTACCTGGTGCCCGAGTTCACTAAGTCGATCACGGCACCGAGCGACACGCAGCTCGTCTGGACCACGAAGGTGCCGACCAGCGCGCCGATCCGGCCGCCGTGGGTCTACATCGCACCCGAGCACATCTACGGCAACGACACCTGCGACGAGATCAGCAAGGAGCCCTTCTTCACCGAGGGTCATCCGATGGTCGGCAGCGGTCCCTTCCAGCTGACGGATTGGGTCAAGGGCCAGAGCTGGACGATGACCGCCAACCCGAACTACTGGGGCGGCGCGCCCCACATCAGCCAGTTCAAGGTCGTGCTGTACGACAACTCCGAGGCCATGGTGAACGCCCTCAAGGCGGGCGAGATCGACTACACCAACCTCGGGTCCGTCGACCTGTTCAACCAGCTGCAATCCGAGAGTCAGAGCGGCAGCACCAACATCACCACACATGTCGGCCCGGCCGTGACGTTCGGTCAGATGAGCTTCAATATGTGCGATCCGACGTCACCGGACGCGGCCGCGTACTGCAAGAACAACCCCGGCACCGGCAACCCGGCGCTGCGTGACCCCGCGGTCCGTACCGCGATCTCGTGGGCGATCGATCGACAAACGATCGTCGACAAGGTGCTCGCGGGGTACGGGGAACCCGGAACGACGATCGTTCCGCCGTTCTCGAGCTTCTATCACTACAACCCGACGCCGGACGAAACGATCGGCTTCGACATCAACAAGGCGAAACAGATCCTCGCCGACGCCGGCTACAAGGACACGGACGGCAACAGCATCCTCAACGATCCGAAGACAGGGCAGGATCTGAACTTCCGCTTCATCTTGCGAGCGGAGTCCGACATCGGCGCCCGTCTGGGCCAGTACATCTCGGGCTGGTTGAAGCAGATCGGGATCGCGACCACGTCGGAGGTCGTGAGCGACGGCAAGCTGTCACAGGCCTGGCTCTCCAACGACTACGACATGTACATCTGGGGCTGGGGACCCGACCCGGACCCGGACTTCATCCTGTCGACCTTCACCTCGGGCCAGTGCGGCACGTGGAGCGACACCTGCTACTCCAACCCCCAGTACGACAAGCTCTACAAGGAGCAGCAGACCGCCGCGACCCCGGCGGACCGGCAGGCGATCGTCTTCAAGATGCAGGACATCCTCTACAAGGACATCCCCGAGATCGTCCTCTATTACGACAAGTCCCTCGAGGCGTACAACAGCCAGAAGTGGACCGGTCTCGAGGACAACGTGTCGCCGCAGCCGGATGGGTTCCTCTGGAACCAATACACCCCGTACACGGCGCTCACCGTGCAGCTCCGGAGCGGCGCGAGTGCGTCCAGTGGCGGCACCACTTCGGGCCTGCTCATCATTGTGGGTATCCTCGGAGCCATCGTCGTGATCGTCGGGATCGTGATGGTCGCCCGAAGGGGTAAGTCAGAAGAGGACCTGGCCTAGAACGCGAGAGGGACAGGACGCAGGATGGGAACGGCGAAGTACCTGCTGGGGAAACTCGGGCAGCTCTTCATCACCCTCATCCTCGTCCTGTCCCTCGCGTTCCTCCTGTTCCGGGTTTGGCAACCCGGTGATCCGGTCGCCACATGGGCGAAGGCGAGCGGCGCGCACCTGAACGCTGAACAGCTCGACGCGATCCGCCACGAGTGGGGCTTGGACGTCCCGCTCCCGCGTCAATACGTCACGTACATGGCGCAGATGCTGACGTTCAACTTCGGCGTCTCGACGATCCTGAGCCCCAGCACCAGCGTCAGCAGCATGTTCTGGACACGGATGGCGAAGTCCGCGATCTTGATCGTGACGAGCACGTTCGCGGCGATCGCGATCGGGGTGTTGCTCGGCATCTACGGCGGCTGGAAACGTCAGGGGAAAGTCGACCAGGCCTCGATGAGCTCCTCGATGATCTTGTACGC
>DASYOY010000084.1:0-15491 GCA_036007245.1 Actinomycetota bacterium | reverse complement strand
GCCTCGAGCAGCTTGCCCTGCCGCTCGAGCTCGGCGAGCCGCTGGTGCAGCTCCTCTTCGATCGTGACGATCGCCTGCTTCATCCGGTCGTCCGATGCCACGTAGTGCGACGCCGGGAACGTCGTGTGGTCGACGATGTCGTCCTTCACGATCTCGCCGGTCAGCGGGTCGAACATGCTGATCTTCTGGACCTCGTCGCCCCACCACTCGATGCGGTAGCCGGCCTGTTCGTACGGGGGGAAGACCTCGAGCGTGTCCCCGGTGACGCGGAACGTGCCGCGCGCGCGGCTGACCTGGTTGCGCTGGTACTGGATGTCGACCAGCCGCTGCATCGCGAACTCCATCGGTACCTCGGTACCGCGATACACGCGCAGGAGCTGGCCCTCGTACTCCTCGGGCGAGCCCAGGCCGTAGATCGCCGAGACGCTTGCGACGATGATGACGTCGTTCCGGCTGAGCAGCGCCGCGGTCGCCGAGTGGCGAAGCCGCTCGATCTCCTCGTTCACCGAGCTGTCCTTCTCGATGTACGTGTCGGTCTGCGGCACGTAGGCCTCGGGTTGGTAATAGTCGTAATAGGAGACGAAGTACTCGACCGCGTTGTCGGGGAAGAAGCTCCGGAACTCGTTCGCCAGCTGCGCGGCGAGCGACTTGTTGGGCGCCATCACGATCGTCGGGCGCTGCACCCGCTCGATCACGTGCGCGATGGTGAAGGTCTTGCCGGTTCCCGTCGCGCCGAGGAGCGTGATGTGCTCCTCACCGCCTTGTACGGAGGCGGTCAGCTGGTCGATCGCCGTCGGTTGGTCGCCGGCGGGCGCGAACTCGGACACGACACGGAAAGGGGGCACGGCGCCCAGTCTAGGCGGCGCCTCCGACAAGCCCGCCCTTGGGACGGTGGCGGCGGGGCGATCGACGGGGGTCCCATCGGCGGCGGGGGCAGTGTGCTCATGTCCGCGAAGCCTTGCCTACGCGGGTCATAGCCGCAACGACCGAACGGGCTACATCCGCCCGGCGGCGATGATCCTGTCGAGGAACCGACGCGTCTCTTCTTGTTCGGGTTCCGAGAAGATTTGCTCGGGTGTGCCCTCCTCGAGGATCTGCCCTTCGTGGAGGAAGCAGACGCGGTTCGCGACGTCGCGCGCGAACCCCATCTCATGTGTCGCGATGATCATCGTCATCCCCTGCTGGGCGAGCTCCCGGATCTGGTCGAGCACTTCGGCCACGAGCACCGGGTCGAGCGCGCTGGTGACCTCGTCAAGGAGCAAGATGTCCGGCTGCATCGCGAGCGCTCGCACGATCGCAACGCGCTGCTGCTGGCCGCCCGACAGTCGATCGGGATAGTCGTTCGCCTTGTCCGCAAGTCCGAACCGTTCGAGGAGCGCCATCGCGTCGCGATGTGCATCAGCTTTCGACGCCTTCAAGACCTTGTGTGGGGCGAGCGTCACGTTCCGCAGCACGGTCATGTGCGGGAACAGATTGAACGCTTGGAAGACGATCCCCACCCTGCGGCGCGTCGCATCGACGTTCACGCCCTGCGCGGTGATCTCCTCTCCCCCGATCGCGATCGATCCTGCATCGACGGGTTCGAGCAGATTGATGCAGCGCAGGAGCGTGGACTTGCCGGAGCCGCTCGCACCGATCAAACAGATGACCTCGTGCGAGTCGACCGCGAGGTCGATGCCCTTAAGCACCTCGAGCTCGTCGAACGACTTGTGGAGCCCCTGGATCTCGACCGCTCGCGTCATACGGCGACACTCGATTGCCGTTTGCGCTGGTCGCGGGCGATCAGCCAGTCGACGAACCGCGCCTGCGGGATCGTGATCGCGATGAAGATCACGGATAGGGCGACGAGCGGCGTGAAGTTGAAGTCCCCCGATTGGATGATCGTCGCTTGGTTCAGCGCCTCCACCACGCCCAGCACATAGACGAGGGCCGAATCCTTCTGCAGACCGATGAAATCGTTCAGGAGCGGTGGGATGACTCGCCGAACCGCTTGCGGCAACACGACGTGGCGCAATGATTGCCATCGGCTCAGGCCGAGAGATCGAGCGGCAGCTACCTGACTCGGATGTACGGATTGGATCCCCGCGCGGTACACCTCAGCGACGTACGCCGAGTACACGAGCGTGAGCGCGACGACGGCCCAGATGTAGTCGTTATCCGGGACCCCTTGCAGATCGAGCGCCGGCATCCCATAGCCGAGGATCAAGATCACGAGGATCGTAGGCACGCCGCGGAACAGGTCTGTGTAGGCGGCCGCCATGATCCTGATCGGGGTGAACACGGGGCCGGGCAGGCTTCGCGCGACCGCGATGACGAGCGCGAGCATCAAGACGAGCACCTCGGCGATGCAGAAGATCGCGATGTTGCGCACGAACTTCCGAAGGATCACGGGGAAGGACGACTTGAACTCCGACGCGTCGAAGAAGGATCGCTTGATCTCAGGCCAGCCCGGTGACCGAACGACGATCAGCGCCAACAGGCCGAAGAAGACCAGCGTGCTGACGACACCGATCCACACGTTTCGGGCAGTGGCGTCGCCACCGCCGAGGACCTTGGGCCATCTGCCGCCGCCCGAGGGCATCGGCGGCACACCCCCGGACGTGAACGGGACGTCTGGGTCCGGGCCGGGCTGCCCCATCTGCGCTCCTGGCTAGGAGAACACGGGCACGCTGGCGTCGGTCTGCAGCCACTTGTCCTCGAGCTGCTTCAGCGTGCCGTTGGACTTCAGCGTGGCGATCGCTTGGTTCACGCACGAGACGAGCGGGTTGCCCTTCTCGAACGCGAGGCCGAACTGCTCCTGGCCCCCGCTCAGCGGCGGGAACTGCCCGACGATCTGGTCGGCGTACCCGTAGAACGCGTCGGGGAAGTCCACGACTACGCCGTCGAGCTGTCCGTTGTGCAGGTCCTTCAGCGCCGTGTCGAGGTCGGGGTACACGCCGGGCTCGACGTTGGGCTGCACCTCCTGCTGGATCACCTCGAGGCTCGTGGTCCCCACCGGCGCGCCGAGCTTCAGGTCCTTCAAGCCGGCCAGCGTGGTCACACCGATCGCGGGCGAGCCATTGTCGGCGATCAGCGCCTGGTTCACGTCGTAGTAACCGTCGCTGAAGTCGACCGCCTTCGCGCGCTGCGGCGTGATCGAGATCTGCTGCATCGCGAAGTCGAAGTCCTTGGGGCCCGGCGCGAACGACTTGCCGAACGGGATGCCTTCCCATGTCACCTGATCCTGGGTGAAGCCGAGTTGCTGGGCCAACGCGTAGGCGAACGCGGATTCGTAGCCATCGCCCGTGTGCGGGTCGCCGGTGTACTTGCCCGACTTCCAATCAGACCCTGAGATGCTCGTGCCGCCGTACCACGGCTTGTAGGCCGGGTTGCCGGTCGCGATCGTTAGCTCGCCAGGCGTATGAAGGTTCATCGTCGACGGCGTGCAGTCGCCGGCCGCCGCATTGGTCGGCGTTGACGTCTTGGGCGCACAGGCGGTGGCGACGATCGCCAGCACCGCGAGCACGAGCAGACCCTTGCGCATCCGAAGAACCTCCCTAAGGTGTCGCCGACCGGAACGGCGCGAGACTAGCACGCCGCTTGCGGCGCACGCCGCTCAGCGCGCCGGCTCCCACTTGAACCTGCGCGCGGCGACGACGACGGCGGCGAGCAGCCAGATCGCCATCACCAAGATGTCCGACCAGTGGAACGGCACGCCGAGGTAGGAAGCACGCATCGCGTCGACGAGGTGTTTCACCGGGAAGACCTTTCCGATGAAGTTCACCCACGCCGGGGGGTTGTCCGACGCGATGAAGATGCCGGACAAGAACAGAAGCGGCAGGATGATCGCGTTCACGATCGGCGGCCCCGCGTCTTCATTGGGCACGATGCCGCTCACCGCGAGGCCGATCGCGGCGAAGCATCCGGCGCCCACCAGCAGCGTGAGGATGAACAGCAGTGCGTCAGTCGCTCCAGGGATGCGCGCTTGGTAGACGAGCCGCCCGAATACCACGGTGATCGCGACCAGCAAGAAACCGACGAACGTCGCGTGCAGAACACGCGCGGTGAGATACGAACGCGCTGGCAACGGCGTGCCTCGCAATCGCTTCAACACCCCCTGTTCTCGCGCGAACACGACCGAGATCGCGATGTTCGTGTAGCAGGCGGAGATCAGGCCGAACGCAGCCATCGAGAACACGTAGTACGTGGAGGTCTTGATCTCCACGGCCGTGCCGGGGAGCGTCGTCGTGCTATTGCCCAGCAGCGCGGTGAAGATCACGAGGAACAACAACGGGAAGATGAACGTGAAGAACGCCGACGCCGGGTTCCGCCAGAACGCTTTGTTCGTGAATCGGAACTGCCTGGCGACCTCGCGGATCACGGCGATCCTTCTTCGCCACCGGTGAGCTCGAGATAGACGTCCTCGAGCGATGGCCGTGTGATCTCGAACACGTCGAGGTCGATGCCGTGCTCCAGCGCCCATCCGGTGATCTCGTGCGCGATCTTCGTCGGCTGGTTGGTGCTGAGCCGAAGCACACCGTTCCCATCGGGGACCTGACCGAGCTCGGGCGGAGCCGGTGCACCGGCCGCGGGCCGGAACCTGATCGTCGTCTGCATCTGGTCGCGACCCGCGAGCGATGACGGCGGTCCCTCCGCCACGATCACACCTTTGGCGATCACCGCGACTCGATCAGCGAGGTACTGCGCTTCGTCCATGAAGTGCGTCGTCAGCCAGACCGTCTTGCCGAGCGAGACGAGGTTCTTGACCATCTCCCAAGCGTTGCGCCGAGCGCTGGGGTCGAACCCGGTCGTCGGCTCGTCCAGGAACAAGAGCTCCGGGTCGCCGGCGAGCGCGATCGCGACGTCCAGCCGACGTTGCTGACCACCGCTCAATCGGCGGACCCGCTCGTCGCGCTTCTCGCTCAGGCCGACAACGTCGATCACATCGTCGGTTGGCCGTGGGTTCGGGTAGTAGCCGCCGTACATCTCTACCGTCTCGCGCACCGTGAGGAACGGGTCGACGCCGGTCGATTGCAGCACGATGCCGATCCGCTGCTTGAGCGCGTGCTCGCCCTTCGCCGGATCGAAGCCGAGCACCTGGACCGTGCCGGCGCTGGGCTGCCGGTAGCCCTCGAGGATCTCGGTGGTCGTGGTCTTGCCGGCTCCGTTCGGACCGAGGAGGGCGAACACTTCGCCGCGATCCACGTGAACGTTGATGCCGCCGACCGCTTCGAAGTCGCCGTACGACTTGTGCAGCCCTTCGATCTCGATCACGCGCTCGGCCATGTGCGCGAGCCTATCCGACCCCGAAACCGGCCTCGGTGTCGACGGGGTTACGGAGGGGTTCCCCGGCAACGAACCGCCGCAGGTTGTCGACGAAGACACCGACCACGGCTTCCTCCCAGTCGTGGAGATCGCCAGAGATGTGCGGCGAGACGGCCACGCTCGGCATCGACCACAGCGGCGAGTCGGCAGGCAACGGCTCCTCGACGAAGACATCGAGCGACGCGCCGGCGATGGCGCCCGACCGGATCGCGTCGATCAGCGCGTCTTCGTCGACCGTCGCTCCGCGGCCGATGTTCACGAAGTGCGCCGTCGGGCGCATCGCATCGAACGCTTTCGCGTCGAACATCGCGTGCGTGCCCGGCGCGAGCGGAAGGGCGTCCAGCACGTGGTCGGCTCGACCGAGCGCCTCGTGGAAGCCGTCCGGGCCGACGATCGGCCCGAGCACATCGTCGGTCCGCTCGCTCCGGCCCACGGCCTCGACCGTCATGCCGAGGGATCGCGCTCGGCTCGCGGTCGCACGACCGATGGGCCCGGGTCCAACGACCACGAGGTGTTGGCCCGCGACACGGTCGCGACGCCGGCCATCGGTCCAGACGTTCTTGGTCTGGTCCACGACGGAGGTGTGCAGCCCTGTGGTGAATGCGACGATCGCGGCGATCGCCCACTCGGCGATCGGGTCGTCGAAGATCCCGCGTGCGTTCGTCACGACGACGTCGCTGGCCACGAGCGCCGGGAAGAGCAGTCCGTCAACGCCGTCGCTCGCCGACTGGATCCAACGCAGGCGCGTGGCATCGGCGAACACATCCTCGAGCCAGGAGCGCCGTGCTCCCCACGAGAAGATCACGTCGGCATCGGCGATCACGGCCGGTACGTCGTCGCTCGTGCCCGCGTACCGCACGTCCGCAAGGTCGAACGCGGGCTCGATCCCCGGCGGTGGCTCTTCGGCGGTCGCGCCGAGCACCGCGACGATCGGCCGCTCGATCACAGCGGCTTCCGCCCGCTGAAGCCGCTGTTCACGCCGTGGTAGTACGCGACGTCGCCCTCCCCCAAGCGCCAACAGAGGAACACCTGCTCGCCGTCTCGCTCCGCAGGGAAGTCGATCAAGCCCGTATCGGGATCGCGCAGCAGGATGCCTCGATCGGCCAGATACTCGACCTCAGCCTTCAGGGTCTCTTGATGCTGGAACCAGTCCGATCCGGCGATACCGCCACCGTCGGATGCGACCGCTTCGGTGATGCGCTCCGTCGAAGCGATCAGCCCGAGCCGGGCCTCACGAAGTCGCGGGAGCCGTTCACGGAGCTCGACAAGCTCCGCGTTGGCGTCATCCACCGTGAACGTGCGGTCAGTTGTCATGCGACTTCTCGCACCAGGCTCGGCAACTCGCGGAGATCGGTGATCCGGGTCGTGTCGGCGTCCGGGAATCGGTCGCGACGATCGATCAGCACCGGCGTCATCCCCAGCGTCGACGCCGGCGCGACGTCGAACTCAGGGTTGTCACCGACGTACATAGCGTCGACGGGATCGAGCGACAAGCGCTCGAGCGCGAGCTGGAAGATGCGGAGGTCGGGCTTCTCCACGCCCTCGCGTCCACTGATCACCCGAACCGCGAACCGATCGCGCACACCGAGCGTTCCGAGAAGGTCTTCGAGCCATGCCTCGAAGTTCGACACGATCGCGAGGACCAGGCCGGCGGCCTCGAGCTCGTCGAGTGTCGGGACGACATCGTCGAAGAGGGCGTAGTTCGCGGGGTCGGTGAACCTCGCGTACAAGACATCAGCGAGGTGTCCGTCGTCGGGGATGCCGAGCTCGCTGAGCATGCGTTCGTAGACGCTCTTCCAGAACCGAGCCGATCGCTCCGGTGACGTCGTCCAGAGTTCGACGTCCCGCGCGGCCTCCGAGAATCGATGGAACACCGCCCGCGACGCATCGATCACCGCGTCTGGCGAGCGCGTGTGTCCCTCGGCGGCGACCACGGTGCTGAACAGCTCCGGGAACGACGGCGCGGGGTGGACGAGTGTCTCGCCGACGTCGAACAGGACGGCACGCAAGGGCATCGCGGGGATGCTACCGACCGGCGGCGGCTCGCGCGGCCAGATCGTGCCAGAGCACCGCGACCTCGGCTTCCAGTTCCTCCCGCGTGCCTTCGTTGTCCAGAAGGACGTCGGCCGCACGAGCACGTGCGTCCAATGGGAGCTGCGCGTGGAGCCGGGAGCGCACGTCGGCCTCCTCCATGCCCCGAGCGACCGAGCGGGCGACCTGGGTCTCCGGCGAAGCCGAGACGACCACCACCACGTCGCAATCGCGATGCGTGCCCATCTCGATCAAGAGTGGGTTCACCAGTACGACGACGTCGTCGGTGTCCAGATGTGATTGGATCCCGTCGGCGATCATCCGACGCACCTCAGGGTGGATGATCGCCTCGAGGTCGTCGAGGGCCTCGCGGTCCGCGAACACGATGGAGGCGAGCCGGGCTCGGTCGAGCTCACCGTCCGCACCGACGATCGTGTCACCGAAGCGCCGCACGACCGCTCCGAGCGGGTCCGTGCCCTTGCGAACCGCATCGCGCGCGAACGCGTCGGCGTCGAGGATCACCGCGCCGCGACGCGCGAGCAGGTCCGCAACGGTCGACTTGCCCGCGCCGATCCCGCCGGTCAGCCCGACGAGCAGCATGCAGGGTGAGCGTCACGCGGTAGGGCAACCGCCGAAGGCGGCCGCCCCTGACCACGTGTCACTCGTCGCGGCCCTCGCGCCGCTTCAGGTCCTGGAGGATCGCCTCGAGGGAGACCTCCTCCTCGGCAGCCGGCTCCTCGGCCTTCGGGGCCTCGGGCGCCGTCTCGGCTTCGGGCTCCGGGGCGGCTGCGACGGGCTCGGGCTCGGCAACCGCCACGGGCTCCGGCTCAGCAGCCGCGACTGGCTCGGGTGCCGGCGACGGCTCAGGTGCCGGCTCAGGCTCGGGAGCAGCCGCTTCCGGTTCCGCGACCGCTTCGGGCGTCGCCGCGGCGACCGGCGTCGCTGCGGCTGGCGCAGCCTCCTCCGCCGCGGCGACCGCCGCGAGGATCTCCGCCGGAACCTCGATCGTCGTCGTCATCTCGGGGCCTGCGTCGCGCTCGACCTCGGGCTCGACCTCGATCTCCTTCGGCTTGGGCGGCGCCGCCGTCACCTGCCGCATCGACAGGCTCACCCGCCGGCGCGACACGTCCACGTCGATCACCTTGACCTGGACCTCTTGCCCGACCGACAGCACCGACTCCGGGGCGTCGACGTGCTCGTGGCTGATCTCGGAGATGTGGACCAGGCCCTCGATCCCCTGCGCGACGCGGACGAACGCACCGAAGGGCACGAGCTTCGTCACCTGGCCGTCGATGATCGCGCCGGCCTGCGACGTGCGCTCGAACTCCTTCCAGGGGTCCTCCTGCGTGGCCTTGAGCGACAGCGACACGCGCTCGCGGTCGAGGTCGACGTCGAGCACCTCGACCTCGACCTCCTGGCCGACGGCGACGACTTCCTGCGGGTGATCGACGTGCTTCCACGAGAGCTCGCTCACGTGGACCAGGCCGTCGACCCCACCGAGGTCCACGAACGCACCGAAGTTCACGATGGAGCTGACCGTGCCCTTGCGCCGCTCGCCCTTCTGCAGGTTCTGCAGGAAGGTCTTGCGGCCCTCCGACTGGGACTCTTCGAGGAAGGCGCGGCGGCTCAGCACCACGTTGTTGCGGTTGCGGTCGAGCTCGATGATCTTCGCCTCGAGCTCCTGGCCGACGAACGGCTGCAGGTCGCGCACGCGACGAAGGTCGACGAGCGACGCGGGCAGGAACCCGCGCAACCCGATGTCCAGGATCAGGCCGCCCTTGACGACCTCGATCACCGGGCCCTTGATCGTCTGGCCCGACTGCATCGTCTCTTCGATCTTGCCCCAAGCACGCTCGTACTGCGCACGCTTCTTGGACAGGATCAACCGGCCTTCCTTGTCCTCCTTCTGCAGAACGAGCGCCTCCATGTGCTCGCCCACCTGGACAACCTCGGCCGGCTTCACGTCGTGGCGGATCGACAGCTCCTTGGCCGGGATCACGCCTTCGGACTTGTAGCCGATGTCGAGCAGGACCTCGTCGCGGTCGATCTTGACCACGTCCCCCTCGACGATGTCGCCGTCCTTGAAGTCGCGGAACGACGACTCCATCGCCGCGATCAGCTCTTCGGGGGTCAGGTCCGGCTGCGCAGCGGTTGTCGTGGTCGCCTCGGCGACCGACGTCTCATCACTCATGCGGTGGTTCTCCTCGCTGGCACGCGGGGCTCACCGCTCGCGGCTTTGGATTTGCGAGCGGCGCAGGAGCCCTGCGACCAGGGGGGATGGTAGGTGACCAGCGGAAACGCCGTCAACGTGGGGGCGGGGCAGATCAGCCTTCCGACCATGCCGGACAAGATGGTGGCGCGGCCTGACCGTTGGGTGCGCAGATCGCGGCGCGCTGCAGCGTCGATCCATCGGCGGTCACCGGGGTCGCGGTGCCGGCCTCGGACGGCACGAACGCGAGGATCCATCCCATATCCACCGGTCCCGCGTGCTCGACGGGGACCTGCTGCGTCCACCCGTCCTGCATCGCGATGTCGACATGATCGACCTCGGTCGATACCCAGCCGAACACGACCAGGAACCCCGAGCCGCCCTGCCCTTGACGCGGGTCCACGCCGAGCGACATCGCCTCGCCATGGGGGACCTCTGCGGAGACCACCCTTCCGCCATCCATCTGACCCGGATCCGATCCGCTCGCGGCGTGCCCGAAGAAGAGCGCGAGCGCGCCGACGTCGTTCGATCCCCACCTCCCGTTCGTCTGGTAACTGGACAATCCCCACGTCAAGCCGTCGGCGGTGCCATACGTGACGACGATCTTCTGGCCGATCACCGGACTCGGGTCTTCGCGATCGACGTACGGGGTCACGTCGCCGCCGTATCGAACGTCGACGGCGGAGTCACCGGTCGGAGCCGGCCTCGCGATCGGACGGAGGTAGTCCCAGTCGTCGCCTGGCTGGGTACCGAGAACGATCGGCGGCGGCGCGTACGACCCCGGGACCTCGGCCAACTGTTCGACGGCTCCGCGACAGCCCATCACACCCGGCGTCGATCCACACAGCAACGTGTCCGCCAACACCGTGCGCTGGGCATCCTGGGCGTCCAGCCACCCGTCGAGAGCGGGCGGCGGGAAGAACAGGAACGGCTGTACGTTCCAACCCTGGGGTGCCGGCAAGATCGGGATCGCGACGCTGCTGTCGGTGCTCCGCACGGTGAGGGATGCCGTCCGGTCGCTGACGAAGCCCACGTTCGCTTCGAGATGACCGAGCGCGTCGTCGCGGATCACCTTGATGTCCAGATCGGCCATCGTCGGCACTGGCGCCTCGGCATCCGACCGGCACGTTCGGATGCCGCTCCCCCGCGGGCGCGCGTCCGGCAGATCGAGGCGGACGCACGGACCTCCGTCGGCGTCGGTCTCGGCCAACAGGCGGAACGGGTGGCCGTCGACCGTACCCGAGAGCAGCGCGCCATCGGGAGACCCGAGCACCACGTGCGGCCAGCTAGCGGGCACGGACCTGAACGGGTCGTTGGCGGGGACGGACCCTTCGTCTCGATCCGGCAAGCGGGCGACGGATGCAACGACAACGGCCGTCGCTACAACGAAGGTGGCGACGACGCAGGTCGCCCCGACCCGGCGCCTGCGGACACGCCTTGGGACGTCCGAAGGCATCGGCACCGGCGCCGACGACCCGGCGAGCCGGCGAAGGGTTGCCCGAAGTTGCGTTTCGGTGTCGCTCATCCTCACTCCCGTTCGATCTGTGCACGCAGCGAGACCAGCGCGCGGGATACCAAGGCGTTCACCGCTCGAGGAGAGCAACGAAGGACATGTGCCGTCTGCTCCTCCGAGAGATCCTCGAGGTACCGCAGCGCGACGGCAGCACGCTGGCGGTACGGCAGCTCGCGCAATGCGGTCGCGACCCGCGCGTCGAGCGGCGGATCCGGCGCCGGCACGGTGGCCACCAGCTGCCGCGCGACGAACCGCCGTTCGAGCGTCAGTCGTCGCAGCCGCGACCTACAGGCGTTGACGACTGCCCGCTGCAGGTACGCCTCGAACCGGACGTCGCGGTCGAGGATGTCCAGCCGAGCAGCCACCCGGATGAAGGCGTCGTGGGCGATGTCTTCGGCGGCTGCTCGGTCCCCGCCCAGGAGTGAGGCGAGCGCGATCATCCGCCCGAGGTGCCGTTCGTAGAGCGACGCCAACGTGGGTCGTCCGACGTCGCCGAACTGCGCGATCTGCTCTTCGAGCGGTTGATCAGCCGCGTCCATATGGGTTCAACGCACGAACGACCCGATCCGCTTCGGTCGGCTAGTGACCCTCGGGCGCCGCGTCGGCCCAATTCGGGCCCGAGGCGATCGAGGCGACCAGCGGCACATCGAGCTCGATCGCGTCCTCCATCCCGTCGCGCACCAGCTCCGAGGCCACCTTCAGGTGCTTGTTCGGGACCTCGAAGACGAGCTCGTCGTGGACGGTGAGCAGCATGTGGCATCCGAGCTTCGGGTGGTCCTGCAGCGCGCGGTCGACCTTGATCATCGCGAGCTTGAACACGTCGGAGGCGCCACCCTGGATCGGCGCGTTCAGCGCCTGACGCTCCCCCAGCTCGCGGAGACGCCGGTTGTCGCTGGTGAGCTCGGGGATGTAGCGGCGGCGCCCGAGCAGCGTCTCGGTGTACCCGTCGAGCCGCGCACGCTCCACCTGCGCGGTCAGGTACGTCTTGATCTTCGGGAACCCCTCGAAGTAGCCGTCGATGATCTCCTGCGCCTCGTCGGGCGCGATGTCGAGACGCTGTGAGAGTCCCCACGCGTTCATCCCGTACGCGAGCCCGAAGTTGACCGCTTTCGCGCGGCGGCGGAGCTCGCTGTCGACGTGTTCCATCGGCAGGTCGAACACCTTCGCGGCCGTGGCGGCGTGGATGTCGGCGCCGGCCGCGAACGCCTCGTGGAGCCCCTCATCGCCCGACAGATGCGCGAGCACGCGGAGTTCGATCTGGCTGTAGTCGGCGACGAGCAGGACCTGGTCGTCAGCCCCGGGGATGAAGGCGCGCCGGATCTGCCGTCCCACCTCGGAACGGACGGGGATGTTCTGCAGGTTCGGGTTGGTGCTGCTGAGCCGCCCCGTCGCGGCGGCCGCCTGGTTGAACGTGGTGTGCACGCGGCCGTCGGGGCCGGCGAGCTTCGGCAGCGCCTCGAGGTAGGTCGAGTTGAGCTTGTCCAGCTCACGCCACGACAACAGCGCGTCGACGATCGGGTGCTCGTCGCGAAGCTTCTCGAGCACACTCGCATCGGTCGACAGCTCGCCCTTCGGGGTCTTCTTGCCGGGTTGCAGGCCGAGCTCCCCGTAGAGCACCTCGCGCAGCTGCGGCGGCGAGTTCAGGTTGAACTCCCGCCCGGCGATCTCATAGATCTGGTGCATGAGCGTCGTCATGCGGTCGCGCACGCCCTCGCCGATCTCGTCGAGGTAGGCGACGTCGAGCCGGATGCCGTGCGCCTCCATCCGCGCGAGCACCGACGACAGCGGCAACTCGACGTCCGTCAGCAACGACCGCAGGCCCTGCTTGTCGATCTGCTCTTCCATCACGGGGGCGAGCAGCCCGACGGCCGCTGCCTCAGCCGCCGTCCGCCGCCATGGGTTTTCCGCGAACAGCTGCGCGTCGTCGCCTTCCTCGATGCCGGCGAGCAGGTCGGTTCCGAGGTAGCGCTCGGTCAGCTGGTCGAGCCCGTAGGCCGTCGTACCCGGGTCGAGCAGGTAGCCGCCGATCAACGTGTCGAACGTCACGCCGTCCAGACCGCCGCCGAGCGCGGCCGCGACACGCTCGAGCACCTTCGCATCGTGCGTCTGCTTCGCGACGGCCACGTCTCGCAGCGCATCCAGCAGCGAAGCGGGCGCCGTCACCGGGGCGTACGAGGCCTGCGCGCCGCCCGCCGACGCCGCAGCCCCATGGATCTCGCCATCCTCGACCCGCACGGCGACGGCGGCCGCGCCGCCCTTCATCGCCGCGAGCAGCTGCGCCTCGTCCACCTGCCGGAGGTCGAGCTCGGCGATCTCGGCCACCGGTTTGGCCGTCCCGAGCGCCTCGGCCAACCGGTCGAGCAGCGACCGGAACTCGAGCGACACGAACAGCGACCGGACCTGCTCAGGGTCCGAGGCCCCCATCACGCAGTCTTCGGGCGTGTACTCCAGCTCAAGGTCGGTGACGATCCGCGCGAGCTGCTTGTTCAACGCGAGCCGGTCGGCGGCGGCCTCGATGTTCTCCTTCTGCTTGCCCTTGAGCTCGTCGGTCCGCGCAAGCAGTTCCTCGATCGTCCCGAACTGGTTCACGAGCTTCGAGGCCGTCTTGTCGCCGATCCCCGGCACACCCGGGATGTTGTCCGACGTGTCGCCTTTGAGCGCCACGAAGTCGAGGTACTGCGCAGGCGTGATCCCGTAGCGCCCCTCGACCGCCGCCGGGTCCATCAGGTCGATCTCGGAGATGCCCCGCCGGTTGAACAGCACGCTGATCGCCCCGCGCGTCTTCTCGCGGTCGCGCACCAGCTGGAAGAAGTCCCGGTCGGCGGTCACGATGACCGCGTCCAGCCCCGCCTCGCTCGCCCGGATGGCCAGCGTGCCGATCGCGTCGTCGGCCTCGTGGCCCGCCATCCGGATCACGGGGATCCGCAGGACGTCGAGCACCTCTTCGATCAGGCCGAGCTGCGGCCGGAAGTCCGCGGGCGACTCGGCTCGGCCGGCCTTGTAGTCGGCATCCATCTCGAGCCGCACGGTCGGCGCGCCCATGTCGAACGCGACCGCGATCAGATCGGGGTGCTCGTCGCCGAAGAGCTTGATCAGCATCGAGGTGAACCCGTAGACCGCGTTGGTCACGGTGCCCGAGCTCGTCGCGAGCGTCTGCGGAAGGGCGAAGAACGCGCGGTACGCGAGGCTGTGCCCGTCGAGCAGGAAGAGCCGACGAGGGGGTTCGCTCACGCGGCCATCCTAGTTGTCGCCGCCGACGAGCCAGTCGCGACCAACGGACGCCCGACGGTTTGTCGTGAATCCGACCCCGTCGGTAGGATTCGACCGTGCTCCCCACCTTCGTGATCGGGCTCCGTGAGGGCGTCGAGGCGGCGTTGATCATCGGGATCATCGCCGCGTTCCTGATCCAGCGGGACGAGCGAAGCGCCCTGCGGTGGATGTGGGTCGGCGTCGGGCTCGCGATCGGTCTGTGCCTCGGCATCGCCGCGACGTTCCGCGCGATCAACCAGTCGCTGCCCCACAAGCAACAGGAGACGCTGGAAGCGCTGATGGCCCTGCTCGCCGTGGGCGGCGTCACCTACATGATCATCTGGATGCGCCGGCACTCCCGCGGCCTCAAGCATGTCCTGGAATCCCACGCCGAAACGGCCCTCGTCCAGGGCTCGACCTGGGCCTTGGTCGGGTTGGCGTTCTTCGCGGTGATCCGGGAGGGGCTGGAGACCTCCGTGTTCCTGATCGCGGCATTCCAGAACTCCCTCAACCCCCGGGCGACCGGGACCGGGGCGGTCCTCGGCATCCTGCTGGCGGCCGTGCTGGGGTACGGGATCTACAAGGGCGGCGTCCGGATCAACCTGTCCCGGTTCTTCCGGGTCACCGGGTTCATCCTGGTGCTCGTCGCGGCGGGTCTCCTCGCATCCGCTGCGCACGCCGCGGCGGAGGCGGGGTTCCTCACCATCGGACAAGCGAGCGCGTTGAACCTCACGTGGCTGATCGCGCCCGGCACCATCCGCGCGTCACTCATCACCGGGATGCTCGGGCTGCAGCCGTCGCCGACGGTGATCGAGGTTTCGCTCTGGCTGGTCTACGCGATCGCGATGGGTCTGTACGTGTTATGGCCGCACGGTCGCGCGCCGCAACAGCGACGTGCAGCCAACGTCGAGCCATCGCCGACGGCGGTCTGACACGCGCGCCGCAACGTTCGCGCATCGCTTGAGGGTTCACGCAAACCCTCGATCAGAGCAGCACATCTGTGCGCGGAACGAGGTCGAGATCGCCCCGTTGTGCGTGCGCATACGTTGCGCGACACGCGCTCATGCTCAGGTTGACATGCCTCAACCTTGCGTCTAGATTCCGCTCCGGCCCTGAGAGGGGTCGAAGCGTCACGGGCCGTGGCCCTCGATAGGTGACGATCGCGTATGGGGAAGGCGCGACCGA
>DASYOY010000083.1:0-3258 GCA_036007245.1 Actinomycetota bacterium | reverse complement strand
GCCCCCCCCGGCATCGCCGTCAGCGTCTAGCTACCGCGGACCTCGAACCACTTCTGGGTCCACGTGCTGTAGTCCGTACAGTCGGTCTGGCCGTTCCCGCAATCCGGGATCGGCGTCTTCCAGAGGTAGATGCTGCTCAGGTAGCTGTCGTCCCCGCAGTGGTACAGCGGGTACGCGTTGGATCCGACCTCCTGGCCGTAGCCCTTGATCAGGTTCTGCTTCAGCCCGTCGCAGGCGGTCGTGACCGACGGCGTCGCGCCGAAGGTGTAGGCGGTGGCCGCCTGCACCTTGTCGGTCAGCGTGTAGTTCATCCACGCCAGCATGCAGTTCGGGTGGGCCGCGGTCGACGACATCATCCAGGTGTCGGCCCATCCCGTGACGCCTTCGGACGGCGTCACCGAGGCGACGTTGACCTTGCCGTCGGAGATCAGGACGTTCTGGTTCGCGGGCCACGCGGTTCCGGCCACCATGTCCTGAGACTCGAACGCGTCGACCTCATCGGACCACACGTTCCAGTACTTGCTGACGAGCGCGTTCTGCTGCTTCAGCAGGTTGATGGCCGCGTCGAGCTGGTCGGACGTGAGCTCGTAGGGATCGGTGATGCCCAGGTCGGGCTGGTGCGCCATCAGGTACATCGCAGCGTCGGCGATGAAGATCGGGCTGTCGTAGCCGGTGATCTTGCCCGTGTACGGGTTCGGCTGACCGTTGATCGTCGGCTCCCACGTGATGTCCCAACTCTTGGGCGCGGGCGAGACGACATCGGTGTTGTACATCAGGATGTTCGGGCCCCATTCGTAGGGCACGCCGTAGTGCACGCCGTTCACCGTGTTGTGCGCTGGCGCCTGCAGCGACGGCATCACGTTCTTGTAGTCCTGGAACGAGTCCACGTTGACGGGCGAGACCAAGCCGGAGTTGATCAACCGAAGCGTCGCGTCGCCGGACGCCGACACGCCGTCGTACGCGCCTTGCGACATCAGGTTGACCATCTCGTCGGAGGTGTTGGCCTCCTTGACGTTGACCTTGCATCCGGTCTGTTGCTCGAACGGCTGCGTGATGTCCTTCTCCGCGTACAGCGGCCAGGCGACCAGGTTCAGCTCGCCTTCGCCCTGAGCGCTCGGGTCGTAGGACAACGCGGCGCTGCCGCCCGACGCACCGGGCGACGACGATGAGTTGTTTCCACACGCGACCGCGACGAGCGCCATCGCGCCCACGATCGCAACCAGGGAGATGCCCCTCCTCATCCGATCTCCTCCTCTTCCGATCCGGCGCCCTCGATCTGCTCGAGCGGCCGGACATAGTCTCGCTTCCATCGGAGGCCCACGCGATCACCCTTGACCTCGAGCGCCTCCATCGACTCGACATCGAGGTTCTGTTGAAGGACGACCAGACGGCCTCCCCCCTCCAGATCCACCAGGTACCGCGTGACCGCACCCAGGTATACGACATCCTCAACGCGCCCGGTTGCGGTGTATTCGTCCGCGTTCGCGGTGGTTCCGGCCTCCGCGATCGCGATCTTCTCGGGGCGGATGGTGAACGGATCGCTCGACCCCGTCACGGCCTTCGCCGCGTCGCCCTGCAAGATGTTGGACGTGCCGACGAAGCCCGCCACGAAGCCGGTGGCCGGTCGCTCATAGACCTCCGCCGGCGTGCCGAGCTGCTCGACCTGCCCCTTGTTGAACACGGCCAGGCGGTCGCTCATCGTGAGCGCCTCCTCCTGGTCGTGCGTCACGTAGATGAACGTGATGCCGACGGACTGCTGGATGTGCTTCAGCTCGATCTGCATCTGATGGCGGAGCTTGAGGTCCAACGCGCCGAGCGGCTCGTCGAGCAACAGCACCTTCGGACGCATCACGAGCGCGCGCGCCAGCGCGACGCGCTGGCGTTGGCCGCCGGAGAGCGCGGCGGGCTTGCGCTTCCCGTAGTCGGGCAGCCGCACCATCTCGAGCGCGTCGGCCGTCCGCGACGCGCGCTCCCTCCGCGAGACCTTCGCAACGACGAGTCCGTACGCAACGTTCTCTTCCACCGTCATGTGCGGGAAGAGCGCGTAGTCCTGGAAGACGGTGTTCACGTCGCGGTCGTACGGCGCGAGGGTCGACACATCCGTGCCGCCGAGGAAGATCCGGCCCTCCGACGGAGCCTCGAAGCCGGCGATCATCCGCAGGCAGGTCGTCTTGCCCGAGCCCGAGGGTCCGAGCATCGAGAAGAACTCGCCCTCGTGGACGTCGAGGTCCACCCCGGCCACGGCGACGACCGTCCCGAAGCGCTTGACCACGCCGTCCAGGCGCACGGCGACCTCGTCCCCGGACGCCGAGGTCGGCTGAGGGGCGGCGTCAGCCACGGTGGTCTGCGGATCGTCGGTGATGGGGGCACAGTCTGACGGGGGCCTGCGAGGCCTGCAAACGGACCTCAGGGTGCTCCGAGACCGGCGATGATCCGGCTGGCGACTGCCGGGCCCTCGTAGATCAAGCCCGTGTAGACCTGGACGGTCGCCGCCCCCGCGTCCAGACAGGCCCGCGCGTCTGCGGCCGTGAAGATGCCGCCGCAGGCGTTGATGGGCAAGGCTCCCCTGGTCGCCTCACGGATGGCCGTGACGATCTCGGGAGTGCCGGCGGTGAGCGGACCCCCCGACAACCCCCCTCGGCCAGTGGACATCCGTGCGTCCGCGACCGGCATCGTGTTGCTCGCGGTGAGCCCCGAGGCGCCCCCCTGGCGGGCGGCCTCGACGATCTCCAGGACGCCCGCTCGCTCCTGGTCCGTCGTGAACGGCGGCACCTTCACGAACAACGGCGTATCGGTTCGCGGGCGCATCGCGGCCACGAGCGTCCCCACGTGATCGGCGCGATGGGTCCATCCGGCGTTCGGGGAGCTCGCGTTCAGCTCGATGGCGTCGGCCAGCGGCGCGATCAGGTCGAGCGCGGCGCACGCGTCGTCAAGCTCCTCGTCGGCGAGCGACACCCATCGTGAGGTCGTTCGCTTGCGTTTCGCGAGCGCGGCCGCCACGGCGGGTGCGCCGGGGTTGGGCAACCCCATCGCGTTGACGATCGCGCGGCGCCCCGGGTCCCGAGCGATCCGCGGCCTCGGGTTCCCCGGCCGGGGGCGCAGCGTCACGGTACCGCCGACCGCATAGCCGAACCCCAGCGCGCCGAGGTGCGCGAGCCGCTCGCACGCCTTATCGAACCCGCTCGCCAACCCGACCGGGTTGGCGAGCGACACCCCGGCGACGGTGGTGGCCAGCGCCGGATCGGCCACTGCGTGGCC
>DASYOY010000082.1:0-13358 GCA_036007245.1 Actinomycetota bacterium | reverse complement strand
GGTCGAACCCGCCTGGTCGCCGACTTCGCGGCGTCGGTCGAAGCCGCGCGCGTCCTGCACGTGCAGTGCGCGCCCGCCGACAGCGGGGGCGCACGGTGGCCGCTCGCCGCGATGGTGGAAGCGCTCGCAGGTCTGGACCCGCTCGCGCCGGCGGAGCCGGCGCGAGCCCGCCTCGCCGACCTGTTCGCCGGCGCACCCGACGCCGAGGCCCTCATCACCCACCTGTCCGCGATGCTCGCGCTCGAGGGCGCGAGCGATCCGGATCACATCCGGTGGGCGCTTCGCCGGCTGCTCGAGGCCGCAGCCGGCGGGGCGCCCACCGTTCTCCATATCGACGACGCCGATCGTGCCGGCAGCGGCTTCGTCCGGCTGCTCGCCGATGTTGCGACCGCCGCTCGGGACACGCCGGTGTTCATCGCGGCCACCACGAATCTCGAGACCGACAACCTCCCGGCGATCCGCTTGAGCTCGCTCGACCGCTCGGCGGTCGAGACGCTGATCGGTCACCTGCTCGGGGCAACCGAGGACGGGGTGGTCGGGGCCCTCGCCGCGCGGATGTCGGGCCTGCCGTTCGCGATCGAGCAGTCGCTCGCGATGGTCACGGAGACCGGGACGCTCGCACCCGGCAACGGGCGCTGGATGCCGCTGGCAGATCTGTCGCGGGTTCCCTGGCCCGACACGACCGTCGGTGCGATCCGGCAACGTCTCCAAACGCTCCCGCCCCACGAGCTCGCCGTCCTTGGGATGGCCGCGGTCGCCGGCGAGCAGATCGCGACCGCGCCACTGCTCGAGGTCGTCCCGGTCGATGCGCGACGCGGCGTACCCGCGTATCTGGAGGATCTGGTCGCTCGTGGCTACCTGGTCGCCGACGGCGACGGCGCGTTCCGGTTCCGTCATCCGCTCCTTCGCGAAGCGACGATGACCGGGGTCCCCGAGTGGGCGCAGGCCGTCACGCACGAGCGCTTCGGACGTCATCTCGAGTCGACCGCGGGCGAACGCGTCTGGCGCCTGGCCGACGCGATCGGCGCGCACCTCGAGGCGAGCTGCCGGCTGCGGGCCGACGCACCCGCGACCGATCGCGACGACGCACTCACGTTCCTCGCCTGGGCGGCCACCGCGGCGGCCGATGAGGGAGACCTCGATGGCGCCGCACGGCTGGAACGCCGCGCCGCCACGCTGACCGACGACGATCCTTCGCGGCGCGCCGAACTCCTTTATCTGGCGGCCGAGCACATGGTGACGGCAGCACCCGATCGCCCGGCCGACCGCGAGATCGCCGAGGCGGCGCTCGCGTCATCGGTTGCCGGCGATGACGTCGACTGGCGCGTCCGGCTGTTGCGGGCGAAGCTCCGCACGCTCGCCGGCCACGACGACGCGCTCGAGGGCGCGCGCGCGAGTGCCGACGAGGCGATCGCGGCCTTCGGCGAAGACGACCTCGGATGGGCGCTCGCGAGCGCCTGGGCACTGCGAGGACTGGTGCACGCGGCACGCGCACAGCACGGGTTGGTCGCGGACGACCTGCAGCGGGCCGCCGACAACGCGGCGGCGGCCGGCCGCGCTTCGGACGAAACAACTGCGCTCCGCGGCGCCGCGGCGGCGCTCCTCGACGGTCCTGAATCCGTCGCCGAGGCAGAGGCCCGATGCCGGTCGTTCCTCGAACGTGTGACGGGCCCGATCGCCGAACACGACATCCAGGGGATCTTGGCGGTGCTCGCAGCGCGGCGGGGCGCGTTCGACGATGCGAGGACCGCTATCGCCGCGTCGATCCTTTCGCTCGAAGAGCTCGGCGCCGGCGTCGACACGGCGACCGCCTTACAGCGCGGCGCGCAGGTCGAGGTGCTCGCGGGACAGGGCGCCGCCGCGGAGCCGTTGATGCAGCGCGCGCTCGCGGCGGCGACGCACGCGCGCGACGACCAACTGCGCGCATGCCTCGCCGCGTCCTACGCGCATGTCGTTCTCGAAGACGACCGGCTCGACGAAGCGCTCGCCCTCGCCGAGGTTGCCGAGGCGCACGCAGGCGATCTCACGACCCAGGTTCGCTGGCGAACGGCACGCGCACGCGTGATGGTCCGTCGCGGCCGTGGCGCGCTCGCCGAGCGGTTGATCCGCGAAGGCGTGAGTATCGCCGAGCAGACCGATTCGACCGACCTTCGCGCAAGTGCTCTGGTGTGGGCGGCGGACGTTCGCCGTCAAGCGGGACGGCCCGCCGAGGCCGAACCGTTCGAGCGCCGCGCGCTCCGGTTGTTCGAGCGGCGAGGCGCCACGGCACAAGCGGCCGCGGTCGCAGCCCGGCTCAAGCCGACGCCGGATCGTGCAGCGCCGAGCCCACAACCGACCGCTCCCCCCGAGGACCCTGATCCGGCGCCGGCGCCTGAGGTGACTGTGCCGGTCGCCGACACGGCGCCAGACCTCGTGCCGGCTCCCCCCGATGGCGGTGCCACGCGCCTGGCGGACGAGATGATGGCGATGTTCTCCGACCCGGAACCGGCCCAACCAACAGTCGAGGAGGCACCGGCCACGGCGGTCTCCCCGGAGGCCGCGGTCCAACAGCCGCAGATGCAAGACCAGCTCGAACCGACGGAGCGTCCGTCCGCCGAGATCGATCCGGCGGACGAGCTGCTTCAAGACCCGACGATGAGCGCCGAGGAAGAGTCCAAGCGCCGCTGGTTCAACCGCTAAGGCGGCTTTCCCGACAGCGCCCCGAGCGCGGCGGGAACGACCCTCAAGAGTGATGGCCGATAGGCCGATAGGAACGCCATGCAGCCGTCTACGCGCCTTCGTTCGATCGCAGCCATCGTCATCGGCCTCTTGGTGCTCGGAGGTGGTGCGGCGCTCGCAGCGACCGGCGGCCAGCCGACCACGTCCGACGTGACGTGCCCCTCCCCGAGCGTCGACCCGTCGATCGACCCCAGCGCGGACCCGAGCGTCTCGCCTCAGACCGACCCGACCGTCGATCCGTCCGAGACCCCCGATCCCACGGAGACGCCGGACCCGTCGGAGACGCCCGATCCATCCGAGACGCCGGATCCGTGCGGGTCCCCCGAGCCCAGCGACAGCGCCGAGCCGAGCGACTCGCCCGACCCGAGCGACACTTCGACGCAGGCGGACACGCCCGACCCCAGCAGCTCCGCGCCCGCGGACCGGACCGCAGCGTGCTATGCCGCAGCGGGGATCGACCCGAACGCCCCGGCGCCGAGTGACGCGCCGACGACCGGGCTCGCGAACGCGATCCAGCACGTGCTCGCCAACTGCATCAAGAACCCGCAAGCGCCAGGTCTCATCACTGCGCTTCAGCATCTCTCTGCGAACGAACAGCGACAGGCCGCGCACGATGCTGCCAAGGCCGCGGGCAAGCCCGACCATCCCGGTCCCGGGACGCACGGCAACAGCGGCGTGCATGGCAGCAGCGGCGATCATGGCCACAGCGGCGATCACGGCAACAGCGGGTCGCACGGCCACAGTGGCGACTGATCCGCTCGAGCGCTGAACCGAACGCCGACGGCGTCGGCATCCTCGCGACCGCGAGTGCTAGGGTCGCGCCGCCATGACGACTGCGACGCGGACGATCGGAACCCTCGAGATCACCGCGATCATCGACGCAGATCTCGAGCTCGACCCGATCGCCGACGCGTTCCCGGACGTGCCCGCCGACTCCTTGCTGGCCGACGACGAGGCGGCGGCGAGCGTCCGCACCGCCGACGGGAACTGGCGCCTTCGGGTCCGAGCCTGGCTGGTCCGCGACCCGTCCGGCCTCGTGCTGATCGACACCGGCATCGGCGGCCCCACCTCCCCGACGAGTGGGTGGGTACCTCAACCGGGCGCGTTGCTCGAGCGACTCGTCGAGTTGGGAGCGCGGCCCGCGGACATCGCGACCGTCGTCATCACGCACGTGCACGACGACCACATCGGTGGGCTGCTCGACGACGCGGGCGACCCCGCGTTCGCGAACGCGCGTCATGTCCTGCAGCGTGCGGACCTCGAGTGGCAGCGCGCCCTCGGCGCTGAAAGCGACGACGAGCGCGTGATCTGGGAGCTGCTCGCACCGCTCGAGACGGGCGGCATGCTTGACGTGATCGAAGGCGACCACGCGCTCGTGGACGGCATCGAGCTGCACCACCTTCCCGGCCACACGCCCGGACACCAGATCGTCCGTCTCGAGGCCGGCAGCGAGCGCCTCACGATCAGCGCCGACACATGGAACCACCCGCTGCAGCTCGCGAACCCGGAATGGCCGAGCGGTCCCGACAACGATCACGCCGGCGCAGCCGAAGCGCGACGCGCCCTTCGCGAGGAGATCGAGACGCATCCGGGCACCATCGTCGCGCCGACCCACTTCGCGGAGCCGTTCGTCACGATCGACGGACGGGGCGGCGCACCAGCCTGGCTCCCCGCCTGAACCGGCTCCGACCCACCAGCTGCGGCGTAACCAGCACCATCCCCGACGTGTACGCGTGGAAGCCCGGGATGCCGGTCGACCGCCACATCCCGAACAGCGCCGTCCCGACACACGCCGCACCCACGATGACGGTCGCGAGCCAGATCGGTATCGAGCGCCATCGGATGATCAGCACGCCGATCGCGAGCCCAACGCCGAACGCGAGGAACTTCCATTTCAGCCCCGGCGAAGGCGCCGGATAGGCAACCTCTTGGTTGACACAGAAGCGGAACACCGGCGACAGCGTCGTCCCGGCCGGGCATCGCTGCCGAGGGATCAGCAATCCCATCAACGCGCCGCAGAGCATCACGACGAACCCGGCACCAACGCGCCATCCATCCGCAGCCTCTTCGCTCACGGGACGACGGAGCGCACGGAAGAGCACAACTGCGCCGATGAGAAACAGGAAGATCCCGATCACGAGGAGGGAACCGCCCGCGGTGAGGCCAACGCCGCACGGTCCCGAGGACGTGATCTCTCCAGCGACGCAGTTCACGTCGTCCCATGACGACACGATGAACAACCCACCGCTCAGGACCATGCACGACGCGATCGTCACGTGAGCCACCTTGGCCCGCAAGGTTTCCGGCGGCAATGGGGGAAAACGTGTGGACATCGACCCGGCCATATCTACGGCATCTTCACACGTGTTCGCTTGGGTCCCCAGGCGGTCGCTGGGTAGGGTTGTCGAAGTGCGTTTCCGCACCCCCCCACTCCTCATCGCGGTGATCGCCGTGCTCGCACTCACCCTGAACATGGGTGTCGCGCATGCCGGCGCGTTCCGACCCGCACGCGCTCGCGAGAAGGTCCTGCACTTCGTGAACCACTACCGCGTCGATCACGGGTTGCGCCGGCTGCGCGAGAACCGCGATATCGATCGCATCGCGCAACATCACTCCAACCTGATGAAGGACGCGCGCTCCCTGTTCCACGACTCGAACATGTGGACGAAGCTCCGCGGGCATCACGCGTCGTGCTGGGGCGAGAACATCGGGATGGGCCCGTCCGTGTGGAAGGTGTTCAAGGGCTGGGTCCACAGCAGCGAACACCGAACCAACATGCTCGGCCGCCGATATCGCCATACCGGCATCGGGGTCGCGTACTCGCACGGGTACTACTGGATCACCCAGATCTTCTACGGCTGAGCAGGGCTCGACCGTTCCACCCCAAGGGTCGTACGGTGCTCGCATGGGCGAGACCGGGACGGCACCCTCAAGCGAACGCACCCGTCACGCGGGCCGGTTGTTCTCCGGGCTGGGCCCCGGCTACGACCGGATGGGCGCGATCTTGTCGTGCGGGCAGGACGCGCGGTGGCGACGCTTCCTGGTGTCGCAGCTCAGACCGACGCGGCCGCTCGTGCTCGACGTCGCGACGGGAACCGGTCTGGTCGCGCGCGAGATCGTCGACGCGGGCATCGGCCGTGTTGTCGGGCTCGACCGGTCCGAACCGATGCTGCGGTCGCGATCGAACGGCGCGGCGTTCGCGAACGTCCTCGGTCGTGCAGAGGCGCTTCCGTTCCCCGACGCGAGCTTCGACGCGCTGACGGTGACGTACCTCCTACGGTACGTCGACGATCCCGGCGCGACGCTGCGCGAACTCGCGCGCGTCGTGAAGCCGGGCGGTGTCGTCGCGAGCCTTGAGTTCGGCGTGCCATCGTCGCCGGTGTGGCACGCAGCGTGGTGGGGGTACACACGCTGGGTGATGCCGTTGATCGGCGCGCTGGACTCCCACGAGTGGCGCGAGGTCGGTCGCTTCCTCGGGCCGAGCATCGACGACTTCTGGCGGCGATACCCGATGGCCGAGCAGCAGCAGCTTTGGGCCGCAGCGGGTCTGGAGCCCGTCCGTATTCGGCGGATGAGTCTCGGCGGCGGGGTCGTCATGTGGGCGGTGCGCACGTGACGCAGCGTCCGGCGTTCTACGCGCTCGACGGCGGCGGCTGGCGCGACTACTGGTCGCTGCTGCACCCGCCGTACACGTTGTGGCATCTGTCGTTCGTGGCGATCGGCGCGTGCGTCGTGCCCGTGATCCGCCCCGCGTACCTCGGGCTCGCCTTGCTCGCATTCTTCCTCGCGGTCGGCATCGCCGCGCACGCCTTGGACGAACTTCGCGGGCGGCCGCTGCGCACGCATATCCCAGACGCGATCTTGATCGGCGCCGCGGCCCTCGCGCTGCTCGGCGCGGCCGCAGTCGGGATCTACGGCGCGTCGCTGGTCTCGTGGTGGGGACTCGTCTTCATCGGCGTCGGCGGGTTCCTCGTGCCGGCGTACAACCTCGAATGGTTCGGCGGCACGTTCCATTCCGATCTGTGGTTCGCGCTGATGTGGGGCGGCTTCCCCGCGCTCGCCGGTGCGTTCGCTCAGATGGGACGGATCAACGTCGCGACGCTGTTCGTGTGCGCCGGCTGCGCGCTGATCTCGGCGGCGCAGCGCCGGCTCTCCACACCGGTGCGGCGGATCCGCCGCAAGGTGACCGCGGTCTCGGGTGAGATCGCGGAGGGCGACGTCACCGAGGCGATCACCGAAGCCACGATCACCGAGGCGCCGGAGGGTGCGCTCCGTCTGATGTGGATCGCGATGGTCGCGCTGGCCATCGGCCTCGTGATCACGCGCTGGCCGTAAGCGCCTAGCCGGCGATCGAACGGAGCTGGCGCACGGCGACCGTCAGCTGCGACAGGTCGCTCACACCTTCCATCTTCAAGCTGCGCAGGAACCGCATCACGCGCTCGCACGACTGCGCGCGATGCTCGAAGAAGCGCTCGATCGCTTCGTCGATACCGGCGCCACCCGCGAGCTCGAGCACGCGCTCGCAGAGCGTCCGCCGAAGCGCGAAGAGGTCGTCCTCCATCGACTGTTGGGCCCAGCGCTGCCAGCGGGTAGCGGCGGGCAGCTTCTCGAGCTGTTGCTCGAGCCAGTCGATGTCGAGCCGCTCGCCGAGCACGAAGAACCCGCGCGCGATCTCGAGCGGCGCGCGGCCGGTCGCGTGCGCGACCGCGATGATGTCCGGTGCGTGCACCAGCTCGGGCTGGAACGCGTGCCGGTGCGCGACCGATTCGGGCACCCCCGCTTCGACCAGGCGCTGGGCCTCCTGCTCGTGCTCTTCGCGCCACGCGTCGGGGCCGATCTGGCTGATCGCCGCAGACACGGCGGCGAATGACTCGCGCGACGGGCCGATCGACGACATCAGCAGCTGTCCCGCCGACTGCACCAGATACCAGCGCGACGTGGTCTCGACGAGCCAGTCGACCCCGTTCAGCAGCTCGGATTGCACCGAGGGATCGATCAGGCCGTCCAACGCCTCGACGTCGCTCCACCGAGCGGTCGCGCCCGTCACGTCGCGCGCGATGCGGAACGCGCGCACAACGTCGGACGGTGAGGCGCCGGTCTCGGTCCCCATCCGCGACGCGAACGTGATGCCCTGGGAGTTCACGACATCGTTGGACGCCATCGTCGCGATGATCTGCCGCTTCAGCGGGTGGTCGCCGATCAGATGGCCGAACCGCTCGACGATCCGCGGCGGGAAGTAGCGTGCGAGATCGGTCGCGAGGTATTCGCTGTCGGGCAGGTCGCTCTCCAGCAGCTCGTCGTAGACCTGGCGCTTCGCATACGCCAGCAGCACCGCGAGTTCGGGGCGAGTCATACCTTGTCCGGCCGCGCGCCGCTCGGCCATCTCGTCGGTCGACGGCAGGAACTCCACCGCGCGTTCGAGCTCGTGGTCGGCCTCGAGCAGCTGCATCAACTCTTCGAACGCCTCGATCCGCTGCGCCGACACCTCTTCTTCCTGCGAGAGGATCTGCGCCTGGAGGTAGTTGTCGTACAGGACGTGCTGGACGACATCGGGTGCGCAGTCCTGGAGCAGCTCGTTGCGCTCCTCCAGCGTGAGCTCGCCGCGCTGGACCGCGAGCCCGAGCAGGATCTTCCAGTTGACCTCATGGTCCGACGTGTCCACGCCGGCCGAGTTATCGATGAAGTCAGTGTTGATGCGCCCGCCCGACCGCGCGTACTCGATCCGGCCGCGCTGCGTGAAGCCGAGGTTGCCCCCCTCGCCGACGACCTTCGCGCGCACGGCGCCGCCGTTGACCCGCAGCAGATCGTTGGTGCGGTCACCGACGTCGCCGTGCGTCTCGACCGCCGCCTTGACGTAGGTGCCGATGCCGCCGTTCCACAGGAGTTCGACCGGCGCTTGAAGGATCCGCGCGATCAGCTGGTCGGGCGTCATCTCGTCGGGGCAGTCATCCGGCAAGCCGAGCGCGACCCGCGCCTCCTTCGAGGGCGAGACCGACTTCGCCTTGCGATCGATCACATCGCCGCCTGGCGACAGTAACGAGCGGTCGTAGTCGTTCCACGACGAGCCGGTGAGGAGGAACAGCCGCGTTCGCTCGGCGAACGAGGTCGCCGGGTCGGGATCGGGATCGATGAAGATGTTCCGGTGGTCGAAGGCGGCCAGCAGCTGCACCTTGTCCGAGTAGAGCAGGCCGTTGCCGAACACGTCGCCCGACATGTCGCCGATCCCGACGCACGTGAAGCGGTCGCGCAGGACGTCGATCCCGATCTCGCGGAAGTGGCGTTTGACCGACTCCCACGCGCCGCGGGCGGTGATGCCCAGCGCCTTGTGGTCGTAGCCCGCGCTGCCGCCGGAGGCGAACGCGTCCCCGAGCCAGTAGCCGTACTCCTCGGCGACGCCGTTGGCGGTGTCCGAGAACGTCGCGGTGCCCTTGTCGGCCGCGACCACGAGATAGGGATCGTCGCCGTCGAGCACCCGGACGCCGTCGGGATGATCGACCTGGCCGTGCACCAGGTTGTCGGTGATGTCGAGGAGGCCGCGCATGAACGTGATGTACTGCGTCACGACCTCCTGCCGGAGCTCGTCGCGGCTGACCGAGCGCTTGAGGATGAACCCGCCCTTCGATCCGTCGGGCACGATCACGGCGTTCTTCACCTTCTGTGCCTTCATCAGGCCGAGGACCTCGGTCCGGTAGTCCTCCTTGCGGTCCGACCAGCGGATCCCGCCACGCGCGACCAGCCCGCCGCGCAGGTGGATCCCCTCCATCTGCGGCGAGTACACGAAGATCTCGAACAGCGGGAACGGCTTCGGCATCTCCGGCACGTCGGCCGAGCGGAGCTTGAAGGAGAGCGCCGGCCGGTCGGACAGGTACGCGTTCGTGCGGACCGTCGCCATGACCGTGCCCGCCAGCGACCGGATGATCGTGTCCTGGTCCAGCGACGAGACGTTCTGCAGATCGTCCTTGATCCGCTGGCGGCACGCCTGGATCTCCTCGTCGTCGGCCGCGCGCACCGGGTCGAACTTCGCCTCGAACAGCTCGACCAACAGCCGCGCGAGGTGCGGGTTCTCGGCGAGGGCGTCGTTGCGATATTCCTCGGTGAACCGGGTGGACACCCGCATCCGGTACTTCCGGTAGGCGCGCAAGATCTGCACCTGATGCCACGACAGCCCCGCGAAGAGAACGAGGCGGTTGAGCGAGTCGACCTCGGTCTCGCCGCGCCACATCGCCGAAAGCGAGTCACGGACCAGATCGGATTCGGCGTCGAGGTCCAGCACCGCGCCGCGCGCGTCGAGCACGCCGAAGTCGTGGATGTAGACCTTGCCCTCGCCCTGGATCGCGATCGGAACCTCTTCGACCGCGCGGAGACCCAACGACTCGAGCAATGGCATGAACGCCGACAGGTCAACCTTGCCGCCGGTCTTGTAGAGCTTGACCCGGGTGAGGCGCTCGCCGACCGCTTCGTTCGTGATCCCGATCACGAACCCGTCGGTCGCGGTCTTCAGCCGGTCGAGCATGGAGACGTCGGTCGCGACCTGCTCCCAATCGGTCTCGACCACCTTGTAGTAATCGGGGAAGCGTGGGCCGTACTCCGCCGCGAGCAGCGGGCCACGCTCGGCGCCGAAGGCCTCGGTCAAGTGGTCCAGGAGGTCGTCGGCCCAGGTCCGGGCCAGCTGCTCGACCTCCAGCTCGAGTTCCTCGTACGGGATCTCGGGGATCTGCGTACCGGGCTCGACGTGCACCGTGAAGAAGATCCGAGCCGATTCGGTCTCGCCGAGCGACAGGTGGTAGTCCACGGACGTGCCGCGGAACCGCGCCATGAACATCTCTTGCAGGCGCCTGCGCAGCGCGCCGCTGAACTTCTCGCGGGGCAACGCGACGACGACCGACACCTGCCGTCCGTACAGGTCCTTGCGGACCAGCACGCGGATGCCGCCGTGCTTCTCCAGCTGCAGAAGGCCGACCACCAGCCGGCGGAGCTCCTCGCCGGTCGCCTGGAACAGCTCGTCGCGCGGGAACGACTCGAAGAGCTCGACCACCTCTTTGTAGTCGTGCGAGCCGGGGATCAGGTCCTCGGCGGTGATGATCTGCTCGAGCTTGTGGTGCAGGAGCGGCGTCTTGGCCGCCGGCTCCATGTACGCCTTCGACGTGAACAGGCCGACCAGGCGGGCCTCGCCGACGATCGCACCGGTCGGGTCCACGATCCGCACCCCCACGTAATCCATCCGCGCTCGGCGGTGCACGGTCGCGTAGGCCTTGGTCTTGGTGATGACGAGCAGCTCGCCCTCCTCGATCCGGCGGCGGATCTCCGGGTCGAGCGTGTCCAGCGGCGTCGCGTCGGCGAACGAGCTCGTCGACACGTCGGACAAGATCCCGAGCCCCGAGCTCGGCACCGCCTGGATCGTCCGGCCGGTGGGCCCGTCCGCGAGCCGGTACTCGCGGTAGCCGAGGAACACGAAGTTCAGCTGCAGCAGCCAATCGATGAAGTCCGCGGTCTCGCCGACCTCCTGAGGGCTGTATGCGACGGCGGCCTGCCGGGCCAGCTCGCCCATGTGCCGAACGCGCTCCTCCATCGGCTCGAAGTCGCGGATCACCAGACGGACGTCGTGCAGGATCGCGCGGAGCCGGCCCTCGAGGGCGACGCGGTCCTGTTCGCTCAGCCGGCGTTCGAGCTCGATGTGGATCACCGACTCGCGGTGCGCGGCATCGCGACCGGCGAGGACCCGCTCCAGGTGTCCATCCTCCGCGCGGGCGGTGCCGATCATCGGGTGCAGCAGCAGCCGCGCGTGCAGATCGCGGGCGCTCAGCTCCTCGGTGACCGAGTCCACGAGGAACGGCGAGTCGTCGGTGCTGGTCTCGACGACGGTTCCGGTCACGAGGTAGCCGTCGGCCTGGAGCGTCGGGACGAAGACACGGACGCTCGCGGGGTGGTTGCCCCGGCCGTCGACGAAGGCGAAAGCGCTTCGCACCCGCCCGAGCAATTGCTGGACGCCGAGGCCTTCGAGATCATCGGTGGACAGCCGCCGGAGGTACATCTTTGCGAAGACCCGGACCGCGTCCTGGCGGTCGGCCGGGACGGTTGCCGCGATCTCCGCGAGGAGGGCCTCGAGGACCGAGGGTGCTTCAGTGAGGGGTGGTTGGGGGGTGGGGGTCTCTGCGGCGGGTTCGGACACGTTCGGGCGCCTCGGTCGGTGGCTTGCGGTTCCGCTCGTCGTGGAACCCGTACGGTCCACCATCGTAACGGTTGGACCAGGCCGGGGGGACGACCGTACGGCTATCCCCCTCGGATCGCCTCCACCATGTCGGCCGCACGGTCGTACCGGCCGAACTGGGGCATCAGGTAGATCCCGGCGGCCCCATCGGCGCGAAGCTCGGCGGCGAGCTCGGTCGCCATCGCTCGGCCGGTCTGCCAGGCGCGATCTGCGTCGTCGCCGGCGGCCGCCATCCGGTCGCGGACGGGCTCGGGGATAGCGATCCCGGGCACCTCGTTGTGCAGGAACGCCGCGTGGCGCCCGGACACGAGCGGCAACAGGCCGGCGATCACCGGGATCTCGAGCGGCACGCCGGCCACGCGCTGATAGGCGTCGCGGAGCTCGTGCAAAGGCGCGACCGTGTACACCGGCTGCGTGAGGACGAACCGCGCCCCCGCCTCCACCTTGCGCCGGAGCAGCCGGACCTCGCGCTCCAGGTCTGGTGCCGATGGCGAGGCCGCCGCCCCGGCGAAGAACGACGTCGGCTCGCCGATCGGCGACCCGGCGCGGTCGATGCCCGTGTTGAAGTGCTCGGTGATCAGCTGGAGCAGACCGGTCGCGGTCACGTCGACGTCGTTGGAACCGTGCGGGTAGTCGCCGATCGTCACCGGGTCGCCGACGCAGACGAACAGGTTGCGGATCCCCAATGCATGCGAGCCGAGCAGGTCGCCCTGCAGTCGCACGATGTTGCGGCCGCGCGTCGGGAAGTGAAGCACCGTCTCGATGCCCACCTGCTCGTGGACGAGCCGGCAGGCGGCCCAGGCGCTCATCCGCATCTTGGCCATCGGCGAGTCGGCGACGTCGATCGCGGTCGCGCCCGCGTCGCGAAGCGTCGCGGCCGCCGCGACGAGCTGCGCGGCGTTGAACGACCGCGGCGGCTCCATCTCGACGGTGACGACGAGCTCGCCGGCCGCGATCGCGGCCTGCAACCTCGTCGGGGGGGTGGCGGTGGCGGCCGACGTGTCGGCCGCTACCGAGGGCGCGGGGAGCTCGACCCGAGCGCGGGGCCCGCGATCGCGGACTGCGTCCGCGATCGCTCGCGTATGCGCCGGGCCGGTGCCGCAGCACCCGCCGACGATCGCCACGCCCTCGTCCAGCAGCGCGCGCATGATCTCGCCGACGTAGTCGGGCGTCGCGGGATACAGGAACCGGCCGCCGACCTCGGTCGGCCCGCCGGCGTTCGGGCGGGCGATGATCGGCGTGCCCGTCGGCGCCACGAGCGGCGCGATCGTCCGGATCACCCGGAGCATCTGTGCGGGACCTTCGCCGCAGTTCACGCCGAGCGCGTCCACCTCGAGATCGAGAAGCCGTCGCGCGATCGCCTCGGGCGTGTCGCCCAGGAGGGTCCGGTCATCGCGAGTGAACGTCGCGCTCGCCAGCAGCGCGATCCCGG
>DASYOY010000081.1:0-5429 GCA_036007245.1 Actinomycetota bacterium | reverse complement strand
CGCCCGCGGCCGCCCGGCCGGCTCCTCCGCGCGGAACGCTACCGGCTGCGGCCCTGGTCGGCCAGCCAGGTGTCGACGCCAAGGTTGGCGAGCCGGTCCGCCTCGGCGTTCCGCTCGCGCGGCACATGCTCGTAGATCACGCGGTCGAAGTGCGTCGAGAGCTGGACCACACGGCGATGCAGCGGCTTGAGATGTGCCGTCTTCACCCGGTAGCGGCCGGTGAGCTGCTGCACGAGCAACAAGCTGTCCGAGCGCAGAACCACCTCGCGAGCGCCGATCGCCTCGGCGGCTTCCAGGCCTCGGATCGCGGCCGTGTACTCCGCCACGTTGTTGGTCGTCTCACCGAGTCCCTCGGCGACCTCGGCGAGCACCTCCCCCTTCGGATCCACGACGATCGCGCCTGCACCCGCTGGACCGGGGTTCCCGCGGGCGGCGCCGTCGGTGTTCACGATGACGCGGACCGGCGCCGCGGTCACAGGACCAAGATCCTGCGGCAGTGCTCGCAGCGCGGGACACCGTCGGTGGACCGGACCTGCGACAGCTCGACCGCCGACAGCTGCTCGTGGCAGCCCTGGCACACGCCGTCGACCAGCGCCGCGGCACCGATCCCTTTCTTCTGTGGGCGGAGCTCCTCGTAGAGCTCGAGCACCTCGGGATCGACGCTGGCCACCGCCCCCGGACGTTCTGTCTCGCGCGCGGCGAGGTCGGCCTCCGCGGTGGTCAGCTCGTCGCCGGCCGCGGCGCGCAGCCGGTCGGCCGCTTCGCGGAGGTTCGTCGCGGTCTCGGTGGCGTCCTTCTCGGCGGCCGCGAGCGTTTCGCGCCGCTCCATGATCGCGAGCTCCTCATCCTCGCGGTCGGAGATCCGCCGGCGGAGGTTGGTGATCTCGTGGCCGATCGCCTCGAGCTCGCGCGCGTTCGCGACGGCGCCGCTCGCCATCCGCTGCTCCTCGGCGGCCGCCTTCTGGCGGAGCGAGTCGACATCGTGCTCGAGCCTGCCGGTGTCGCGGTCGAGCTCGGCGAGCTGGAGCTTGATCTCGCCGAGCTGCGCCTCGGCGGCGTCGGCCTCGCGGACGGCGGCCGTCAGCTCGGAGCCGGCGGTGAGTGTGGCGATACGAGCCCGGAGGCGGTCGATCGCTGTGTCGAGCTGTTGCAGCTCGAGGAGATGTGCCGTCGCCCCCATCGGCGGGCAAGCCTAGCCGATGGGGGCGGCGACAGAGTCGTTACGACGTGATGGGGGGCGCGGGCGGCGGCGGCGCGACCATGCCGCTCGCGTTCGGCGCCGACGGACCACGATAGGTCGAGCTCCCCCAGGCCAAGATCGCCAGGAAGATCCAGCTCAGGAAGATCAGCCCCAACGTGAAGCCGACGCCGTGGCCGAAGCTCTTCGAGAGCTCGTTGTAGACGATGATCAGCACGATAAGGCTCGCGATCGGGATGAAGATCCAGATCAGCCACCATCCCGGCCGGCCCACGACCTTCAGCAGGATGTAGAAGCCGTAGATCGGGACGAACGCGCCCCACGCCGGATCGCCGTTCGGCCCCGCCTTCTTGAAGATGAAGTACGTGGGCAGGCCGATGATGACCCACAGCACGATGAAGTAGAGGAGCAGCACGCCGAAGCTCGTGCCGCTGCTCGCGCTCGTCGTCGTAGGCGTCTGTGCAAGGAGCAACATGCGTTCCCCCCTTCCGAAAGGTTCGAGGGAACCCTGGCACGCGGCCGAGGCCTGAGCAACGACCTACGGCGAGAACGAAACGCTGTTGAACGCGTGGCTCGTGGACTGCCCCAAGAACTGCACCGCAACGAAGACCACCATCGCGATCAGCGCCAGCATCAGCGCGTACTCGATGGCCGTGGCCCCACGGTCGTCACCCAGCAGGGCCAGCACGTCGCGCAGATGCATGCGAACACGCTGCACCACCATCACCTCCATCCCCCGAGCCGGCCCAGGGGGATCGCCCGTCTCTCGGGGCGAGCGACCCCACCGCGCCGTCTTACCATGAACATCGGCCCCGAGCGTCACCCGTCTTGAGCGCCCCGATAGGCTGCGGCGGATGCGCGATGAGTCGAGCGGGAAGGTTGCGCTGATCACCGGCGCCGGCTCGCCGACCGGGATCGGCTACGCCACAGCCCGTGTGCTCGGCCGAGAGGGCGCTTCGGTCGCGATCGGGTCGACGACGGATCGGATCCACGATCGAGCCGAGGAGCTTCGGGCCGCCGGCTTCGTCGCCGAGGGGTATCCCGCAGATCTCACCGACCGCGCCGCCGTTCACGAGATGGTCGCGCAGGTGCGCCAGCGCTTCGGACGCATCAACATCCTCGTGAACAACGCGGGGATGGTCGCCGTCGGCGACCCCGACGGCCAGGACGAGACCTCGTTCATCGAGGTCGACGCGGGCGCGTGGGACGCACAGCTCGACCGGACGCTGGGCACCGCGTTCAACGTCACCCGCGAGGTCGCGCCATCGATGGTCGAGCAGGGCTGGGGGCGGATCGTGATGGTCTCGTCCGTGACGGGACCGCTCGTCAGCGCCCCGCGGGCACCGGCGTACAGCGCCGCGAAGGCCGGGATGGACGGGCTGATGCGTGCGGTCGCGATCGAGGTCGCGGCGCACGGCGTCACGGTGAACGCTGTCCAGCCCGGCTGGATCGCGACGGGCTCGCAGCTGCCAGACGAGGCCGAAGCGGGACTGCACACGCCGCTCGGCCGCTCCGGCACGCCCGAGGAGGTCGCCGAGGTGATCGCGTTCCTCGCGAGCGACCGCGCGAGCTATCTCAACGGGTCGACGATCGCGGTCGACGGCGGCAACGTGATCCAGGAGATCAAGAGCTAGCGGCCAATGAGCGTGCCATCGGCCGCGACCGTATCGCGCGTCGCTATCCTCCGACCGTGGCCGTGCAGAAGCGTCACATCATCCTCATCGCGATCGCGGCGATCGTGGCGTTCACGTGCGTTCGACTCGGGTTCTGGCAGCTGAACCGGCTCCATGGACGCAAAGACGTCAACGCGATGCTCGAGGCGCGCGGGGCCGAAGCACCGGCGCCGATCACGTCGCTGCAACCCGACGCGATGCCGTACCGGCACGTGACGGTCACCGGCACCTACGACCCGGCGCACGAGCAGATCCTGTCGGGCCGCACGAGCGATCAGGGAGACCCGGGCAACCTCGTCCTCACGCCGCTCGTGCTCGGCAACGGCACCGCCGTGATCGTCGATCGAGGCTGGGTGCCGCTCGAGACCGGGACCCCACCCGTCGGCGGGGCGGCTGGGGCCCCCGCCGGGAAGGTAACGGTCACCGGGCTCGCCCTCCCGCCGGACCAGGTCTCTGACCCGCCGGTGAACCCGTCACCGCCGCTCGTGACGCGGATCGACCTCGGGCGGGGCGACCTTCCGTACACGCTCCTGCCCGTCTACGTGATGCTGCAAGACCAGCAGCCGGCCCAAGCCCAACCGGAGGTCTTGGCACCGCCCGGATTCGACAACGGGCCACACCTGTCCTACGCGATCCAATGGTTCTCGTTCGCGACGATCGCCGTCGCCGGCTGCGTGGTGCTACTCGTCCGCGATCGTCGCGGGAATAGCGATGAACCTGCCGCCGTTGTCTGACCCATGCCCGCGATCACCCCAGCCGACGCCACGATCCTTCGCCGGGTCGATGCTGCCGAGGACGCACCGACGCGCGCCGTCGTCGAGATCGCCGACGCCCCGTCATTCCTGGAGGGCGAGGGCTTCAAGGTGCGCCGCCCGACCGCGGGGCTCGATCTGTCGTGGGCCGATCCCTTCTTGCTCCTGGACCACATGGGCGCCGTCGAGTATGCGCCGGGCGAGGCCAAGGGTGCGCCCGACCATCCGCACCGTGGCTTCGAGACGGTGACCTACATGCTCGACGGCCGGATGCGGCACCTCGACTCGCACGGCGGCGGTGGTGTGATCACCGACGGCGCGACGCAATGGATGACCGCTGGATCGGGCGTCGTGCACTCCGAGATGCCGACGCAGGACCTGCTCGACGGCGGCGGCCTGTTCCACGGGTTCCAGCTGTGGGTCAACCTGCCCGCAGAACACAAGTGGCTCGATCCGCGCTATCAAGACCTCGAGGCCAACGACCTCGGCCTGGTCGCGTCCGACGACGCCGGCGCGATCGTCCGGTTGATCGCCGGATCGCTCGGCGGCGTTCGGGGACCGGGCGACACGCAGACGCCGATCACGTACGCGCACGCGACGCTCGCGCCCGGCGCGCGTCTGCGGACCGCCTGGCGTCCGGACTTCAACGCACTCATCTACGTGGTCTCCGGCCAAGGCTCGGTCGGCACAGGGCGCCGCCCGATCCACGAGGGCCAGATCGCCGTGCTGGGTCCGGGCGAGGCGATCGAGCTTCGCGCCGACGCGACGCAGGACGCGCCGAACGCCGCCGGGATGGACGCGTTGCTCCTCGGCGGCCTCCCGATCCGCGAGCAGATCGCGTGGTACGGCCCGTTCGTGATGAACACGCGCGACGAGCTGATGCATGCGGTGGAGGACTACCAGTCCGGCCGCATGGGCGTGATCCCGCCGGAGCTCAGCCGGACCTGACGCTCAGTCCTGATTCCGCATCGACTCCGCGGCGAACGCGAAGTACTCGTCGAACCGCTGCCGGAGCTCCGCCGGTGGGTCGAGCGCGTCGAGCGCCTCGCGCATGTGCGTGAGCCACCGGTCGCGCGCCTCGGGTCCGACGGCGAACGGCGCGTGCCGCATCCGCAGGCGTGGGTGTCCGCGCTCTCGGCTGTACGTGTCGGGACCACCCCAGTACTGCGCGAGGAACAACATCAGCCGGTGCCGCGCCCCAGAAAGGTCGTCTGGCTCCGGATACAGCGCGAGCAGGTCGGGATCCGCAGCCACGCCCTCGTAGAACCGGTCGACCAGCGCCTCGAAGAACGGCATGCCGCCGGCGGCCTCGTAGACGGTTCGCTCCTGCACGACGCGCAGTGTACGGAGGGTCGGTCGCCGCCAGCGTCCGCTGCGCCGGCGACGGCTTCGGACATGTGCGCGGTGGCAAGATCAGCTTCCCCTTGGGCGGCGACCCGGAGAGATCGAAGAAGTCGCGGAGGTTGCCCGGCCCCGGCTCGCATCGCGGTGGGCCTCGCGCGGATGTACGTCCGCTACTGGCCGTCGATCCGCACCGAGCCGTCCGCCGCCTCGACGCTTCTCACGTCGCCGTCGCCGCCCCATGACGTCAGGTCGAAGATCGCCCCCGCTCCGGCAACGAAGGCTCGGATCGACTTCGTCGACAAGGGCCGCCCCGGCGTGCACGACACAACGTCGTCGGCCTTCATCCGGAGGAACCAGGTACCGCCCGAGCCTGTGATGGTCGCGGTGCCGTCGGGCTCGAGGAGCGCGGCGGTCTCCTCGTCGATCCCGATGCCCCGCACCTCCTCGGCCCAGCCAGCGGCG
>DASYOY010000080.1:0-28919 GCA_036007245.1 Actinomycetota bacterium | reverse complement strand
CCCGACCCGAATGAATACATCGTGCCTGGCGGCGCGGAGATGACCGCCCCGCCGGTCGTGCAGTAGAGCCCATCGGACTTGACCACAAGGGGATCACAGTGAAGGACGGCCCCATTCGGCATGAACACCCTGCCGCGGTTCGGATGACTTCGCATGTACATGAACCCGATGACGGCGAACAGCGCGACGACGACGATCGCGGCGACCACGAGCTGCCATATCGGAACCCGAGCGCCGAATCTCAACCTGCTCAGGGGCGTCTTGCGGTCGAACTCCAGCCCGGCCTTGGGCTGCCCTTCACCAGCGGGGGCTGAAGGGCTAGGCGGTGGTTGTTGCATGCGGGATAAATCCTCGACCATGCGTCGGCGTTTCTCAACCATGTGGGAACGGCGGCGATCGGGCACCCCAACGCACGCCGTCGGGCGGCGAGGTCGCCGAGGCAGGACACCCTCGGCACGCAGCGGGATAGATTCTCTCCATGGGCCATTCGGGACCGAACGCACCCAGTCCGTTCCTTGCGGGCGTGGGCAAAGGCAGTTTCCTGGGCGGAAGGACCGCGATCATCCAGCGGTTCGACGGGTCGAAATGGCGAGATGTTGCCCGCTACCACACGGTGCACGACGCGGACGTCGCGCTCGACCAAGCAATCGGTGAGGGAGAGGAACCCGGCGCTCTCCGAATCGTCGATACGCGGCCTTCGACGGGAACGAGGGTGTTGATCGTGATCACCGTGATCGTATGCCTCGCTGTCGCGGTTGGGATCGTTTGGTTGTTCGTCGGCGGCTGAGGCGACCGCCTCGTTCAAGCAGTTCTCATTCACCTACGAGATACATGAGGTCCCCTGGTGTACGTGCGGCCACCAACTTCGTGTCCTCCCAGGAGCGTCGTCCTAATCTTGTGCGGCGAGGTGAGTACACGATGTCGGGAATCGACAAACCGCCCTTCAACCTGAATGAGCTGGACGAGATCGAGAAGGCAAATCGCGCACCGATGAGCGTGTTCATGGTGGTTGCTGGCGTGATCGCATTGGTCGTCATCCTCGCTCTTTTAATTTGGTCCTTGGCGAGCTGACCTTGCGATGACATCGGATTCGACTTGGTTCTATGTCACCTTCGTGACACGTGAGGTCACCGAGCGACAGGACTCTCGTTCATGTCGGAGAAACTACGCTCGTGGATATGGAACCCTATGAAGTAAGGAATCAGACTCGGGCTCGCGTGCTACTGGATTCTGCGAAGTCGTACCTGCCGCCAGACAGTTTGCCGGTGATGCGCTCGATGATTGATAGCAACGAGCCCGAGTTGGCGATGGACGACGTGCTCGCATGGCTGCTGGCGCGTGGAGACCCGTTGCCGAAGAGCCTGGTGAACGAACTGCTGGCGAACTCCGACCTGTTCTCAGATTTCGATCCGGATCTGCCGGATCGGCTGAACCAATTGGCACGCCTCGCCAGCTAGTTGCCGAGTCCACATGTCACCTACGAGATACATGAGGTCACCGAGTTGCGTATCTGCGTTCCGGAGAAGGGGGCTGGAGGCCGGTTCGTTAGTCCGCACAGAATCCGCCAGACACCGGGAAACAGTGCGAAGCGTTGCGAACTGCTCAATGGCGTTTCCGCAGGTAGATAGGCGTAATGTCGTGACCCAGCAGGTCACAGGATCGGCTCGAAGCGGACTTGTAATCGGTAGGTCGTCGGTTCGAATCCGACCGCCGGCTCTACGGACGGCGCAGCGCTCGCCCGGCGCGCGCGATCGATGGGGCGTCCTCGGACCAGGCGACCTCGCCGTTCACGATCACCGCGGCGATGCCCTCGGGGAACACGTGCGGGTGCTCGTAGGTCGCGCGGTCTCGGATGGTCACTGGGTCGAACAGGACCAGGTCGGCGAACGCACCGGGCTCGATCCGGCCGCGTCCGGTCAACCCGAAGCGGTCCGCAGGCAGCGACGTCATCTTCCTGACCACCGCCTCGAGCGGCAGCAACGCGTCATCGCGCGCGAGGGCGAGCGCGCGTGGGAACGTGCCGTAGTCGCGCGGGTGCACCGGCAGGTCGCCTCCTGGGCCCTCCGGCGACGTCGCCGATGCGTCCGAGGCCACGAACACGCCGGGGTCCGCCACGATCGCGCGCACGTCCTTGGGATCCATCGCGTGGCCGATACAGCTGATCTCGGGATCGGCGGCGAGGAGTTCGACCATCGCGTCGAAGGGATCGACGCCACGTTCCTCGGCGACGGCGGCGACCGACGTGCCACGCCACCGAGGTTCAGGCGCCGTTTCGAGCATGATGCGGTCCCAGCCGACCCCCTCGACCGACGATTGGAAGTCCGACTCGCCGACCTCGACGGCGATACGCAGGCGCTCGTGGTCCGCAGCGGCGATCTCGGCGATCTGTTCCGCAGGCGCCCACGGAGGCAGCAGCGACGACAACGATGAGTTCCATGCCTCGTAGGGATACTGGTCCCCCGTCGCATCAGGGGCGTCGCGGAGGCGCGCGAGCAGCTCGTCCGCGTGGCCCCACAGCTTCGACGTCTCGCATTTGAGGTGACTGATGTGGACGGGGAGCTCCGAGGCCGCGCCGATCGCGAGGGCTTCGTCGATGGCGCGGAACAGGTCGCGACCCTCGCCCCGGATGTGGGAGGCGTAGACGCCGCCCAGGCCGGCGGCGGCGCGTGCGAGCGCGATGACCTCGTCCGTCTCGGCGTAGATGCCCGGCACGTAGATCAAGCCGGTCGACATCCCGACCGCGCCGTCCGCGAGGGCCTCGCGCACGAAGGTGCGCATCTGTGCGAGCTCCGCGTCGGTCGGTGCTCGCCGTTCGTTGCCGAGCACCTCGCGTCGGACCGACCCGTGCCCGACCAGCGTGGCGATGTTCACGGCCGGCCGCGCGGCGTCGATCGCGTCCAGATACTCACCCCACGCCGTCCAAGACGGGGCGGGGTGATCCGCACCGGAACGAACGTACGCGAGGGACAGCCCGTCGTCCCACGACGACAGCGGGAACGGTGACGAGCCGCAGTTTCCGACGACGACGGACGTGACGCCCTGGCGCACGGTGCTGGGCATCGTGGGCAGCACGAACGGCGAGAGGTCGGAGTGGTTGTGGACGTCGACGAAACCCGGCGCCACCACCAGGCCGCCGCCGTCGATCGTGCGCGTGGCCTCGGGCGGCTCCTCGCCGCTGCGGCCGACCGCGGCGATGCGGTCGCCCTCCACGGCCACCCACCCGGCGATACCGGGCGTGCCGGTTCCGTCGACGATCGTGGCGTTCGCGACGACGAGGTTCATCGGCGCGACACGCTATCGCGCGACGTTGCTAGGCGTTCGGCAGGAACACCCGGAACGACGAGCCGCCGCCCTCGCGCGGCTCGACCCACGCCCGTCCGTCGTGCAGCTCCGCGAACCGCCGGACGAGCGAGAGCCCGATCCCCACGCCTGGCGAGTGTCCGCTGGTCGGCCCCGGACGCTGCTCGAATGGTTCGAAGATCGACTCCCGCGCATCGTCGGGGACGCCGGGCCCGGCGTCGTCGACGCCGATCTCGATACCGCCGTCGACGGCGTGCGCCCAGACCAGGACGTGCGCCTCGGGCGCCGTGTGGCGCAGCGCGTTGGCGACGAGGTTCTCGACGATGCGTTCGACCTTGGGGCCGTCGACGTTGGCGGTCAGCAGCCCGACCTCGACGTCGATCGCGCGCCCGTCGGGGTTCTCGACCTCGGCGAGCACCCGCGCGATCAACGCGCCGATGTCGGTCGAACGGCGCTGCGGCGACACGATGCCCCGCTGCAGCCGGTCGAGGTCCAGCAGATCGCCGAGCAGCCGCTCGAGCTTGCGGGCGTTCGCGGCGACCCGGTGCACGAGGTCGAGCGCGTCGGTCGCCGGCATCTCCAGCCGGCTCTGCTCGAGCGTGAGCGCCGATCCGAGGATCGACGTCAACGGCGTCCGCAGGTCGTGCGAGACCGCCTCGAGAAACGTGTTCTTCATCGCATCGAGCGCGCGGAGTTGTTCGGCTGCCTCGCGCTCACGGAGGAACGCCTCGGAATACTTCCGCTCGGATTCGCGGAGGGTCTGCTCGGCGTGGCGCCGCTCGGTTACGTCGACCGTCAGGCCGCGGAGCTGGCGCGGGCCCTGGCTGCCGCGCACGACGGTCACGAGGTCGCGCAGCCACTGCCCGTCGCCGCCGGGCGCGCCCACGCGGTACTCCACGCTCGCGTCGGTGCCTTCGGCGATCGCGCGGCGCACCTCCGCGACGGCGAGCGATCGGTCGGCATCGGTGATGTGCTCGCCCCACGGGCGGTCGAGCCAGGCGTCCGCCCCGTCGCCGAAGAGTTCCTCGACCCGGCCGCCGAGGAACGTCACCCGCAGACCGTTGGCCTCCGCCTCCCAGAAGACGGCGTCGAGGCTCTCGACCAACCGGTGGAACCGCTCGAGCTCGCTGATCCGGCGCGCGTTGCCGAGTGCCAGCGCCGTCAGGTCGCCGATCCCCCGAGCCAGCCGCACCGCGGACTCGTCGAAGGGCTCGCCGCCGGCGTCGCCGACCGCGATCAGCGCGCCGACCTCGCCGGGCTCCCACTGCAAGGGGCACACCAGGATGTCGCCGAACCCCTCCATGATCTTGACCTCGTCGGGCACCTGCGCGGCGATCGCATGCGGGATCACGAACGGCGACGCGGTGCTCGTCAGCAGCGTCTCGGCGACGGTCGGCGGCACGTCGGCGATCTCGGCGCGCGGCCGGACGGTTCGGCCGCCGCACGCGTGCAGCTGGATCACGCGGAACGCGCCGTTCTCGTCGCGCACGTAGGCGGCCGTCGCCGCGCAGCGGATGATCGTCTCCATCGATTCGATCGCGTCGCGGAAGATGTCGCCGATGTTCCGCCGCCCGGTGAGCGACTGAGAAAGCTGCAGCAGCGCCCCTGCGGCGCGCGCTGCGTCGCGCTCGGCCTCGAGCAAGCGCGCGTTCTGGAACGCCGCCGCTGCGTGGGGCGCGAGGACCTCGACCATCCGTTGGTCCTCGTCGTCGAACATCGCGTAGCCGAGGCTTGAGAGCACGATCACGCCGACGAGCGTGTCCCCTGCCACCATCGGAACGGCGAGCATGGACTCCAACAGGTCATCGTCGGTGCCGGGGATCGTCACGGAGAACGGGACCTCGCGCGCGTCGGGGGTGAGCAGGGCCTGGCGCGTCGCCGCGACGGTCCCCGTGATGCCCTCGCCCACCTCCGTGATCAGCTGGTCGAGATCCTCCTCGGCGTACTCGGTGGTGAGCTCGCCGCGGAACGCGATCGGCATCAGCCGGGTCTCGTCCTCCAGCAGGTACACACGGCAGTTGTGGTAGTCGACGATCGTCCGCAGCTCCGCGGTGATCGTGTTGCCGATCTCGGCCGTATCGGTCAGCACGTTCAGCTTCGCGGCGAAGCTATGGAGCATGTCGAGCTGCGCGTCGGACCGTTCGGCGTCGCGCTGGCGTGTGGGGTCGGGGGTTCTCACCATCGTGCGTCCGTCACCATGGGCATGCTCTCACCTGATGTAGCTCGAAGGAACGACGAGGCGGTTCATCGCGGGTGCTTGCACAGCGCCACAACGGATGCGAGCGTGCCGTGCCGTGACCGGAACAACCCCCCCGCGTCGTGCTTCGTCATCAGCCACCCCCCCAGCATCGGCACGTCCTCCGGAGGTCCTTGACGACCTGGAACGACGGGTCTTGGATTTCGAGCGCGCGGCCTGGTGCTTGCAGATCTCGAAGGGCCGCGCGATCCGCGAGGAGTTCGGCTTCTCGACCACGCGGTACCACCAGCTGCTACACCGCGCCGTCGACCACCCGGGCGCGCTCGCCTATGACCCGATGCTGGTGCGGCGGCTCCGTCGCCTCCGGTCGTTGCGCCGCAAGCGCCGCACGGCGCAGCGCCTCGGCATCACGCTCTAACCGACCCGCAGCCCCGGCAAAGCTCTGCAGGTAGGATGCCCGCGTGAACCTCAGCACCGGGCGGGTCCTCGTGATCGTGGCCTTGATCGTCGTCGGTCTGGCCGTCCTCGCGAACGGCTTCTCCGATTCCGGCACGACAGGCGCGGGCCTCACTCCGACACCCTCGGGAAACGGCGGGCACACCTCGTCCACCACGCCCCCGCCGACCTCGGTGCCGCCCTCGCCGACCCCGGCGCCGCAAACCAACGGCGTGCTGTTCATGGCGATGAACGGCACGGACGTTCCCGGCGCGGGTGCGGCGGCGCAGACGAAGCTCAGCAACGCCGGCTACACCGTCGCGACCCCGGCGATCGACGCGCCGACGAGCGGGATCAAGAAGACCATCGTGTACTACCGCAACGACGTCAACGCGCCGCAGAACCTGTCGAACGCGAACTACGTCGCGCAGCACTACTTCAAGCACGCGGAGGTCAAGCCGTTGGACCCGACCATGCAGGGCGTCCCCAAGAGCGCCACGCTCGTCGTCGTGGTCGGCCAGGACTACGCGCAGCAGCTCGTGGGGGGGTAGCTCAGCTCGGCTGCAGCAGCTCGGCCAGCTCGGCGGCGAGCTCGTCCGGATCGAACGGCTTCTCGAGGAACCGGCGTGCGCCCGCCGCGGTGACCCGGTCGGCTTCGTCCGGGATCGCTTTCGCGGACAAGACCACGACGGGCACCGACGCGGTTCGAGGATCCTTGGCGAGCTCGTCGAGCACCCCGTAGCCGTCCATCACCGGCATCATGAGGTCCAAGACGATCACCTCCGGTCGCTGCTTCATCGCGAGGGCGATGCCGCGCAGGCCGTCCTCGGCGTCGAGCACCTCGTGGCCGGCGCGCTCGAGGCTCATCCGGATCAGCCAGCGCACGTCCGGTTCGTCGTCGATCACGAGCACCCGCGCCATCGCGCCGAGAGGATACCCCGGCTACTCGCCGGCCGATTGACGTGCGTGAACGCACAGACCTAGCCTGGTCGACCGGAGGTGGATCTCTCGGATGTTGAAGGTCTCTCAGAAGCTCGAGTACGCGATCCGGGCGATGATCGAGCTCGCCGAGCACCGTGACGACGAGACGCTCACGCCCGCGCGCGAGATCGCGGAGCGGCAGCAGGTACCGCTGCGGTTCCTCGAGCAGCAGCTCGGCGCACTGTCCCGGGCCGGCCTCGTGGAGAGCTTTCGTGGCGCGGGGGGCGGGTGCCGCCTGGCTCGCGATCCGGCCGATATCACCGTCGCCGAGGTCGCCGACGCGATCGAGGGGCAGATCTACCCGGTCTTCTGTCTCGAGCCCTCCGACCACACCTGCTTCGCGGACTCACGCTGTGGGCTGCAAGGCTTCTGGGCCGACGTGGCCCGGGCCGTGCAGGATGTGTTCGAGCGGACGACGGTGGCGGACCTCGCGGCCCGCCACCGGAAGATGGCCCCCGGGAAGGTCGTCCTCAGCCCCGAACAGCTGTTGTCGCGCCTGAACTAGGGGGCTTTCCAGCCCATCGCCTTCGCGGCGTCCATCCCTAGGATCTTGGTGAGCTTGGTGCCGCACACCGGGCATGTCCCTTGCAGCGCCGGGCGTCCGTTCTTCAGCGTTACCAGCGATCCGGTGAACTCACGCTTCTCGCGGCACTTCATGCAGTAGGCCACGTCGGCCATTCGCCGCCTCCTTCCCCATCCCCAAAATGGCTCTCGAGCCGCCCCGAACGGGCGGCTCACGAGGGATGGTGGTGGCTCCCACGGGCAGATGCAAGCACCCGTGCCCTACGTTCGGATCGAGGCTAGGACCGCGGGTCGCGCCCGTTCGGCCCCTGGCCGTACGATGCCGGTTCCGGCGGAGCGGAAAGGGACGGGATCCGTGAGCGAGCCAGGGGGCGAGATGGACCGCAACATCGAGGCTCTGTTGTCCGAGGATCGGGTCTTCGAGCCGCCTCCTGGGTTCCGCGATCAGGCCGTGGCGGGTGACGCCGGGATCTACGACCGCGCGAGCCGCGACCACGAGGCCTTCTGGGTCGAACAGGCCCAGCAGCTCACCTGGACCCGCCCGTGGGACACCGTGATGGAGTGGGACGCCCCCTGGGTGACCTGGTTCGCGGGCGGGCAGCTGAACGCCTCGGCCAACTGCCTCGATCGCCACGTCGAGGCCGGCGGCGGGGACAAGGTCGCGTTCTATTGGGAGGGTGAGCCGGGCGATACGCGGGTGCTCACCTACCGCGATCTCTTGGACGAGGTCTCCAAGCTGGCCAACGCGCTCCGGAGCCTCGGCGTGGGCAAGGGTGACCGCGTGAACATCTACCTGGGCATGGTGCCCGAGCTGCCGATCGCGATGCTCGCGTGCGCGCGGATCGGCGCCCCGCACTCGGTGGTGTTCGGCGGGTTCAGCGCCGAGGCCCTCCGGGACCGGATCAACGACGCCGAGGCGAAGGTCTTGATCACGGCAGACGGCGCGTGGCGCCGCGGCACGGTCGTCCCGCTCAAGGACAACGCCGACGCGGCCGTCGCGGAGTGTCCGAGCGTCGAGCACGTGATCACCGTCCGCCGCTGCGGCAACGAGCACGCGTTCACGGAAGGCCGCGACCACTGGTATCACGAGCTCGTCGCCGACCAGTCGACGGACTGCCCGCCCGAGCCCATGGACGCCGAGGACTTCCTGTACCTGCTGTACACGAGCGGCACGACCGGCAAGCCGAAGGGGATCGCGCACACGACCGGCGGGTACATGACGCAGGTCGCAGCGACCCACCGGATGATCTTCGACATCCACGACGACGATGTGTACTGGTGCGCGGCCGACTGCGGCTGGGTTACCGGGCACAGCTACATCGTCTACGGGCCGCTCGCGAACCACACGACCGGTGTGCTTTACGAGGGCGCGCCGGATTGGCCGGACAAGGACCGTTGGTGGTCGATCATCGAGAAGTACCGCGTGACGATCCTCTACACCGCGCCGACGGCGATCCGGGCGTTCATGCGGTGGGGCACCGAGCTGCCCGCCAAGCACGATATGTCGTCGCTGCGGTTGCTCGGCTCGGTCGGTGAGCCGATCAACCCGGAGGCGTGGGTCTGGTACTGGAAGGTGATCGGCGGTGAGCGGTGTCCGGTCGTCGACACCTGGTGGCAGACCGAGACCGGCGCGATCATGATCACGCCGCTGCCCGGGCTCACGACGTTGAAGCCCGGGTCTGCCACGCTCCCGTTCCCCGGGATCGAGCCCGACATCGTCGACGAGCGGGGGACGTCGGTCGGGGTCGGCGCCGGCGGGTTCCTCGTGTTGCGCCACCCCTGGCCGTCGATCGCACGCACGATCTGGGGCGACCCCGACCGCTACGTCGAGACCTACTTCTCGAAGTACGGCCCCGAGACCTATGTGGCCGGCGACGGCGCGCGTCGCGACGACGACGGCTACTTCTGGCTGCTGGGCCGGATCGACGACGTCATGAACGTCGCCGGGCACCGGCTGTCGACCTTCGAGATCGAGTCGGCGCTCGTCGACGACGACCGCGTCGCGGAGGCGGCTGTGGTGTCGAAGCCCCACGACATCAAGGGCGAGGGGATCGTCGCGTTCGTGACGTTGAAGTCGGGCATCGAGGGCGATCAGGCGGTGCTCGGCGGCCTCCGCGACCATGTGGCCACGGTGATCGGGCCGATCGCGAAGCCCGACGAGATCATCTTCACCCCAGACCTTCCCAAGACCCGCTCGGGGAAGATCATGCGGCGACTGCTCCGCGATGTCGCGCGTGGGAACACGCTCGGCGACGTGACGACGCTCGCGAACGCCGAGATCGTCGAGCAGATCCGTGACCAGGCTGCCGTCGGCGGGGAGGAGTGAGGTGCAGCGGGAGCTGACGCTCGCCGAAGCCCGGTTCGTGTCCGACGCCCGCGTCGGGCACCTCGGCACCCAGCAGATGGGCAAGTGGCCGCACGTCGTGCCCGTCTGTCACGTGCTCGACCTCGACCGGATCGTGATCGCGAGCGCGTACGACCGCAAGATCGAGGACATCCGCGAGAACGCGTCGGTGACGTACTGCGTCGACGCCTACTCCGAGGACTGGGATCACGAGCTCGCACAGGTGATCGTGTCGGGCGAGGCGTACCTGATCGAGAGCGGTCCGGAGTTCCTGCGCGATCGCGGGCTGCTCTACGAGAAGTTCCCGCAGTACGAGCGCGTCGCGCCGATCGACGAAGGGTCCAGCGTCATCATCGAGTTCCGCGTGCAGCAGGTGCACAGCACCGGCGTGAACGCCTAGCGCTCAGCGGTTCCGATCGAAGAACGTCAACACACGGCGCATGTTCTCGACCTGCGCCTGCATCGAGTTCGTGTGGTGTCCTTCGGGATACAGGACCAGCTCGACGGGATGGTTGCGCGCCCGGAGCGCGTCGACCCACGGCGCCACGCCTTCGATCGGGCAGCGGGGGTCGGCCTCGCCCGCGATCACCAGCACGGGCGCGCGGACGGCGTCGACGTAGGTCATCGGATCGCTGCGTTCGTAGCGTTCCGGCACCTGCTCAGGGGTGCCGCCGTACGCGGCTTCGTCCCACGCCTGGAGCTCCGGTGCCGAGTAGGTGTGCGCCGCGACGAAGTCGCCCGCTGGGATCCCGGCGAAGATCGCGCGCCAGCGGTCGGGATGCGCTCCCGCGTTGAAGCACGCGAGGCACCCGCCCCACGACCAGCCGTTCCAGAACACGCGGTCGGGATCGGTGGTGCCGTCGGCGACGAGCGCGTCGACACACGCGAGGATGTCCTCGGTCTCGGTGAAGCAGACGTTGTGCAGCAGCGCCTCGCGGAACGCGATGCCGTACCCGGTCGATCCGCGGTAGTTGATGATCGCCACGGCGTAGCCGTTGTCGACGAACGCCTGCGTCTCCGCGTCGAAGCGGTCGCGCTCGTGCCACTCGGGGCCGCCGTGGATGTTGCACACCGTGGGGAAGGGACCCTCGCCGTCGGGCGTGACGACGAACATCTGGATCCGCTCGCCGTGCGCGTTCGTCGCGAAGCGGCTCTGGTATGCACGGCCTGCAGGAGGCCGTTCGTCCGGCGAGACCAAGACGTCGCCGCGGCCGGTCTCGACGATCCGCGGCGGCCGGACCGAGTCGCTCACGCGATACCAGACCGCGCCGTCGGGCCGGATCGCCGCGGCGTCGATGTCGCCGTCCAGACCGGTGAGCGGCGTGACCGCGCCCGTCGTCACATCCAGCCGAATGAGCTGTGCCCGGCCCTCGTATTCGTGGCGCGCGAGCAGCGCGCTCGCGTCGGGCCACCACCGCACCGGGAAGACGCCCCCGGGCAGGTCGACCTCCATATCGCGACGCTCGTCGCGCGCGACGGCCCAGATCGCCGGCCGTTCGAACGGACCGAGTTCGCTCGTGAACGCCAGGCGCTGATCGCCCGCGATCGGCGACCACGCGGCCGGGTCGAGGTTGTGGCCCTTGTCCTCGAGCTCGGCGACGACCTCGCCGGTGCGTGTGTCGAGGACCCGGAGCGCCGAGTGCAGGAGGTCGCCGTGCTCCGCGTGTCGAAGGCACACGAGCGTGCCGTCGGCCGAAAGCCCGCCGCCATCGCCGGGCTCGAGGGTGCCGAGGCCGGTCGCGCTCTCTTGCTCGCGCAGGATCCGGGTCATCCCGTCGGGGCCGATCGTGTACGTGCGGTAGACGCCGCCCACCTCGAGCGAGATGGCCGCCGTCGCGCCGGCGAACGAATGGCCCATGAGCCACCCCTCGGGCAGCTCGGGGAACACCGGCCGGGCCTCGCCGCCGGCGAAGGGGGCCGCGACGAGCATCCCCCGCTCGTCGCCGGTGGTGTCGCGCCACCACGCGATCCGATCTCCGGGCAGCATCCAGGTCATCTCCGCCCCAACGGGTTCGTCGCTCACCTGCCGCCAGGAGCCGTCCGCGAGGTCGTGCGCCCAGACCTGCCGGGTGCCGTTGCGAGTGGTCACCAGCGCGAGGTGGCCGGGCGTCGCCTCGTCCCATGCCGGGAAGCCGATCTCGGTCGCGGTGAATCGACGCTCCCAGGGCGGTTGCTCGATCACGGCGGTCACCCTACGCGCCGCCTCGGTCGCGTTGCCACTTGCCGTCCACCAGGGCTACCATCCTTAGCACTCACACCCACCGAGTGCTAGCAGTCGGTGGCTCGACTGGAACCCGGACACAGGAGGTTGGAGGGGATGGCACCGAAGCTCATCTCGTTCGACGAGGACGCACGGCGGGCGCTCGAGCGCGGCATGGACCAGCTCGCGAACGCCGTCAAGATCACGCTCGGCCCCAAGGGCCGCAACGTCGTCCTCGAGAAGAAGTGGGGCGCTCCCACGATCACCAACGACGGCGTCTCGATCGCCAAGGAGATCGAGCTCGACGACCCGCTCGAGAAGATCGGCGCGGAGCTCGTCAAGGAGGTCGCGAAGAAGACAGACGACGTCGCCGGCGATGGCACGACGACCGCGACCGTGCTCGCCCAAGCGATCGTGAAGGAAGGCCTGCGCAACGTCGCGGCCGGCGCGAACCCGATGGCGCTCAAGCGCGGCATCGAGGCGGCGACCGAGCTCGCGGTCGAGCGCATCAAGACCGTCGCGAAGGACGTCGACGCCAAGGACGAGATCGCCAACGTCGGCGCGATCTCCGCGGCCGACCCCGAGATCGGCGAGAAGATCGCCGAGGCCGTCGACAAGGTCGGCAAGGACGGTGTGATCACCGTCGAGGAGTCCAACACCTTCGGGATGGAGCTTGAGTTCACCGAGGGTATGCGGTTCGACAAGGGCTACATCTCGCCCTACTTCGTGACCGACCCCGAGCGGATGGAAGCGGTCCTGGACGACCCGTACATCCTGATCGCGAACCAGAAGATCAGCGCGGTGAAGGACCTGCTCCCGGTCCTCGAGAAGATCATGCAGGCCGGCAAGCCGGTGCTCGTGATCGCCGAGGACATCGAGGGCGAGGCGCTTGCCACGCTCGTCGTGAACAAGATCCGCGGCACGTTCCACTCGGCGGCCGTGAAGGCCCCCGGGTTCGGTGACCGCCGCAAGGCCATGCTGCAGGACATCGCGATCCTCACCGGCGCGACGGTCGTCTCCGAAGAGGTCGGCCTCAAGCTCGAGAACGCGACGATGGACCTGCTCGGCACCGCGCGCAAGGTCGTCGTCACGAAGGACGAGACGACGGTCGTCGAGGGTGCCGGCAAGAGCGAGGACGTCACCGGCCGGATCAACCAGATCAAGGCGGAGATCGAGAAGACCGACTCCGACTACGACCGCGAGAAGCTCCAGGAGCGGCTGGCGAAGCTCTCCGGCGGCGTCGCGGTGATCAAGGTCGGCGCGGCCACCGAGGTCGAGCTCAAGGAGAAGAAGCATCGCATCGAGGACGCCGTGCAGTCGACCAAGGCTGCGGTCGAGGAGGGCATCGTGCCCGGCGGCGGCGTGGCCCTGCTGAACGCCCAGGCGGCGCTCGACAAGGTCGACCTCGAGGGCGACGAGGCAACCGGCGCGCAGATCGTGCGCCGCGCGCTCGAGGAGCCCATCAAGCAGATCGCCGCGAACGCCGGCCTCGAAGGCGGTGTTGTGGTCGAGAAGGTCCGCGCCATGAAGGAAGGCGAGGGCCTGAACGCGGCCACCGGCGAGTACGGCGACATGATCAAGTACGGCGTCGTCGACCCGGCGAAGGTCACGCGCTCGGCGCTGCAGAACGCGGCGTCGATCGGCGCGCTGTTCCTAACGACCGAGGCGATCGTCGCCGAGAAGCCCGAGAAGGCTCCTGCGATGCCGGGCGGCGGTGGGATGCCCGGCGGCGACATGGACTTCTGATCCAGGCTTCACAAGCGGCAGCAACGAGGGCCCCTTCGGGGCCCTCGTTGCGTTTCCGGTGGTGTTGCGGGTTCCCGCCGCGGGGTGCGAGCATCCGCCCGTGCCGAGGGGTGCGGGCGATGTCGGACGAAACATGGCCGCCGTTGTGCAGGATCGGTCGCTTCGCCTCGTCCTGCTGGCGTTCGCGATCTTCCGGCCGACCGAGTCCGCGCAGTGGATCGCGATCTTGGTCTACGCGTATCGCGAAGGCGGGACGGGCGCCATGGGCGTCGCCGCCGTCGCGTTGCTGGTTCCCGCGGCGCTGCTCGCGCCCTTCGTCGCTCAGATCGGCGACCGGATGCCCCGGGAGCGTGCGCTTGCGTTGTCGTATCTCGCCCAGGGACTCGCCGCGGGTCTGACCGCGATCGCCCTCGCTGCGGATCTGCCATCGGCCTTCGTGTACGTCGGCGCCGTCATCTTGAACGTCGCGATCACGGCGACCCGCCCGACCCACCTGTCGGTGTTGCCCGAGCTCGCGGACACGCCGGCGCAACTGACCGCGGCGAACGCGCTGACGAGCTCACTCGAAGGGTTCGCGATCTTCATCGGGCCGCTGCTCGCCGGCCTGATGATCGCGCTCCGGGGGCCGTGGCTCGTGTTCGCCGTGATGGCGGTCGCGCTCACGGTGATGGGCCTGGCGGTCCTCGCGGTCCATGCGCGATCGCGCCTCGTGACGACCTCATCGCCGACGGGTGGCGCGTTGGAGGGGTTCCGCGAGTTGCGCCGCCGGCCGGGCGCGCGCTTGCTGTTGGGGTTCGTCACCGGCCAGACCGCGGTGATCGGCGCCCTCGACGTCCTCACCGTGATCTTGGCCTACGGCGTCCTTTCGATGGGTCCGGCGGGGCCCGGTGTGCTCTCGGCCGCGGTCGGGGTGGGCGGCCTGTTGGGCGCCGCGGCGGCGATGACGCTGATCGGCCGTTCTCGGCTCGCGCCCGCGTTCGTGCTCGGGGTCGTCGTGGTCGGTGTCCCGATCGCGCTCGTCGCGCTCGCCCAGGGTCCGCTCACCGCGATCCTGCTGCTCGGCATCGCAGGGATCGGCAAGAGCTTCTTCGATGTCACCGCGCGGACGCTGCTGCAGCGCACGGTCGACGACGACGTGCTCGCGCGCGTGTTCGGGGTGCAGGAGGGCCTCGCGATGGCGGCCCTGGCGGTGGGGTCCGCTCTGGCCCCGTTCCTCGTCGTCACGTTCGGTGTCGACGCGACGTTCGTCCTCGCAGGGCTCTCGTTGCCGGTTGTCGCGTTGTTCGTGCTCCGCCGCATCCGCTCGGTCGACCGCGACGCCCAGCTCGCCGACCCGGCCGACGTGGCGTTGCTCCGCGGCACACCGATCTTCGAGCCGCTCGGGCCCGCGAGCATCGAGCGTGTGGCTCGGAACCTCGTGTCTATCGACGCCGATCCAGGAACCATCGTGATCCGCGAGGGGGAGCCAGGGGACCGCTTCTACGTCATCGAGGAGGGCGAGGTGGAGGTGTCGCGCCACGGCGAGCCGCTGGCCAAGCTCGGTCCCGGCGACTTCTTCGGCGAGATCGCCCTGCTCCGCAACGTTCCTCGTACGGCCACCGTGACGGCCTCTGGCTTCGCATCGCTCCGATCGCTCGACCGCGCGCACTTCCTGGCGGCGGTGACGGGGTCGCCGGCCGGCGCCGTTGCGCTCGCGGACGTGATGGACCGCAGGATCGCCGAGCACGACGACTGACACATCATCGCAACATCGTTGGGCGAACCCCTCCGGCAGGCCGGTCGAAAGACGGGGTGGAGCCCCTCTCTCCGGTCTTGAGCCCCGACCGTTCGCGGTCGGGGCTCTCGACCATCTAGGCTCGGCGCGGCATGGTCGAGGTCACGATCCCGATCCGGTGGCGTGACGTGGACAACTACGGTCACGTCAATAACGCGGTCTATCTCACCTTCTTGGAAGAAGCGCGAGACCGGTGGGTCCGCGAGACGCTCGGCCCGGAGGTCGACTTCGTGATCGTGCGGATCGCGATCGATTACCGTCGGGAGCTCTCCCAGGATGACGACGAGGTCACGGTCTCGTGTCGGGGGGTCGGGTATGGCACCTCCTCGATCCGGACCGCGGAGCAGATCGTCGCGAAGGAAGGATGGGTCGCCGCCGAGTCGGCGTCGGTGATCGTGGCGCACGACTCCGATGCGCGATCGTCACGACCGCTGACCGACGAGGAACGCGCGACGTTGGATGGGGCGATCGCCGCCGGCTAGTGGGGCAGGATCCGCCGCCCCCACTTGAAGTGCGTCCGGTACCAATCGGAGCCGTAGAGCCCGTGGCTGTTCCCGACCCACATGATCGACACGCCGCCGGGCGTGCTCGACGAGTCCAACGCGTAGCCGTTGCCGATGTACGTGTCGACGTGGTCGACCACGCCGTCGCCGTCGCCGTCGTAGAACATGATGTCGCCGGGCACGAGATCGCCGTAGGCGATCCGCTTCGGCGCCATCGCCGCCATGTCCGCCGAGGTGCGCTGCGGAAGCGACCACCCTTTGTACGGGCGCGGCGGGCTGATGTCCCACGAGCCGCCGTCGTTCGCGCGCATCAGCCACCACGTGAGGCCCGAGCAGTCGAAGCCGCTCCGGGGCTGGCCGCCGAGCGCCAGTGGCTCCGACCGGTTGAACCCCCATTCGCCGCCCCACACATACGGATAGCCCGCGTATCTGATCCCCCACTGCACCACCGCGAGCATCCGCGCCCCGAGGTGCGGAAGCTGCACGTCGTGGTACTGCCCGAGCAGGTTGGGAACGGCCCAGGACGGGAGCGTCGTCGCGCGTGCGAGCGAGTACGCGACCTGCGCGCGCGACATGTCGTCGGGCGGCGAGACGTCCATCGACTCCGAGCCGGTGGGCGCGTTGTACCGGAGGTCCAGCAGCATGCCAAGGACCGTCGTGCCGAAGTTCGGCGCGACCGTGAAGTGCACGCCGTCACGCGTATGGATGTCGTTCAGCGCCTTGGCCGCCGGCGCGAGTCCGACGGCGAGCACAAGCGCGCGGTGCACCATCGCCATCGTGACCGGCGCGTCGGGGTTGAACACTCCCTTGGGCGCGGTCATCCATCCGTGCTGCACGGCGACCGCGGCCCATCGGTACCACGGCGTCGACGCATCGACGTCGGAGAAGACAACCGATCCGTTGGGTTGTTCGCCCGGCGCGAACGCGCGCACCACCGAACGCGCGAAGTACTTGCGTGTCTCGATCGCCGCCGGGCGGAAGTTGTAGGTGCCGTTGGGGTTCGCCCGGAAGTCGAGCATCCAGGAGTTGTCGCTCGCCACCCAGCGGATCGAGCCACGCGCCCATGAATCGTCGCTGTCGAGATCGGCGAACGTGATGCTCGAGGTCTTGCTCGCCATGCGTGCGGTATCGAGGCCTGCGAGCTGCTTCCGCGACGTCGGATAGACGACCGGCAGCGCGGGCTCGCCCGAGCGTCGATGACCCTCCGTGAGGCGATCTGTGCGGACGTGCGCAGCGTGCACCGGGGTGCCGATCAGGGGCAGCCAGAAGGACGCCGACGCCGCTGCAGCGACGACGATCGTGCGCAGGCGACGTCGGACTACGCATCCCCCCGGAGGCATGTAGTTCCGTCGGCCGCCACGGAGCCGGGCTTGAGCACGGGATACGCTCACGGGGTGCTTGGCGAGCGTACTGCCGTCGTCGCGGACGTGCAGCCGTACGAGGTGCACGGCTCACGGCATGTGACCGTCGCGCTGGCGTTCGCTGATGGCACGTTCGCGCAGGCGCAACTCGGCGCGGAGAGCGTGCCCGAGGGACTTCAGCCCGGCGATCCGGTGCTGGTGAGGTACGCGATGAGCGTCGTGGTCGCGATCGAGCGACCGCCGACAGCGGATTAGCTGGCCGGGCCCTCCCGGCGGACCGCCTCGACGCTCTCGAGCGCCGTGCGGAGGTCGCCGAGCCATTCCTCCTGCTTGTCGGCGACCAGCCGGACGCACCAGGCCAGTGCGTGGCTCCGGGACCTCGCGACGCCCGCGTCGACCAGCGTGTCGAGGACGCGGCGCTCGGGCATCCGCAGGCGGGTCATCGCCGGCGTCGCAACGGTGGTGAACAGGACCCGATGGTCGCCGGACCGGGCGCCCCAGCTGACCTTGCGGCCGAACCGGCGCTCGGCCTCGTCGGCGATCCGCATCCGGTGGCCGCGGGTGTCTTCGCGGAACCCCTGGATACGGGCTTCGGTGGCCGCCTTTCGGGTCTCCGGGCCGGCGTCGGCCGGGAGGTCGGGGTCGGACAGGGTGCCGACGATCAAGATCTCGTCCCTGTCGAACGTGACTTCGGGTGCGCCGGTGAACCATTCGCCCGGGAGCCGGCCCACGAACCAGCCCTCGAGGTGCTCCTGGAAGTCGCTCTTCTCGCTCATGCATCTGAGATTACATGCTTACGTGCATACGTCAAACAGGTCCCGGTCATGGATCGATTGGGTACGCTCAACCGCCTTGGATCCGGTCCCCCACGACGTTGGCCCCGCCGCCTACGCGGGAAGCCTGCTCGCGACCGGGGTGGCTCCCCCCGAGCACGCCTACGCGGGCCTGTCCGTGCCCGTCGTGGAGGGGCCGCCCGCGGGCGAGATGGCCCCGGAGGATCAAGAGATCGCCGACGCGATCGCCCAGGGCGGCGACTGGATGACCGAGCTGCTGGCCCGGCTCGTCGACAAAGACACGACCCTCGGACACGAGGAGGCCGGTCAGGCGGTCGTCCGCGAAGCGCTATCCGAACTTGGCCTCGAGCCCGTGGACGTGCCGATGGATGCGGCGGCGATCCGCGCGCATCCGGTGGCTTCGCCGTTCGACTGGGACGTCGCCGGGAAACGGAACGTCGTTGCGACGTGGTCGCCGGCGAACGGGTTCGGCGGCCTGAGCCTGATCCTCAACGGCCACATCGATGTGGTGAGCCCCGAGCCGCGCTCGCATTGGGTACGCGATCCGTTCACCGCGCACGTCGAGGGGGATTGGCTGTACGGCCGCGGCGCCGCCGACATGAAGTGCGGGCTCGCGGCGATCCTCGGCTCGGTGAAAGGCCTGCGCGACCTCGGCCTCTCGCCGCGCGCGCCGGTCCACATCCAGTCTGTCGTCGAGGAGGAGTGCACCGGCAACGGCGCGCTGCAGACCGTGCTCGCGGGCTCCGCGGCCGACGGCGCGATCATCGCCGAGCCGTTCGGCGCCGCGATCACGACATCGCAGGTCGGCGTCGTGTGGTTCGACGTCGTCGTGCACGGCCTGCCGGGGCACGCGGCCGAGAGCGGCGCGATGGTGAGCGCCATCGAGTCGAGCCTGCCGTTGATCCAAGCGCTCCGCGCGGTCGAGGCCGAACTGAACGCGGGTCCGCCGCCGCCCTACGACCAGTACGACCACCCGATCTCGCTGAACGTGGGCCAGATCCACGCGGGCGACTGGAACTCCACCGTGCCCGGCGAATGCGTCACCGGCTACCGGATCGCGATGTACCCCGGGACGCCGGTGGCCGACATCCGCGCGCGGGTCGAACGCGCGGTGGCGGAGGCCGCCGCCGCCAACCCTGCCGCGTTCGCCTCGCCCCCGGAGGTGCGCTACCGGGGCTTCGCAGCGGAGGGGTACCAGGTGCCGCCGGACCATCTCTTGGTGCAGTCGCTGTCGTCGACGTATGCGCGGCATCTCGGCGCGCCACCTGCGCTCGTGGCGACGACGGGCACGACAGATGCGCGCGTCCTCGGAGCGGCGGGCGGCATCCCGACGGTCTGCTTCGGGCCGTATGCAGAGGGCGCACACGGTGTGGGGGAGCGGGTGTACCTTCCGAGCGTGATCCAGACCGCCCAGGTGATGGGGTTGTTCATCAAGGACTGGTGCGGCGTGACATGACCGCGTTGTGGTGGGCGCTCGGCGCGGCCGTCCTGATCTTCGCGGCGCGCGCGCTCGTCGACGCGATCCAGAAGCGCGATCGTGCGCGTGCACCGGGGGCCGTCGCCGAACCGACACCCGAGGAGGCGGCGGCGATCACGAGCGCGCCCGGGCTGATGATCTCGACCAAGCCGCTCACCGGCATCCCCGCCATCCGCAACTATTTCCGCACCAACACCACGCCCGTCTACTTCGTGAGCGCGACCGCGTTCAACCTGCTCGGGATCGACCGATGGGTGCGCAACTTCCGGTTCGTGAACTACTACGATTCGTTCGACGGGACGCATCCGAACGTGTTCGTCCCGAAGGAGCAGACGCCGCGCGCGTTCGGATCGATCGAGGAGATCGTGAACTACCTCCTCGGCCATAAGGAGGTCGGCGACCTGGTCGCCGCCAACGGCGGCGGCGGCAAGGCGGCGTTCCTGATGTTCGACGAGGAGACCGAACAGCTCGCGGAGGAGCTCGGGCTCGCGGTCGCGTTCCCGCCGGCGGAGCTCAGGCACCGGATGGACTCGAAGATCGAGACGACGCGCTTGGGCGACGAGGCGGGCGTGCCGAGTGTGCCGAACACGATAGGCCGCGGTACCGACTACGGCGAGCTGCTGACGCTCGCGGCGAACGCCGGGCTCGGCGAGGATCTCGTCGTGCAGACGCCGTACGGTGATTCTGGGCAGACGACCTTCTTCATCGCGAACGAGGGTGATTGGCGCGCGAACGAGAAGAAGATCGTCGATCACGACGTCAAGGTGATGAAGCGGATCGAGCCGCGCGAGCTCGCGATCGAAGGCGTCATCACGCGACACGGCACGCTGGTTGGCCCGTTGATGGCCGAGCTGACCGGGTTCCCCGAGCTCACGCCCTACGACGGCGGATGGTGCGGGAACGACGTCTCGCCCGAGCTGCTCACCGAGGACCAGCGGCGTGTCGCGCGCGAGCGCACGATCGCGATGGGCGAGCGCTTGCGGAAAGAGGGCTACCTCGGGTACTTCGAGCTCGACTTCCTCCTCGATGCCGCGACCGGCGAGCTCTGGCTGGGGGAGCTCAACCCGCGCGTCACCGGCGCGAGCAGCATCACGAACGTGACGGCGGTCGCCTACGGCGACATGCCGCTGTTCCTGTTCCACCTGTTGGAGTTCCTGGACGTCGACTACGAGATTGACGTCGACGAGCTCAACGATCGGTGGGCCCAGGCCCACAACTTGGATGAATGGACGCAGTTCATCCTGAAGCAGACCGAGGACGTCACCGAGATGATCACGAAGGCGCCGCGCTCGGGCATCTGGCGCACCAACGGTTCGGGTCTGACGTTCGCGCGGCGTGACACCGACTGGCACACCGTTGCCGATGAAGCAGAGGCGTTCTACCTGCGGATCGCGGGCGTCGGGCAGTACCGATACCCGGGCGCGGACCTCGGGGTCATGGTGACGCGCGGGCGCTTCATGGACGAGTATCACGAGCTGCTGGACCGGGCGCGATCGTGGATCACCGGCATCAAGGCGGAGTTCGAAAGTGAGCCGCCGGGGCCCGAACAGCCTCCGGCGCGAGCGCCCGAACCCTTCGGCTTCAAGATGCTCTAACCAGCCGTTCGGTAGTGGTTTCAAGCCGTTCCACCTGGGAACATCTGCCGGACATGCGGATGCTCCCCTTCACGTTCCGTGCGCTGGAAGAGCTTGAGCTCGGTCCGGCGTGGCAAGCCGTCTTCGAGGAGAAGTGGCCCCATTACAAGACCTGGTTCCTGCGGGAAGGCGAGGCCGCGCGGCCGTCGTACGCGACGAGCGTGCGGATGCTTCGTGCGCACATGCCCGAGCTGGTTCCGGCGTACGAGCGGGTGGTCGAGCTCGCGGGCGGGGGCGACCTCGCCGCGCGGATGCTCTCGCTGTACAAGCCGCCGCCCTATCTCGCCGCCTGCTCGCAGGGCGTCTGGATCCGCGATGGATCCTCGCCGCTCCTGGTCCGCAACTACGACTACGCCCCCTCGCGGTTCGAGGGCGTCTTGTGGTCGACGAACCTCTGCAAGCGCGTGATCGGGATGAGCGATTGTCTGTGGGGCTTGCTCGACGGGATGAACGAGGACGGACTCGGTGTGTCGCTCACGTTCGGCGGCCGTCGCGTGCTCGGCGACGGGTTCGGGATCCCGATCGTGATGCGGTACCTGCTCGAGACGTGTTCGACGGTGGAAGAGACGCGCGCCGCGCTGGTGCGGCTTCCGTATTCGCTGAGCCACAACCTCACGGTGGTCGACGCGTCGGGCGAGGTCGTGACCGCCTACCTGTCGCCCGACCGTGAGCCCATCTTCCGGTCGTTCCCGGTCGCCACCAACCATCAGGGCATCGTCGAATGGCCCGAGCAGGCCAAGGCGACCCGGACGATCGAGCGGGAGCAGACGGTGATCGCGCTGTTGGAAGACCCGGCGGTCGACGCGGATGCGTTCACGGAGAGCTTCCTGCGCGCGCCGCTGTTCTCGACCTCGTACGCGAACGGGTTCGGGACGCTCTACACGGCGGCGTACCGGCCGGCCCTGGGCGACATGCGTTTGATCTGGCCGACGCGCGTGTGGGAGCTCGGGTTCGATCGGTTCGAGGCGGCCGAGCACACCGAGGTGCTGGCCGAGCCGACGTTCGCCACATCGGCCGGCTAACCGGGACGGCCGCGCCGGCGGCCGGAGAGGGGGCGAACGATGGACCCCAGCAAGCGGAAGCTTGTCGCGTGGCTCGGTGCGATCGGCGGCGCGGCCACCATCATCGGCGTGGCGTTGCCATGGGTCAGGGATTCCAGCGACCGGGGAGCCGGTCTCTCCATCAACGGCTTGATCGCCGGCCCCTGGGTCATGTTGTTCGGCGTCGTGATGGCTGGGGCCTCGTTGTTCCTCTTGGCTGACGCCGACCCGCGGAAGGTCGTTGCGATCCTCGGCCCCGTCAGTCTCGCCGTCCTCGCATACGTGACGCCGGTCATCCTCAACAAGGAGGCCGCTTTGTTCGGCGGGCTCGCACAGGTGTTCACGGAACGCGGGATCGGGCTCTACGTGTGCCTGGTCGGTGGTCTTCTCGGACTCGTGGCGGTTGGGATCGCCGCGATGGCTCTCATGTCGCCGTCGTCGGCTGTTGCAGATGCTCCGAGTGGGTTCGACCTCGGAGAAGTCAGCGAGCCACAGGACTGACCTGGCCGATGAAGTCGACGACGTTCGAGATCTCCACGGATGGTCGTCGGGTGACGGACCTGACGCAGCGGGCGGCCGCGTTCGCACGTGAGGCGGGCGCCGACGGACTCCTGCATGTCTTCGCGCCGCACGCGACCGCGGGGCTGGCGCTGATCGAGGCCGGCGCGGGCTCGGACGTCGACATCGAGGAGCTGCTCGAGCGCACGTTCCCGCGCGACGATCGCTACACCCACCGGCATGGGAGCGTCGGCCACGGCGGCGACCATCTGCTCCCGGCCTACATCTCGCCGTCGCTCGTCCTGCCCGTGATGGGTGGCGAGCTCGCGCTCGGCACGTGGCAGTCCATCGTGCTCGTCGATCCGAACCGCGAGAACAACGTGCGGACGATCCGGCTGAGCTTCGTGCCGGCCTAGAGGTACTGGCCGGGCGCGCGATCCTTGGCGCTCGGCGCGGCTTGTTCCGACACCGCCTGGACGTCGCGTTCTCGGAGCAACACCAGGTCCTCGCCCTCGAGCTCGACCTCGAGTCCCGCCGAGGGGAGGAACAACACGCGGTCGCCGGTCTTGGCGACCCGGACATCGGGGCCGACCAATGTGACGTCGCCCCATGCGAGCCGTTTGGGCGCCGGCATCGCCGTCGCGGGGATCAACAGGCCGCCGGCGCTCTTGCGTTCGCCGCTGCCCGGCGTGCGAACCACCAACCGGTCGCCGGTGAGACGCACGGGCCCCGAGCCGTTGCTGCTCGCCTTCTTCGCGCGTGGCTTCCTCGGCTTGGCGGGCGCCTTCGACGCCTCTTCCTCCGTCGCACGCGGCATGCGGACGAGTCTACCGAGCGTCGCCCGGCTAGCATGTGGCGCTCATGAAGGCACGCGCGCTCATCCGACAGGGCACCATACGTCTCAAGGATTCCCCCGCGATCGACCACTGGCAGAAGGGCCGGGAGAAGATCGAGTCGGAGATCCTGTTGTTCGATCTCCTGGGCGAGGAGCCCTATCCCGACGACAAGATCTCGGCGAAGAACCAGCGCACCTTCGAGGCGTGGATCGAGCGGCGCTACACCGGCGAGCCGATCGCGCACATCACCGGAACGACGGAGTTCAAAGGGCTCGACCTGATCGTCGAGCCCGGCGTGTTCGTGCCGCGCGATTCGTCCGAATGGTTGGCCGAGCAGGCGATCCGGCGACTCCGCAAGCGAAAGAAGCCGGTGCACGTCGACCTCGCGAGTGGGATGGGCACGATCGCGCTCGCCGTGTCGGCCGAGGTGCCGAAGGCCGAGGTGTTCGGCGCCGAGCTCTCGACCGAGGGGGTCAAGCTCGCGCGGAAGAACGCGAAGCGGCTCGGCGTGAAGGCGACGTTCGGTTCCGGTGACCTGTTCGCGCCGGTGCCCAAGCGGCTCCGAGGCAAGGTCGACGTGATCACGATCCATCCGCCCTACGTGGCCAAGGACGAGCTCGAAGATCTCCCCGACGAGATCAAGGACTGGGAGCCTGCGCACACGCTGACCGACCGCAGCGTCGACGGGCTCGGGCTCGTTCGGCGCACCGTCGAGGAAGGGCCGGCGTGGCTCAAGCCGAACGGCTGGGTCTTGATGGAGACCGACCCCGATCGGGCGCGCGACGTGCGCAAGGTGATGATCAAGGGCGGGTTCCGTGACGTGAAGTCGACGAAGGGTGGTTCCGTCCCGATCACCCGCGTGATCGAAGGGAAGCGGCCGCGGTGACCGTTCTTCCCTACGGCGCGTGGCCCTCGCCGATCACGGCGGAGATGCTCGCGACCGCAGGGGTCGGCCTGGGCGAGGTGCTCCTCGACGACGGCATCGTCTACTGGACCGAGTCGCGGCCCACCGAGGGCGGCCGCGGGGTGGTGTGCAAGGGCGATCCGCACACGGCGCCCGTCGACATCACGCCCGCGGGGTTCGACGCGCGGACCCGCGTGCACGAATACGGCGGGGGTCCCTACACCGTGCACCACGGCACGGTCTACTTCTCGAACCGGCCCGACGCCAGGCTGTACCGGCAGCCGGACGGCGGTTCCCCCGAGCCGATCACCCCGGATACCGACGGCACGCATCGCTACGCGGACGGAATGATCACGCCGGAGGGCCGGTGGTGGATCGGGGTTCGCGAGCGTCACGACCTCGGGCCGAAGGTCGCCGACGTGGTGAACGAGCTCATCGTAGTGCCGACCGACGGCTCGGCGGAACCGCGCGTGCTCGCGTCCGGCAGGGACTTCTACTCGTCGCCGAGGGTGTCCTCCGACGGCGACCGGCTCGCGTGGCTCGAGTGGGACCTGCCGTGGATGCCGTGGGACGGCACCGAGTTGTTCGTCGCCGACCTGTCTGCCGAGGCCGAGCTCGGCGAGCCGTCGCTCGTCGCGGGTCGCGCGGCCGAGGAGTCGATCTGGGATCCCGAGTGGAGTCCGTCGGGCGACCTCGTCTTCGCATCGGATCGCAGCGGATGGTGGAACCTCGAGCGGGTGCGCGACGGGGAGCGGACGCTGGTGCACCCCGCCGAGGCAGAGTTCGGCTATCCGCAATGGGTGATGGGGGAGCGTTCGTTCGGGTTCTTGTCGGACGGACGGATCGTGTGCCTGCACGACCAGGACGCGCGGACGTCGGTCGGGGTGCTCGATCCAGAGACCGGCGAGCTGACCGATCTGGATCTTCCGTACGACGCGCTGCAGTTCGGCCCGTCGATCGACGTCGCGGGGTCAACGATCGTGTTCGCGGCCGGGTCGGCGACACGCCCGACCGAGCTGGTGTGGCTCGACTTCTCCGCGCGATCCGTCGACGTGATCAAGACGTCGGCGGAGTCGCCCGTCGATCATGCGTACTTCTCCGTGCCGGAGGCGATCGACTTCCCGACCGAGGGCGGGGTGACGGCCCACGCGCTGTTCTATCCGCCGACGCACCCGGACGCGACGGGACCGGACGGCGAGCGGCCGCCGTTGATCGTCACGGCACACGGTGGACCGACCGGTCACACGACCGCGGTGTTCGACCTGGGGGTGCAGTTCTGGACCTCGCGCGGGCTCGCCGTGGTCGACGTGAACTACGGCGGCTCGACCGGCTACGGCCGCGCGTACCGGCAGCGCCTGAACGGGATGTGGGGTGTGGTCGACCTGCAAGATTGCGTGAACGCGGCGCGGTTCCTGGTCGATCGCGGGGATGTTGACGGCGACCGCTTGCTGGTGCGCGGCGGCAGCGCGGGTGGCTATGTCGTGATGTGTGCACTGACCTTCACCGACGTGTTCGCCGCCGGTGCGTCGTACTTCGGGATCGCCGACCTGGTCCCCTTCGCCCAGGGCGATACGCACAAGTTCGAGAGCCACTACGAGCACACGATGATCGGACCGTGGCCCGAGGCCGAGGACACGTATCGCGCGCGGAGCCCGATCAACTTCACCGATCTGCTGTCCGCCCCGATGCTCGTGCTCCAGGGCGCCGACGACGAGGTCGTGCCGCCGGCGCAAGCGGAGCTGATCGTCGGCGTGCTCGAGGCCAAGCGCATCCCCCACGCATACCTGCTGTACGAGGGCGAGGGACACGGGTTCCGCAAGGCGGAGACCATCGTCGATGCCCGCAACGCGGAGCTGTCGTTCTACGGGCAGATCCTGGGGTTCGAGCCGGCGGGCGATGTGCCGACGCTGGCGATCGCCGACCGGTAGGTCAGCCGCCGATCGCGCTCATGGAGCGCGCGGGCTGCACGAAGTCTGGATGGTTCACGCGGTGGCCCGACCATTTCCGCCAGACGGCGTCGCGGATCATCTGCTCGAGCTCGTCGTCGGAGGCGCCGTCGCGCATCGAGCCGCGGAGATCGGTCTCATCGAGCGCGAACAGACAGGTCCGGAACTGTCCCTCGGCGGTCAGGCGGAGCCGGTTGCACGTGTCGCAGAAGGGTTCGGTGACGCTCGCGATCACGCCGATCGTGCCGGGCGAGCCGTCTGCGAACCCGTACGTCGTCGCCGGCTCGGTCTCATGGTGGCGGGCGGCGAGCGGGAACACCGCGTCGATCGCGTCGAGGATGCGTGCCCCGGGCACGACCTTCGCGCGCTCCCACGCGTGCTGCGCGTCCAGCGGCATGTACTCGATGAAGCGCACCTCGTACCCCGTCTCTCTCGCCCACCTGGCGAAGTCCGCGACCTCGTCGTCGTTGGTGCCGCCGATCACGACGGTGTTGATCTTGATCGGGGTGAGCCCTGCCGCTTCCGCGGCGCGGATCCCGGCGAGCACCTTGTCCAGCGTGTCGCGTCTCGTCATCTCGGCGAACCGGTGCTGCAGGAGCGAGTCGCACGACACCGTCGCGCGGTCGACGCCCGCCTCGGCGAGCGGCGCGGCCAGCCGGTCGAGCAGAAGCCCGTTGGTCGTGATCGAGATGTCGAGGTCGGGACCGACCGAACGGAACATGCCGGCGAGCGTCGGGAGGTCCGCGCGGATCGTGGGCTCGCCCCCGGTGATCTTCAGGCCGCGCACCCCGAGCCCCACGAATAGGGCCAGCAGACGGGTCATCTCCTCGAACGTGAGGATCTCGTTCTTGGGGAGCCACTGGAGCCCCTCCGCGGGCATGCAATAGGTACACCGGAAGTTGCACCGGTCCGTCACCGAGATCCGCAGGTCGTCGGCGATCCGCCCGAACGTGTCCGTGAGCGGGCCGTCGGCGGGCGCGGGAGGAAGCTGGTTCTGCATCGGTAGCACCAGCGTACCCCGAGGCGCTGGTTCGCATCCGGTCGCCCGCGGTCTCGACCTGTTATCCATACGGCCGATGCGGGTGCTGATCCTCTACGAGTCGCGGCGCGGGTTCACCCTCACGGTGGCCAGAGCCCTCCGCGACGAGCTCCGGAACCTGGGCAACGAAGCGACGACCGCGCCGCTGCGCTCCGTGGACCCGGGGACGCTCGCGGCGGCCGACGCGCTCGTCGTCGGAACCTGGGTCAAAGGATCGGTGATCGCCGGTGTCGGTCCCGCGCACGGCACCCACGAAGGGATCGATGCGCTGCCAGACCTGCAGGGGCGGCCGACGGTCGTCTATTGCACGTGCGGATTCGCGCCGCGTTCGACGCTCGACCAGTTGAGCGAGTGGCTGGACAAACGCGGCGCCGATGTGCGCGGGCGCGCCGTGTTCAAGCGGCACAAGAGCCTGCGGACCGCACCCGGCGTGGCGGCCGGGATCGTGGAGGCGCTCCAGCCCACCGCGTGAGGCCGGCGCCGCCGCAGGGTGGGAGGATGACGCGATGGCGCGACCGACGGCTGCGGTCCTGACGATCTCCGACGGCGTGTCGTCGGGCACCCGCGTAGACGGCTCAGGCGACGCGGCGCAGGAGGTGCTCGGCGCGGCCGGCTTCGACGTGTCCGCGCGCGAGGTGGTCGCCGACGAGCGTGCCGACATCGAGAGCGCGTTACGGCGGCTCGCCGGTTCGCACGCGCTCGTCGTCACGACGGGCGGCACCGGCTTCGGTCCGCGTGACGTGACCCCGGAGGCGACGAAGGCGGTGCTCGAGCGTGAGGCGCCGGGTCTGGCGGAGTTGATGCGCGCGGCAGGCCTCCAACACACGCCGATGGCGGCGTTGTCGCGCGGAACCGCGGGAACGATCGGGGAGGCGTTGGTCGTCAATCTGCCCGGTTCCCCGAAGGGCGTGCGCGAGTCGCTCGAAGCGGTGATCCCGGTGCTGCCGCACGCGCTGGAGCTGTCGGAAGGGATGACCGGCGCGCACCCGGCTGCTGCGGCGGCGCCCGGTCCCACGCCGGTCGCGGAGGCCGCCGGAGATCGGGTCGACGTCACGGCGGTGAAGGTTGTGGCCGGGACCCCGCCGTGCCGCGTGGGTATGAAGATGACGATCGCGCCCGATGGCCCTGCGTCCGGGACGCTCGGGTGCTCGGAGTTCGACTCGCAAGCGATCGACGCGGCTGCGCGGGCCGCTGCGCACGGGGAGGCGACGACGGCGGTGCTTCACCACCCCGACGGCGACGTCGAGGTATTTCTCGAGCCACATCGGTCGCCGCCCCGGGTATTCGCGGTGTCGGCGACCGACGTCGCGCGGGCCCTCCGGCGCCACCTCGCGCCGCTGGGCTATCGCGTGGTGGTCGTCGAGCCGCGACGCGAACGCGTCGCGGCC
>DASYOY010000079.1:0-6469 GCA_036007245.1 Actinomycetota bacterium | reverse complement strand
GCGACAAGGAGTACCGCTGTCCGGGATGCGACCACGTCGTGCGACCGGGTCTTCGACACCTCGTCATCGTGCCGAACGGTGCGGCCGATGACCGTCGTCACTGGCACACGGAGTGCTGGCGCAAGGAGCTCCGACGGCAGGGGATGCTGCGGGGCTGATCGTTCCCCGGCCGCGCCGGTGGCCGGTGTATGGTCGCCACGATGGTCGACCAGACCGCCCCGGCACCCGTCTGTCTGCCCGTCGACGAGTCCAAGCGGTTGCCCTGTGACCTGTGTGGACATCCGATGGAGCCGGAGCACGCGCACTACAAGTGTCCGGACTGCGGCTATATCCTCCCGTGTTGCGGATGGTAGGGCAGGGTCCCTCGGGAACCGATCAGTGTCGCTGAGCGTCAGCGTCTAGAGAAACCGCGCATCCATGCGCGACCCGACCCCGGGAGGGACCTGTGCACCGAAGCCTCCGCGTCCTGCTGACCGTCCTCCAGATCCAGGCCGATCCGACCTGAGAGATCTTCGAGCGCTCCAGCGCCAACGACTCGCGGTTGCGCGAGGTGATCCTCGGAGGCGTTCCCGGCGCGCGCACCGTGACGGTGCCACCGTGGCACGGCATCAACACCGGGTGAGCGCGGCGGCGGCATTCTGGCCCGGAGGCTTGTGCGGCTGAGGGACGCTGTCATACCCTCCGCCTCGTGGCGGACCCGGTGCGTGCGCGGCTGTGGCGATCAGGCGGGAGGTGGTACGCGCGCGTCCTCGACGCACCGATGTACGTCGAGGTCACCGGCACGTCGCGGATCGGGTGCCTGGACGAACTGCGGAAAGCCATAGGCGACGACGTCGTCCTGACCGTCGAGGTTGTCCCAGAGCTCGTCGGCGTCTCGGAGGCGGCCGACATCATGGGCTGGGACAAACGGCGGGTGATCACCTACATCGACCGCGGGCATTTCCCCGAGCCGATCGCGGCGCTCGCGGGCGGCCGGATCTGGCTGCGCGAAGAGATCGAGGCCTACGCCGAGGACTGGCGCGCCCGGCATCCGGAGACGGTCGCCCGGTGACCGAACGCCGCATCTACCTGATCCGCCACGGCAAGGCGGACCATCGCTCGAGCGTGCACACGCCAACGCCGCGCGGGGTCACGGCGGATCCGCCGCTCGACGCAACCGGCCGCGAACAAGCGATCGCGCTGACCAGGCGGTTGCGGATGATGCCAGAGCCCGCGGCGATCTACTGCTCCACGCTGACCCGCGCGCGGGAGACCATCGCGCCGTACCTCGAGGCGACCGGCCGGACCGCGACCTACCTCGATGATCTCGCCGAGTGGCACGCCGGCGACTGGGAGCTCAAGGAGTTCGAGGAGCTTCTGACCGAGCACCCGGAGATGCCGGAACGCGTGCTGTTCCAGAACCCCGTCTTCGTACTCGCCCCGAACTCCGAGCCCGTAGATGCGTTCCGGCGACGTGTTGTCGATGCGGTGGAGGGAGCACTCGCGGCGCATCCCGACGGAGATGTATGGGTCGTGTGCCACGGCGGCGTGATCAACGCCTACATCGGGCGTCTGCTCGGCGTGGAGGATCAGGAGATGTTCTTCCTTCCGCCCAACACGAGCATCAACACGGTGAAGGTCGACGGCGACAGGCGCGCGATGTGGTTCCTGGGCGACGACACGCACTACACCTCGCCCGAGCTGTTCCCGGAACAGCGGTAGGCTGGCCGCTTCCATCGAGGGAAGGCGACATCGTGAGCATCCCGTTCCTGTCCGACGAGTGGGCGAGCGCGGTCATGGAGGCCGTGAACGCCGGCGACGACTTCGCCCAGGCGGCCGGCACCCAGGCGGCGCGGATCCAACAGGTGATCAACCGCGACGGCGCGGACCCCGCGCACTACTGGACGGTCGTGCACGACGGCAAGATCGAGCTCGGCACCGGCGACATCGATAACGTCGACGCAACCATCACGCAGAGCTACGCGACCGCCGTGGCCCTAGCGAAGCGCGAGATCAATCCCGTGACGGCGTTCATGATGGGCAAGATCAAGGTCGACGGGAACATGGGGATGCTGATGGGTCTCGCGGGGGCGCTCGGCAAGCTCGCCGACGCGATGGGAACGCTCGACGTCGCCTACTGAGGGCGCGGCGTCGTCACGCTGTACGTTCCGGTTGCCCGGGCAAGATCCGTTCCTCGTCCGTCGGTGATCGCCGCCTCGGCGTACGCCACCTCGCGGCCGATCTGCACCGCCCGGCCGGTCGCCGTCACGGTGCCGGTGCGGACCGCCCTGAGGTAGTGGACGCCGAGCTCGATCGTCACGTGCCGCCGTCCGGGCTCGAGCGCGCTGCGAACGCTGAGCCCCATCGCCGCGTCGGCGAGCGTCGCGAGGACGCCGCCGTGGGCGAACCCCTGGAGGTTGGCGTGGTGCTCACCGAGGTCGAGCGCCAGCGTCACCGCACCCGGCTCCGCGGCCGCGACGCGCATCCCGGTCCACCGGTAGAAGGGTGAGTCCGCGACCAGCGCGGCGAGGTCGTCGGTCACGTCCGGCACCGCGCGAGTGTCCCACAGGGGACTTGGGGGCCCGCGCTACGATGGATGACAGGGACATCCATGGCATACGAACACGAAGCGTTAGCTCGCATCGCGCTGGCGGAGGACGCGCCGGAGGGCGACATCACCTCGCGCGCGACGATCCCTGAGGGAACGTCCTGCGAGGCCGAGGTCGTGATCAAGCAGGACGGCGTGCTCGCCGGGCTCGAGGCCGCCGTGGCCGTCTTCGAAGTGGCTGCCGCGGAGGACGGCACCACCGTCGAGATCGACCGCAAGGCCGGCGACGGTGATCGCGTCCGGGTGGGGGATCGTGCGGCGCTGATCCGCGGAGACGCCCGGACGGTTCTTCGCGCCGAGCGGCCCGCGCTCAACCTGCTTGGGCACCTGTCCGGGATCGCGACCCTGACCCGCGCGTACGTTGACGCGGCCGCTCCGGCGGCCATCCTGTCCACCCGCAAGACGCTGCCCGGGCTTCGCGCGGTAGAGCGCGAGGCCGTCGCGGCAGGCGGCGGGACCCTGCATCGCGCGTCCCTGTCGGACGCGATCTTGATCAAGGACACGCACGTGCGGATCGCCGGGAGCGTGACGGAGGCCGTTCGCCGGGCGCGCGCCGACGGCCGTCCGATCGAGGTGGAGGTCGAGACGCTCGAGCAGCTCGATGAGGCGCTCGCCGCCGACGCGGAGCGGATCTTGCTGGACAACCCGGCGCCCGAGCGCGTGCGGGAAGCGATCGGCAAGGTCGGCGACGCGGAACGGCTCGAGATCTCCGGCGGGGTCGACCTCGGCAACCTGCGTGCGTTCGTCGACGCGGGTGCGCGCGTCCTGTCCGTCGGCCGGCTCACGCACTCCGCGCCGGCCCTTGATGTCTCGCTGGAAGTGATCGGGATCGATGCCTGAGACGCACCCGACGATGCCGTTCGACGACTGGGCCGCCGAGGTCCGTCGGCTCGCGGACGAACGTGACGCGGTGATCCTGGCGCACAACTATCAGGTGCCCTGGATCCAGGACGTCGCGCACCACGTGGGTGACTCGCTCGCGCTCTCGCGGATCGCGGCCGACACCGACGCCTCGACGATCGTGTTCTGCGGGGTGCACTTCATGGCCGAGACCGCGAAGCTGCTGTCCCCTGAGAAGACGGTCTTGCTACCGAGCCTCGAGGCCGGCTGTTCGCTCGCGGCGTCGATCGACGCGGAACAGCTCCGCGCATGGAAGGCCGAGCATCCCGGTGCCACCGTGGTCGCCTACGTGAACACCACCGCCGAGGTGAAGGCGGAGTCGGATATCTGCTGCACGTCGTCCAACGCCGCCGACGTCGTCGCGTCGATCCCGTCAGATCAGGAGATCCTCTTCCTGCCCGACCAGTTCCTCGGGGCGCACGTCGAGCGGCAGACCGGCCGGAAGATGCACATCTGGATGGGGGAGTGCCACGTGCACGCGGGGATCCAGCCCGGCGACCTCAAGGCCAAGCTCGCGGCCGAGCCCGACGCGGAGCTGCTCGTGCATCCGGAATGCGGCTGCACGACCAACGTGATGTGGCTCCTCGGGGAGGGCGAGCTCCCAGCCGACCGTACGAAGGTGCTCTCGACCGGCGGCATGGTGAGCGAGGCGGAGGCGTCGCCGCATCACCGCTTCTTGGTCGCGACCGAGACGGGGATCTTGCACCAGCTGCGACGGGCGCGCCCGGACAAGGAGTTCGTGCCGATCGACCGCAAGGCCGAGTGCAAGTACATGAAGATGATCACGCCGGAGAACCTGCTCACGTCCCTCCGCAACGGCGTCTTCGAGATCGACGTGCCCCCAGAGATCGCCGAGCGGGCGCGCGCAGCGGTCGAACGCATGATCGCGATCGGCCCGACGGCGGGCCGCACGGCGCCGGCCGGCCCGGTGTTCAGCGAGTGAGCGCACGCACCGTCGTGATCGGCGCGGGGGCCGCGGGCCTGTGGTGCGCGTTGCACGCTGCCGAGCGCGGCGTCGTCACGGTGATCGCGCCCGGGGCCGCGGAGCTCACCGCGACGGCATGGGCGCAGGGCGGCGTAGCCGCGGTCGCCGCCGACGACGACTCGCCCGAGCAGCATGCCGCCGACACGATCGCCGCGGGTGCCGGACTCTGCGATCCCGCCGCGGTCGACGTCCTCGTCCGCGAGGCGCCGGAAGCGGTGGCGGAGCTGCGCGCGATGGGCATGCGCTTCGACGAGAGCGATTCGGCGTTGGAGGGGGGACATTCGCGCAGGCGCGTGCATCACGCCGGTGGCGACCGCTCCGGCCGCGCGTTGCACCGGTTCCTCGAGGAATCGGTCGAGCGGCACACCGGCATCGTGCGCGTCGACGCGCGCGCCGTGGGGATCGAGGCGCGCGAAGGCGGCGCGAGCGGCGTGCGGATCGAGGGCGGCGCGCTCGTCACCGCCGACCGCGTCGTGCTGGCGACCGGCGGGGCGTGCGGCATCTTCGGCCGGCGCACCGGCCCCGACACCTCGGTGGGCGAGGGGATGGCGCTCGGATGGCATGCCGGCGCCGCGCTCGCCGACCTCGAGTTCGTCCAGTTCCATCCGACCGCGCTTGACGTGCCGGGGCGGCCGGCGCGCCTGTTGACCGAGGCCTTGCGCGGCGAAGGCGCGGTGCTCCGCGACGCCTCCGGCGAGCGGTTCATGGAGCGGTTCCACCCGCTCGGTGACCTCGCCCCGCGCGACGTCGTCGCGCGCGCCGTGCTCCAGGTCCGCGAGGAGACCGGCGCGCCCGTGTACCTCGACGCGACCTCGGTGCCCGACGTGGCTGAGCGGTTCCCGACCGCGGACGAGCAGTGCCGCGAGGTCGGGCTCGAGATCGCCACCGAGCCCGTCCCGGTGGCGCCCGCGGCGCACTACTGCATGGGCGGCGTGCTGACCGACCTGTGGGGCCGAACCGGTGTTCCGTCGTTGTTCGCCGCAGGTGAGGTCGCGAGCACCGGCGTCCACGGCGCGAACCGCCTGGCGTCGAACTCCCTGGCCGAGGCGCTCGTCTTCGGGCGGCGCGCCGCCATCGCCGACGACGGGGTACTGGAGACCCCGCAGCCGATGGACGGCCTCAACGCCGAGCCCACTGGCGCGATGGCGCTCTCGGCGATCCGCGAGCGGGCCGACCGCTTCCTGGGTGTGCGGCGCGACGGACCGGAGCTGGACAAGCTCGCCGCCGAGCTCGCCGCCGCGGCCGACCCCGGCGGTGGACGTGCGGCGACGCTCGTCGCCTGGCTCATGGCCGAGGCCGCATCGCGACGGACCGAGAGCCGGGGAGGCCACTTCCGGGTCGACCATCCGGCGCCCGACCCCACGTGGGCCGTGCGGCAGGTCGTGGATCATCGGGGCTGGTCGACGCTTGCCACCCCTGCACCCGTCTGACACCATTGCTGCGATGCAGCACATCAACGGTTCGTGGTTCTTCTACGTCGGGTTCGACCCGGCGTAGTCGCCAGCCGCACCGAGCAGCCAGCGACCCCGGGCCGAACCGCCCGGGGTTTCGACTTCCCGGGCTGTGCGACCCGGCCGAACGTGGAGGTTCGACCACATGGTCATCGTGATGGAGCACAGCGCCACCGACGGCGATATCGACGCCGTTGCCGAACGCGTCCGCGCGAACGGCGGGGAAGCGTTCGTCTCGCGCGGCACGGTGCACACGATCATCGGGCTCGTCGGCGACACCGAGCGGTTCAAGTCGATCGACTGGCGGCAGATGGCCGGCGTCGATCACGTCATCCAGATCGGCAAGCCCTACAAGATGGTGTCTCGGGATCTCCACCCCGAGACCACCGTGGTGAAGATCGGTACCGTGCCGATCGGCCGTGACTCGTTCACGCTCATCGCCGGGCCATGCGCCGTCGAGAACGAAGAGCAGACGATGACCTCGGTCAAGGCCGCGAAGGACGCCGGCGCCACGGTGATGCGCGGCGACGTCTACAAGCCGCGCAC
>DASYOY010000078.1:0-5855 GCA_036007245.1 Actinomycetota bacterium | reverse complement strand
TGCAGCGGCGGCTCGGCCTGCGACGCGTCTACATGCTGGGCTGCGCGGTGTACGCGCTCGGCTTCCTGTTATGGGGGTCGGTGTCGAACCCGACGGTGCTGTCGGTGCTGACGATGCTCGAGGGCGTCGGGTTCAGCCTGTTGTTCACGACCGGCGTCGTGATCATCGGTCGACTGTTGCCGTCGAATCTGTACTCGACCGGGAACGCCGTGTCGGCGATGGTCGGGTTCGGCATCGCGCCGATCATCGGCGCCGGGATCGGCGGGTTCATCTATCAGCAGCTCGGCGCGCCGGTGCTGTACGGCTCGGCGTCGGCACTTGCGCTGAGCGCCGCGGTCGTCGCGTGGTTCGCGCTGAACACGCCGGGCTTGCGCGAGTCGGGCGCTCCGAGTGCCGACGACGACGTGCCGGTCACGCTCCCGGACACCGGGCCGACCGTATGACCGACGCCGATCCTCGCGTCCGCATCGCGACGGTCTTCCCCGAGCTCGACGCGCGCGACGTCCGTCCGATCGGCACCGGGTGGACCGTCGACACCTACGAGGTCGACGGTGGCTGGATCGTGCAGTTCCCGCGGAACGATCGCGCGGCCGAACGCCTGCGCGCGCAGATCGCGACGCTGCCCGAGCTCGCCGCGGAGCTGCCGGCGCTCGTGCCGGAACCGACGTATGTCGACGCCGATGCGCCGGCGATCGCGTATCGCAAGATCGACGGCGTCGCGCTCGACGAGGCGCCCGACGGCCTGTGGCCCGAGCGGCTTGGTCGGTTCCTGTACGACCTGCACCTGATGCCCCCGGAGTACGTCGGGTTGCGCGGGGCAACAGCTTCGGAGGTCCGCACCGCGATGCGCGCGGAGCTCGACGGCTTCCGTGACCGAGTGCTGCCGTTGCTCGAGGCGGAGGAGTCGGCGGATGTCGACTCTCGCTTCGCGGCGTTCGTCGACGATGACGATCTGTGGCGGTTCGCGCCGTGCCTCACGCATCGCGACCTCGGCCCGGAACATGTCCTCGTGTCGTCGACCGGCGACCTCGCGGGCGTGCTCGATTGGGAAGAGCTCGGCGTCGACGACCCGGTCGCGGACTTCGCGTGGCTGCTGCACGAGATGCCCGAGGAAGGCGAACGCGCGCTGTCGGCCTACGGCGGCGCACCCGATCCGGCGTTCCGCACACGCGGTGCCGTTCGGTACGCCCTGATGCCCTTCCATGAGGTTCTCTACGGTTTGGACACCGATCAGGAGGGATACGTGGCCAGCGGAGTCGAGGGCGTTCGGCGGCGAGCCCGCTGGCTGGAAACCTAAGGTTGGCGACCTGCAGGTTTGCGGTCGGCGGCAACCGACCGGACCATGTGGATATCAGCGCACGAGGAGGCCCCGCATGGTCACTGCGTACATCCTGATCCAGACCGAGGTCGGCAAGGCGTCGCAGGTCACCGATCAGATCCGTGAGCTCGAAGGCGTGATGGTGGTCGACCCGGTGACGGGGCCCTACGACATCGTGGCGCGCGCCGAGGCGGCCGACCTGGATCTGCTCGCCAAGGGCACCGTGATGCCGATGCAGGACCTCGACGGGATCACGCGGACCTTGACGTGTCCCGTTCTGCAGCTCTGATCTCGTCGTCCTAGTCGTCGACGCGAACCGGGAACGGCAACGCTACCGGGTCGACGAACGGCGGGTTGCCGGCCTCGTCGAACCGATCCATCCGGAAGTCCTCAACGCGCTGCACCACACGCGTGCGCTTCCCGAGCGCGAGATCCGTCGCGATGCGCGACACCGCCGGGCCCCACATCATCCCGTGACCGCAGACACTCGCGATCGTCGCGCCGTCGATGATCATGCCGTCCCGCTGCACCAGCGGACCCGTGATCGGCAGATGGTCGGGCGTGTACTCGATCGTCGCGGACCACGCCTTCTTGATGCCCAGGTCCTTGACCGCCGGGACGAGGGTCTCGAGCCGGCGCTGCATCTTCCGCAGATGATCCCAGTCGATCGCGCGGCCTGGGCCGGGCTCTTCGTCGGGGTTCGACATGCCCCACAGGAACCCGCCCTCCTCGGGGCGCCAATAGATCCCGGCGCCCATGTCGAAGGCCATCGCGGTGGTGTCGGCGTGCAGCGCCGGTGACGGCTCGGTGACGACGACCATGTGTCGCGCGTAGCCGACCCACGCGCGCGCGCCTGCTGCGCTCGCGACCGACTGCATCGCCGGTCCGCCGGTGAGGATCACGGTGCCGGTCGAGATGATGCCGTCGGATGTCTCGACACCCGTGACGACACGATGGCCACGGCGTCCGGCTTTCGTGCGCACACCCAGATAGGTGACGCCCTCACGGAGCTCGACCTTGCGCTTCTGCATCGCGAGCCCGTATGCGCGCACGTTGCGAGGCGGATCGACCCAACCGTCGGTCGCCACGTAGGAGCCGCCCCTGAACCGTCCGCCGGTCATCGCGGGGATGAGCCGGCGCACCTCGTCGGCGTCGGCCCAGCGCACATCGAGACCGACCGTTCGTTGCATCGCGATCCGTGCATGTGCGGCGCGTTCTTGGGCCGCCGTCGTCGCCATGATCACGTAGCCGCGGCCGACGAACCCCGAGTCGGTGCCGTAGCGCGCGCGTTGTCCTTCGTAGAAGTCGATCGACCACTGCCCGAGTCGCACCGTGTCGGGTGTACCGCCTTGCGCGCGGACCATCCCCGCCGCGCGGCTCGAGGCACCTGAGCCGGCGATCTCGCGTTCGAGCACGACGACTCGCTTCGCGCCGGCTTCACGCGTGAACACGGAGGCCCAGCCGCCGATCGTTCCGGCGCCCACCACAACAACATCCGCACGCTCGCTCGCCATCGGCTGCGAACCCTACCGCGCACCCGGGCGAACCGATACCCGATGACGGCTACGCTTCGACCGATGGCACAGGCGCCCACGCGGCCGGACGCGCGCACGATCCGCGGCGAGATCCTCGTGGTGCTGTCGCTGTCGCTCCTCGCGAGCGCTGCGTACGCCATCGTCTCGCTGTTCCAAGCGCCGCTGAAGGGCGTCACGGTTTCCGCGGCCGATCAGAACCCCCTGTTCGCCAACCAGCTGTTGGGCTTCGTGTTCGGGCTCGCGCCGGTCGCCCTGGTGATCCACTTGTTGCACCGCGACGGCGAGGGCGTCGGCTCGATCGGGCTGTCGTGGGACGACGGCCCGCGCGACATCGCCCGCGGGATCGCGCTGTTCGCGGTGGTCGGGACCGTCGGGCTCGGGATCTACTACGCCGCGGTCAAACTCGGCGTGAACCGGTTCGTCGTGCCCGCGCCGCCCGCGCACCACTGGTGGACCTGGCTCGCGGTCGTGATGACCGCCGCCGGGGCCGCGCTGCTCGAGGAGATCGTGGTGCTCGCGTACCTGATCACGCGCCTGAAGCAGCTCGCATGGTCGCCGCTCGCGATCATCGCGACGTCGGCGCTGTTGCGCGGGTCCTACCACCTGTACCAGGGCTGGGGCGGGTTCTTCGGGAACCTGTTGATGGGTGCGCTGTTCGCGGTGCTCTTCTTGAAGTGGCGTCGCGCGTGGCCGTTCGTCGTGTGTCACTTCCTGCTGGACGCGAGCGCGGCCGCCGGATGGTTGTTGTTCCACGGGCATCCGCCCGGACTGTGACCTACTGCGCGTCGCGAGGGATCACGCGTTCCCAGCGTTTCATGAATCGCTCCGCGCCGTTTTCGAACGCGGAGAGTTCGATCGCGACCGTGTATGCCTCGGGGGTGGAGTCGACGCGCACGCGCGAGTGGGTGCGCACGGTTGCTTCGGGGAACCCGAGCTCGAACTCGCACTCGCCGTCGGAGAACGCGATCCCTGGGTCGGTCATCGACGCGCCCACGGTGCCTTCGTACCGGTCGCGGTAGGTCCGCGCGTCGCCCTGGTCGGCGTCCGTGTTGCCGTAGCCGGTGCGCGCGACGTGCATCCCGTCGTGTGGCTCGTCGACCTCCCAGAGCCACCACCCGTCTTGGGTGCTCTCGGTGCTGTGCTGGCGGCCGGTGATCACCCGAACGGCGGGCGGGTCGGCGACCGGGGGCCCGTCCAGGACGGGCAGCTCGAGCGCGGCCGACCCCCGGTCGATCGTGAGCGTCGCCGCGTACGGCGGCGGCCACGCGTTGGGCCAGTCCGCGCCGGCGAGGTCCAGGCGGATCCGATGGCCCGCCTCGAACGTCCACGCGATCGCTTCGAGCTCGAGGTCGATCTCGAGCGGCTCGCCGGGCGCGACCGGCGCGTCACGATGCGCGATGTTGGTCATCCCGCGCACGACGAGCGAGGACTCGCCGCTCGGGAACACGTCGGTGATCTTCGCCGACAGGTACGCGATGGGACGGTCCGACGTGAGCGTCAGTCGCAGCCGTGGGTGCCCGAACACCTCGAGCTCGTCGGCAAGCGGCGCCCATGTGTAGGTCAACGAGCGCTCCTCGTCAGGGCGCTGATCCGCCGACTGCCCCCACGGCAGCCCGCCGGCGCACGAGATCCATGCCGTTGCCCCGACGTCGCCGGCGACCGTCAGCGCGTCGGACGGGCCGTCGCCCGCCAGGCCGCCCGGTCCCGCATCACGGAGCGTGAGGTCGTGCGACGCGAGCCGCTTCGGCGGCCAGGTCGGCTCGGCGCGCCATTCGCCGCGGACCTCGCTCCGGAGCGGATCCGGCAGCGTCGAGCGCTGTTGATACACGACGACGGGAGGCTCGCGGTCGATCCCGTTGTCTTCTCCCTTCAGCCATCGATCGAACCACCGCAGGATCTCGGCGGTGCCGTCGATGTTGGGGCCGGGCCGGCACGTCTCGGGCGACCCGTGCGACCACGGTCCGATCAGCAGTCGCACCGGCGCCTGCATCCGTTCGAACGAGCGCAGGGCGATGTTCGTGTACCCGTCGGCCCAGCCGCCGATGATCATCGTCGCGGCGGTGATGGTGGCGATGTCCTCGCGCGCCGACCCGTACTTCCAATAGTCGTCGCGGCGCTGGTGCGCGAGCCACGTGAGGAGCCACGGCTCGGTGCGCTCCAGGCGGCGTTGCCACTCGTCGCGCCAGTCCTCGCCCCACAGGCGCGGGACCGGCGGAAGTGCGTTCATCGCGACCATGTACGTCGGGTAGTCGACGAGGTCGACATGCTTCAGGGCGCCGCCGTAGTAGTGGACGTCGTCGTTGTACCGGTCGTCCGACGCGAAGATCGGCACGATCGCCTTCAGCGCCGGCGGGTTCTCCAAGGCCGCCTGGAGCGAGTTGAAGCCGCCGTAGCTCGTCCCGAACATCCCGACGCTTCCCGAGGACCACTCTTGTGTCGCGAGCCAGTCGATCACCTCGACGAGGTCGCGGCGTTCGTCCGCGGAGTACTCGTCGGTCGTGATCCCGCCCGAGGACCCCGTGCCCCGGATGTCGAGCCGCACCGACACGTATCCGTGATCGGCGAGATCGGCGTAGTGCCCGTCGTAGCCGGCGATCGCATCGTCCTTGCGGTAGGGCAGCGCTTCCATGATCACCGGCCACGGGCCGTCGTCGGTCTCGGGGAAGAACAGCGTCGCCGACAGCGAGATGCCGTCGGTCATCGGGATGCGTACGCGTTCGCTCCGGGCCATGTTGTCGGCGAAGCCTAGCGGCTCAGATCCACCGTCGGAACCACACGATCGTGCGCAGATGCAGATCGGTGATGCGACCGGCGGTCAGGATCGGCCAGAAGAGCCAGAACACGACAACGACCGCGATCACGTACGCGACGACGAACGGCCGGTAGACGTGCGCGGTCGAGATCGCCGCCTCGCCGGTCTCGGGGTTGACGGCGACGGCACCGGTGTCGTGCTCGCGCACCACGATCTTCGCGTCGGACAGATCGCGACACGCCCACGTCAC
>DASYOY010000077.1:0-10682 GCA_036007245.1 Actinomycetota bacterium | reverse complement strand
GCGCAGCTCGTGCGCGACGTCGGCGAGCAGCTCGCGGCGGCGTTCCTCGTTGGTCTGCAAGCGCGTCGTCATCTCGTCGAAGGCTGCCGCGAGCCGTTGGTACGGGCGACCGGGAACCTCGCCCACGCGCGTCGTGTAGTCGCCGCCCGCGACGCGATCGGCCGCGTCCATCAGCGCGCCGATCGAGCGCCCGCTTCGCCAGAGCCATCGGGCGGTGACGATGAGTCCGATCAGAACGAGCGCCGCGACGCTGATCGTGATGAACGGCTTCGGGTGCGTGCCGCTCGCGAGCGATGCGACGATGCTCGCCAACGCCGCGACCAGCAACACCACCAAGAGGAAGACGCCGAAGACACCACGGCGGAACCGGCGGCCGGCGTCGGGTCGGCCCTCGCGCATCCAGGGCGGCGGGTCCTCGCCCCACGGCGGGCGACGGTCGTGCGGGTTAGGCATCTGTGAACCGATAGCCGACGCCGTGCACGGTCAGGATGTACCTCGGCCGGCCGGGCTCGGGCTCGATCTTCCTGCGCAGGTTCTTCACGTGCGCGTCGATCGCGCGCTCATAGGTGTCGAGCGTCACACCGCGGAGTGCGTCCAGGAGTTGGCCGCGGGTGAACACGCGCCCCGGCTCGCGCACCAGCGTGGTCAACAGTTCGAACTCCGTCGGCGTCAGGTCGACCGGCTGGCCGCGCACGCGCGCACGCATCTTCGGCAGGTCGATCTCGAGGTCGGCTGCGCGCAGCACCTCGGCGCCGGCGACGGCTCCATTCGCACGCCTCAGCACAGCACGCACGCGCGCGACCAGTTCCTTCGGGCTGAACGGCTTGACCAGGTAGTCGTCCGCGCCCAGCTCGAGACCGACGATCCGGTCGGCCTCCTCGCCACGCGCGGTGAGCATCACGATCGGCACGGTCGATGTCCGCCGCAGCTCGCGGGCGATGTCGAGACCGTCGAGACCTGGCAGTCCCAGATCGAGGACGATCAGGTCGGGCTTGTCGCCGCGAGCGCTCGCCAGCGCAGCCGTGCCCTCGCCGACCGCGGTCACGTCGAAGCCCGCGACCTCGAGATAGTCGCGGAGCGTTCGCGCGATCTGCATGTCGTCCTCGACGACCAGGATCCGTTGCACGGAGCGAGCCTCCCTCGGAACGCGGGGCGGAGGCAACAGGCGCCTCCGCCCCGCTTCGTCCTACGCGGCGGTCGTCGGAGCCGGCGGGCTGTCCCCGCCGCCGTGCTCACGCTGGTGCCACTCGCGAGCGCGCTCCTCGAACCGCTGCCGGCCCTCGTCGTTCCATGGGCCTCCTGGTCCGTGGCCGTGACCCTTGCCGCCCCACCGTCCTGCGCGGAAGATTGCTCCGATCAGGAAGAACATCCCGATCAGCAGGAACGGGAAGAAGAAGAACCCCGGGAAGAACCCGTGGTTGTAGTCGCCAACCACGTGAACCACCTGGACCTCCTGGCCGTTGGCCTGGGCGGATTGGATCTGCGCTGTGGCCTGCTGTTGGCCGTTGTTCTCGCCGGCGTTGTACGCCGCCACGCCGATCCCGACCATCAGCAGGATCGCGAGGATCACCGGCACGATCACCATCCCTCGACGCATCGTCAACCTCCTTCGTCTCGCGTCTATCACACACGCTGACGCCGAGATGTGAAGGGCTGATGAACCTGGCGCGGAGGTCTACGTTCGGCGTGGGTGCTACGTTCGGCGGATGGGAACGTCGCAGCTGAAGGACGCATTCGCGCACCACATCTGGGCGACGACGACGCTGATCGACGCGTGTTCCGAGCTCAGCCCGGAGCAGCTCCAGACCAAGGCGGTGGGCACGTACGGGCCGATCCTGCGCACGATGCAGCATCTCGTAGGGAGCGACTCTTGGTACATCTTCGACATCACGGGCGATCGCTCCCGTCGGATCGATCCCGAGGAGATGGACCTCAACGGGCTCGGCGCTGCGATCGTGTCGGACGGCGAAGCGTGGTCGGCGTTGCTCGACACCGAGCCGGATCCGGACGAGATGTTGACCGAAGTCGACGAGAAGGACGGCTTCGAGCGTGACGCGCCGGTGGGGGTCCGCCTGGCACAGGCCCTGCACCATGGCACCGATCATCGGAGTCAGATCTGCACCGCGCTCACGTCGATCGGCGTCGAGCCGCCTGCGATCGATGTGTGGGACTACGGGCTCGCCAACGGTCGGGTCGCGGATCGGATGCCGACGGGCTCTGACTAGGACGGCGTCGTACGGTCGCCGTGCGGAGTCCAGCCGGTGTCGGCCGCCCACTTCTCGGCAACGACGATCACGACGTCGGTTGCCGGGTCTTTCACCTCGACGTAGTCGTCGGTGCTCTCGGCGATCCGTGCGAGCTCTCGTTTGAAGATCGCCCAGGCGCCGCTCGCGTCCGGGTGCGTCCGCATGAAGTCCCGGAACAGCAGCGCGAACCGCTCGTTCGGGGAGCCCGCCACGCGCACGTGGATATGCACGCGGCGTTCGTCCGGCGACGCGGAGGCGAAGAGCTTGTGCCACCGCTCCGGTGGGTGCGGGTCCGAGCCGGGCGGGACGTGGTCCCACGCCGGTGATTCGCCTCGATAGGGAACGAAGCCCGCGGCTTCGAGCGCCGCTTCGAGCCGCTCCTTCGGTTCCAGCGTCGCGACGCTGACCTGGACGTCGATCACGTCCTTGGCGGCGAGACCCGGCACCGACGTGGAGCCGATGTGCTCGATGAAGAGGGCCCGGTCACCGAACGAGCGCGCGAGTCGGCCGCGGATCTCGGCGAACTCCTCGGGCCAGCGCGGCTGGTACTCGACGATCACCGGCTTGCCCACGACGCATATCCTTGCATCCGTGGGGTCGCCCTCGAACCTGAAGGACGAGCGCGTGACCGAGTTCTGATCGCTCAGCTCGCGAGTCCGACGATCAGCTGCTCGATCGACGCGTCGGAGATCGAACCGGGATCGCGGAACTGTTCTCGCGCGATCCCCATGAGCAGCGCCTCCAGCGCTACGAAGAAATCCTCGGCCGGCAGCGGCAGCGCTTCTCCGCGCTGCGTCGCTGCAGCCTCCAGTTGCACGGCCGCCTCCCGCCGGCCCTCGCGTGCGATCCGGAGCTCCCGCCGGCCCCACGGCGCATGCCGTTCCCCGTACAGGAACAACTCCAGCTCAAGGAACAGGATCTCCCGCGTCATCTTCGGACGCATCGTCAAGAAGTCCTTCGCAAGCTCGCCGAGCCCCTGACGCAATGTCAGATCTGCGCGGAAGAGCGGATCGGGGCTTATCAGCAGCGTTCTGGACTGTCCGACGGCGTCGATCAGTTCCTCCTTGCTCGCGAAGGTCGAGTACACAGCTCCCTTCGTCAGCCCGAGGGTCCCGGCGATGCGGTCGAGCGACGTCGCCTCGATCCCGTGCTTGGCGAAGAGCCGTGCGGCGGCGTCGATGATCGCGGCGCGTGTTTGCTGCTTGCGTTCGTCCCGGGAAAGTGCCGCTCCGGCCATGTCTCGATCGTACGCCGGACCGACTTGACATACCAGAGGGTATGTCAGATTCTCATCGGTATCTCAAAGGAAGGGGATAGGACGATGGCGACGGAGGCGGAACTGCAGGCGCAAGTGTCGGTGCTCGCCAACGAGCTGGACGTTCCTGGCACCGCCGTGGGTGTGGTGTTCGGTGAGGACGATCATGCGGCGTTCCACGGCGTTACAAGCGTGGAGGATCCGCTTCCCGTCGACCCCGGCACGCTGTTCCAGAACGGATCCACCGGGAAGACGTACACGAGCACGGCGATCCTCCGTCTCGTCGAGCGAGGCGAGATGGACCTCGACGCGCCGGTTCGCACCTATGTTCCGGAGCTGAAGCTCAAGGACGATCAGGTCGCCCGCGACATCACGCTGCTCCAGCTGCTCAACCACACGGCAGGATGGGACGGCGATCTGTTCGAGAACACGGGCGAGGGTGATGACGCGCTCGACCGATACGTTGCACGGATGGCCACGATCGAGCAGGTGACGCCGCTCGGGTCAACCGTCTCCTACAACAACGCGTCGCTGGCGCTCGCGGGCAAGGCTCTCGAGCATGTCACCGGCAAGGTCTACGAGGACGTGATCTGGGAGCTCGTGTTCGAGCCGGTCGGCATGACGCGCAGCTACTACCTCGCGAAGGAGATCATGACGTACCGCTTCGCGCAGGGGCATAAGCAGAACCAGGACGGGTCCATCGAGGTCACGCGCCCGTGGGAGCTCGGCCGCTACGGGAACCCGATGGGTGGCGCGGTGACCACCGTCGCCGACCAGCTGACGTGGGCACGCTTCCACATGGGGGATGGCACCGCCAAGGACGGCGCGCGCGTGTTGTCGGAGCAGATGCTCAAGCGGATGCAACAGCCGACGGTCGAGTGCCCGGGGAACGCGCTCGGCGATGCCGTCGGGATCAGTTGGCTCCTCCGCGATGTCGAAGGTCTCCGCGTCGTGGCGCATGGCGGCGACACCGCCGGCCAACACTCGACGTTCGAGATGGTTCCCGAGAAGGCGTTCGCGGTCACGTCGCTCACGAACTGCGGCCCCAACGGCGGGGAGTTCAATGAGCGGATCACGCGATGGGCCTTCCAGGCCTACCTGGGCGTCGAGATCAAAGACCCTGAGCCGCTGCGGTTAAGCGACGAGATGCTGGCCGAGTATGTAGGTCGGTACGAGACGATCGCCGCGATCGCCGACCTCACCGCGGCCGACGGCCTGTTGATCATCGACGTCACGATCCGACCCGAGGTGCTTGAGCAGCTCGGTGAGGAGGCGGCCGACGAGCCGCCGGTGCCGATCGGGATCTTGCCGGGGGACGGCGACCGGTACATCGTTCCCGACGGACCTGCGAAAGGGATGAAGGGATACTTCACGCGCGATGAAAGTGGACAGGTAGACGGGATCCATCTCGGCGGCCGATACGCCGAGCGCGTGTCGTCTTAGGACCGCCTCAGGTTGGACGAACACAACCCGAGGAGGAGCCGACCCGTACCGCCGGCAGTTCCGGAAGGATCGGCATCGCCGTTCACGCTAGGGTTGTCGCATGCGAAGCGTTGAGATCGGTGGCGAGTGGTTCTCGGTCGTCGGGCTCGGCGGGTTCGAGTTCGAGGACGACCCCGATTGGCCGGGTGCACGCGATGTGCTGCTTGCCTCGATCGAGGCCGGTGTCGACTGGATCGATACCGCAGAGCAGTACTCCGACCGCAAGAACGAGCCGGTGATCGCGGCCGCGCTCCGCGACGTTGGACAGCCGATGAAGCTGTCGAGCAAGGTGGCACCGTTGCCCGACGGTACCGGCTTCGAGCCGAAGCAGATCCGCGAGGCGTGTGAGGGCAGTCTCGAACGTCTCGGCGTCGATCGGCTGGACATGTACCTGATGCACTACCCAGGCGAGACGACCGACGGGCTCGAGGATTCATGGGGTGCGATGCGCTCGCTCGTCGATGACGGGCTTACGCGACTCGTTGGCCTGTCGAACTTCGAGCAGTCGGACGTCGAGCGGTGCCTGGCCGTCGGCCCGGTCGACGTGCTGCAAGAGGGCTTGTCGTTGATCGATCACCTCGAGACGCGCGAACTCGCGCGCTGGTGCGCGACGCAAACCATCGGTGTCGTGACGTACGAGCCACTCGGCAACGGGATGCTCGCTGGTGCGATCACCGGCCCCGAGGACTTCGCTCGGGTTCTGCCCGACTACGCCGAGTGGAGCTTCTGGAAGCGGTTGTTCTCGCCGGGCAAGTATGAGCGCTCAGAAGCGGTCGTCGATGGGATGCGAAGCGTCGCAGACCGTGTGGGCTGTTCGCTCGCCCAGATCGCGCTCGCCTGGAACCTGCAGCAGCCCGGCGTCAGTACGACGCTCGCGGGCACGCGCAGCCCGGCGCACGCTCGGTCGAACGCCGAGGCCGCCGACATCGTGCTGAGCCCGGCCGACCTCGCCGATATCGACGCGTTGATCCCGCTCGGCCCCACGCAGGCCTAGAGACCCGCTACTGGAACCGTTGCACGAACTGCAACGCGGTCTCGGCCACCTCACGCCAGCCGTGGTCGATCGTCAATGAGTGCCCGCGGCCCGGCATCTCTGTGATCTCGGTCACGCTCTTCTTGTTCCGCTTCTGCTTCTTGTAGGAGGCGTTCGCGATCGCAGGCGGCACGGTGTGGTCCTGCTCGCCGCTGATGATCAGGAGCGGCCCACGGTCGGGGTTCTTCGACTTGACCTTCACCTCGGTCCACGGGTTGAGGTTCGCGGCGGCCGCCTGGAAGATCGGCGTGCCCGAGGCCGGAACGCAATACGTGTCGTAGAGCTGCTTGGCCTCTTCCTCGCCGACCGCGTTGGTGAACGCGTAGCGGAACTGCTCGTAGGTGAGCGGGACGGCGCGATGACGGTTGGCCGGATTGCCCAGCGCCGGCGACGCCGCTTTCAACGCCGAGATCGGCAGCGGCAGAACGCCGCGGAACGGCGCTGGGTCGATCGCGACCGTCGCCTTGGCGACGCCGCGGCCGGCGAGGATCTGCGCGAGCAGCCCGCCGAACGAGTGCCCGATCACGACGGGCGTGCCGTCGAGCTTGCGCGAGACATCTTCGAAGTGATCGGCGACCTGGCCGACGGTCTTCCGGGCGAAGACCTCGGGATGCTGCTGCGCCTCGCCGACGGTTTCGGGGTCGTCGGGCCAGCCGGGCGTGAGCGCGGTGTAGCCGGCTTCGTCGAACAACTTCGCCCAGTTGTCCCAGCTGCTCGGCAGCAACCACAGGCCGTGGATGAACATCACCGGCGGCTTGCCGGACGCGTTGGCACGGTCGATCTGTGCGCTCTCGTGCTCATTGATGCTCGCCATGACCCCTCCTCGGGCTCGGAGACCGGAACCCCCATCCAACTAGGGGCCGCGCGATACGTCCATGCGTCAGGCGATCGCGCCGGTGACGCGCAGCCCGACGTACGCCGCTGCGAGCTGCAACGGAAGAAGCCCGATACCCACGAGCGTGAGCGTCGCCAATGAGAACCGCGCGCCGCTCTCGGTCGCGAGCCGCCGCGAGATCACGGTCGCGACCGATCCGATGAGGAACAGGTTCGCGCCCATCGACATCGCGAGGATAGCCGTCCAGGGGCCGAGGCCCGCGCCACCGTGGACCACGGCGGCGATCGGCAGGTTGTTGGCGGCGGAGGCCAGGGCGGAGCCGGTGAGCGTCTGCGCGGCGAAGCCGCCGGGAAGCGTGATGCCCGTTGACCAGATCGCGCGCAGCCCGGCTGCGATGAGGAACATCGCCGCCAGGTCGATCGCGATCCGACGAAGCGACCAGTCCATCGTGATCGTTCGCACGCCGTCGCTGGGCGAGCGTCGCAACACGAGCGGGACCAACACTGCGCACGTCACGGCGGTGACGGCGAGCCACGCCACCCACGTCGACGCGAGGTATTGCCCTGCGGGAACGTCCTGCGTTCCCATCACGAGGAGGTTCGTCAGGTTCGATGTGGGGAGCAAGAAGGACGTGGCGTTGGCGACGTTCGCGACCGCGATCACGAGCAGGCCGGCGTCGAGTCCAACCTCGGCTGCGGCGAACAGCGCCACCGGAACCGCGATCCCCACAGCGACGTCGAGGTTCAAGAACCCGGACAAGAGCACACACAGACCGAGCACGACGGCGACGTTGGTTGCTCGGCCCCATCCTCGCCACGACGACGTCAACGTGTCGATCGCGCCGAGTCGCACGGCAAGCCACCCGACGGCGACGATCGTGCCGACCTCGAGGAACGGCTTCGCCGTGGTCGCCATCGCGTGCGGCAACCGCGACGGCGCGACCACCACGGCAGCCACAAGGACCAGCACGGCCGCCGCACCGAGCACCGCCGACACCCGGTCGTCGCCCCACACGGCAGCGATCGGCTGCACGATCCTCGACCGAGTGTGCATCGATCGAGGCTACTAACGGCACCGTTCATCGACGGCGGCCTTGAGCCGGAGTGCGTTGAGTGCTACGGTCCGGCGGTTCGCCGCTCGATCGCGAGCGGCACGGATCGAACGAAGGACGGTGTGTTTGTGACTGCGGCCACGGTGGTCATTCACGCGCGTCCTGAGGACGGTCCTTCCTTCACACGCTGACCTGTCTCAGCCTCCGGGGCGCGCGCCTGTCCACCGTGCCCAGCAGGAGGTCATGCTCGTGTCAGACCAACGACGTCGTGGTGATCGACGACGAACCGACACGTTCCGATGCGGTCGGTGCCGGCTCGACGTGCCGGACGACGCGCCCGGAACGAACAATAGGAATCACTGCCCGAACTGCTTGTGGAGCAGGCATCTCGACGACCGCACGCCCGGCGATCGCGCCTCGGAGTGCTGTTCGTTGATGGAGCCGATCGGCATCAGCGTTCGCGGAGGCGGCGAGTGGGTGATCGTGCACCGCTGCACCGGCTGCGACGAGGTCAATCTCAACCGGTGCGCCGGCGACGACAACCCGCTCGCGCTGTTGCGGATCGCGGTGCTGCCGCTCGCGCAGCCGCCGTTCCCGCTCGAGTGGATCGCGCAGCTGTAGGCGGTTGCCGTTCGCGGCGTACAACACCTTCCTCCACATGGTCCTCGTCGGCTGGGCTTTGGCGGGAGTTCTGCATCGGCAACGACGATGACAGCTACCCCGACGGCTGGCGTTCCTCGATATGGCGACGATCCGGAAGCTTCTGGGACGACGAGCACACCCTCCTCGATCTGAGCGGCGGGGTCGCACGCTCCGGGGTACCGTTCGTAGAAGATGGCCGTGGTGATCCGTTCCCCGATCGCGGCAGATGCGCCCCGACTCGCCGAGGCGTGGCTCGAGTTCGGTCGCTACTACGAGGCCATCGATCCGACGATGTTCCGTGTTCCCGACGACGAAGGCCTCGAAGGCTGGATCCGGACCGCGATCGGCGGGCCTGCCGATGAGGACCGGCTCTGGCTCGTCGCCGACATCGACAGCACCGTCCAGGGATACGTGCAGGCCGAGATCTCCCGGCCCGGCCCCGATGCCCGCTGGGAACTCCTTGCCGATCTACGGCAGTCGGTTCTGCGCGTGCTCGCGTTGTTCGTCTTCGAGGGGGATCGTCGCGAAGGGATCGCGACCGAGCTCATGCGCGCGGCCGAGTCGTGGGCCAAGGAGCGCGGGGCGAAGCGCGCGTTCCTCAACACGTACGCGCAGAGCCCGTCGGCTGTCCCGTTCTACGAACAGGGCATGGGCTACGCGCCGAACATCACCGGCTATTGGAAAGAGCTATGACTCGCAAGGCGGCCTCCGTCGTGCTCACCGACGAGAACGGTCGCGTGCTCCTCGTGCACGAGGGCTACGACAAGCGGCGCTGGGGGCTCCCCGGCGGCCGGCACGAACCAGGCGAGAGCATCGAAGAGAACGCGATCCGCGAGGCGAAGGAAGAGACGAACCTCGACGTCGAGCTCGGGGAGCTGATCGGCGAGTACCAGATCGTCAGCGCGGCGGGCGCCCCGCTCCTCGATGTGTCGGTGTTCACGGCGACGATCGCGGGCGGCGAGATGCGCCCGCAAGAGGGCGAGATCGACGACATCGGGTGGTTCGACCCCAACCGATTGCCGCATCCGATGACGGATACCGCTCCGCCGGCGATCGCCGACGCGGTTCGCGGCGCGCGCGGCGTGCACCGGCGCGTGGTCTCACCGCACTGACCGCGGATACGATGCCGGGATGGACCAGGAGCGCATCCTGGAGGACGTCGTCGCTTGGGCCACAGAAGATCCGAACATCCGGTTGGTCGTGGTGACCGGGTCGTTCGCACGCGGCGACCATGACGACCTCTCGGATCTCGACATCGAGCTGTACGTCCGCGAGACGCATCCGCTCCTCGAGGAGACCACCTGGTTCGAGCAGTTCGGCGACGTGCTCGTGACGGAATCGCTCGAGAACCCCGAGTGGCATCCGACGCGGCTCGTCTACTACGTCGACGGCAAGATCGACTTCATGGTCGCGCCGGTGATCGCGCTCGCGGAGGGTGTCGCCTACGACGGCGCGTACCTCGTGCTGATGGACAAGGACTCGCGCGCGAACCGGCTCGAACCCACCGTGGGCGTCGCGCCTCCGTCCGCCGACGAGTTCCGGATCTGCATGGATTGGTTCTACGCGGCTGCGATCCAGTGTGCGAAGGCGGTGGTCAGACAGGATCCTTGGCCGATCAAGACGCGCGATGCCGAGCTCAAAGATCGACTCTTGCAGATGATCGAGTGGGACCACGGCGTGGGGAGCGGCTGGGCGGACCGTCCACCGCACAACGGAGCGACCATCTCCGGATGGGCCGATCCCGACGTAGCGAGCGACGTCGCGGCGTGCTGGTCGGACTACTCCATCGAAAGCTCGGAAGACGCGTTGCGCAACTCGATCGCGTTATTCGATCGCCTCGTCGCGAGGGTCGCTCCCAAGCTCGGCTTCCGCGATGAGGTCACGGCTTCGGCCTCTGCTGAAGTGGAGCGGATCTTGGCCAAACGCCTTGAGCCGTAGCTCCTTCGGGTAGGCCGGCGGGCTGACTCCACCCTTCGCCGCGAACGCGCTAGGTTGGAGATCCGACATCTCCTAGGGAGGGAGGACGTCATGGACAAGGTCGTGCACTTCGAGATCACGTTCGACGACCAGGAGCGCGCCAAGAAGTTCTATCAGTCGGCGTTCGGCTGGGAGCTCTACGACAACGACATGGGCAACGG
>DASYOY010000076.1:0-5533 GCA_036007245.1 Actinomycetota bacterium | reverse complement strand
ATCCGCAGCGGCGCTTCGCGCGTCACGTCGATCCACCACGGGGCGTCGGCATCGACCCAGTTCGAGATCCTCGGCGCGGACTTCTCCCCCGACGGTCGGACCCTCGTGACCGCAGGGAACGACCAGCAGCTCTCGATCTGGAACGTGGCCACCGCCTCGATCAGCCGCTCGCTCACGGGTGCGGGCGTCCCGCTCAGAGGGCCCGTCCTGTCAGCGGATGGAAGCACCGCGTTCACGACCGACCGGAACCGCGAGGTGGTCGTCTGGGACCTCTCTGGCCGTGAAAGCTTCGTGCGGCCCTTCACGGCCGGGTCCGGCTTCGGGCAGTGGCCGTATTTCGCAGAGAGTCCGGACGGCCGAACGCTCGCGACCACCAGCGTCGGATCGAAGTCGCGTCCTTCGGTCGCGCTGATCGACACCTCCAACCTCGAGATCGTTCGGCGCATCACCGATCCGGGGAGCCTCCCGCTCGGTCTCGCGTTCAGCCCCAACTCCTCGACGCTCGCTGTTGGCTCGGCGAACCAGAACCAGTACTTCGTCAGGCTCTGGGACGTCGCCACGGGCAGGCCGGCATCCGCGAACCTCCCCGGCATCGAGGGGACCCAGGTTTGGTCGTTGGCGTTCTCTCCGAGCGGGGACATGCTGGCCGGCGGCGGTCCGCTGCCGGACAGATCCCGCGGCCGGACGTATCTCTGGGATCTCACGAACGGCGCACGACTCGTCGGTCACGTCGACACTGAGCAGACCGTCGATCAGGTCTCGTTCACGCCGGATGGTTCCGAACTCACCGCGGCAACAGGCCAATCTACGGGTGGTGATCTCGTCACGTGGAACGCGCAGACGCTGGCATCCCTGTTGAACGTGCGCGTCGACAATGTCGGCGTCTACTCATCGGATGTCTCGAACGACGGCCGCGCGATCGTGACCGGAGGACAGGCCGGTCCACGGCTATGGGACATCGCCACGGGTGCGCCATTGGGTCCACCGATGACCGGATTGAACGGGCTCCCGGGGACCGTCGATATCAGCGCGGACGGGACCACCGTCGTGGGTGCGGACGAATCAGGCAACGTCCTGCTCTGGGATGTCGCAACGGGAACGCCGTTGGGAGATCCCCTCCCGGGCCCGGCTCCGAGCCGATGGATGGCCGCCCTCTTCAGTCCCGACGGCCGTCGCCTCTTCGTCGTCTCCGACGCAGGCCAAGGCTGGGTGTGGGACGTCGATCAGTCGGACTGGCTCACGCGAGCCTGCACCGTCGCGGGCCGCAACCTCACCCTGCAAGAGTGGCAGCAACTCCTCCCTGGGCAGCCGTACGAGGCGACCTGCGGCTTCTGACCCGTTCGCGCGACCGCAGTCGTTCTGCAGTCGAACCCGCATGCGTTCCGAAACCCTTCCGCGGCAGCCTTCCTGGCGAGGCGGGAATGCCCCGCCCGGTGGAAGGAGGTCCGCGATGGCTACCGAGGCTCTTGGTCGAGACAGGCGCCGCCCACGGCTCGCGGTCGTGATCGCCGCGTTGACTCTTTCGGTCGCATTGTTCGTGGTGGCGGCTGAAGCGAGGTCGATCTTGTCGACGGGGACGGGGGTTCCGGCCCACGTGTCGCAGGTCGCTCCGACAGGGAACAGCTTCGCGACGGTGGGACACATCCCGCCCGGCTGCCGCCCGAAGTGGGGCTGCGGTCCCTCGCGTAACGGCGGACGACCGTAGTTCCACGGTGAGGGCCGAGACGGCTGACGTCTCGGCCCACACCGGTCGGTAGGCAGTACGAACGGGAGGTGCTTGAACGAGACCAGCTTCCCGTTCACTCGTAGAGTCGATGGATGAACGATCGAACGCGCCTCTGGCCGCTGCGCCGCGTCGCGACGCGCTTCATCGATCCGGTCCTGCGTCCGCTCGCCGGACGGCTCCCCGTCTTCGGGATCATCTAGCACCGTGGCCGGTCAAGCGGGCGGCTCTACCGCACGCCGGTCAACGTGCCGGTGCGGCGACACGTTCTTGATCTTCCTCACCTACGGCTCAGACGTGCAGTGGGTGAAGAACGTCCTTGCCGCGGGCGACTGCACGATCGAGACACGCAACGAGACGCTCGACCTCGTCGACCCGGAAGTGATCACCGATCCCCAGCTCACGCCCGCTCCCCCGATCGCGCGGTTCGTGGAGCGCCACCTTGCCGGCGCGACGCGATACCTCCGTATGCGCGCCCAGGACTGAGTCCGAGCACGATCGTCCCCTCGGCGGTCCGGCTCAGCGCCAGATATGCGAGATCGCGGTCACGTCGTTGGCGTACCCGACGTAGCCGTCGACCAGGAACCCGTCTTCGAGCGTGCGCAGCAGGCTGTAGTGGTAGTAGCTGCCGTCGTAGGAGCCCGGCCGGACCTGGGGTCCGATCAACGCGCACACGACGTGGCCGCCCATCCCGTACCCCCACTTCTTCGCGAGCCCGCCCTCACGCTCGGACTCGTCATAGGTCACGACGATGAGTCCGTTATCTCCGAACGCGGGCGACGCCTCGATCTTGGGCACCTCCCGCTGCAGGAACAGGTCGAACTGGCGATAGCGGTTGTTGACGGGCTTGCAGTTCGCCTCGCCGTCTTCGCAGCCGTTCGGCAGGACGAGGTTGAACCTCGGCACCGTGCCCGCCGCCAGGGCGTTGTTGAACAACCCCATCGGGTGTTGCTCACCGCCCGCGTAGATGTCGTTGGTGATGCACTCCTGCGAGCGATCGGTCTCCGACCACACGCCGTTCGCGCCCTCCACGTTGTCGTACAGGATCGCCGGGTTCCCCGTGGTGTAGAAGCCGGTCAAGGGACACGAGTCCTTCGGTTCGCAGAGCGACCCCGACCCCGTGTCGCACCGGGCCGTGCCGCCTTCGAGCCACGTCGTCCAGGCTCCTTGCCACGTCCCGTTCGCAACATCCAATTGATGGAAGAGGTTGTCGACGTTCTGATGGCACGAGATCCCGTAGTCCTGCTGTTCGCACTTGGTGAACTGTCCCGACGTCAGCGCCACGTAGTTCGCCTGCGACCAGTGCGTCGCACCGCGGTAGTTCGTCAGCCATGCGCTCTGTGGCTTGAGCTCGCCGAGCAGGTAGGGAGCGTTGGACATCTTCAGGTGCGAATACGTCGTGTTCTCGCCGATGATAAGGAAGACGTTGCCGAACCGCGGGACGCCCTCGCGGTACGTGGCGGCCTCCGCGTGTGTCATCGGCGGGACCACGCTCAACGCGAGCAACGTCGGCAAGACGAACGTGAGCAGGGATCGCTTCCGCACAGCCACCTCCCGATACGAGCCGGACCCGTGCCGAACCTATACCCCCGAGCCGCGACAACGGAAGCCCCCGATTGGCCCTCAAACGCTGCACGGGCCCGGGGTCCGGCTCAGGCGACGCCGATGAGTTGCTCGAGCCGGGGCATCTCTTCGGCTTCGAGCAGCTCGTGCAGGTGCGGGTTCTGCACCTCAACGACGAGCGCTCGTGCGGCCTCGAGCGCGTCGGGGTCGCCGAGGTCGCGCTGATAGAGGTACGCGCGCACGGCGAACTCGCGCATCCCCGTGTGCCCGGCGAACGACGCGAGCTCGGCGGCCCACGTGCCGACCAGCGGATGGCCGGCCGCGACACCGAGCGCGCACCGCGCCTCCATCACGTAGCCGCGGATCCACTGGTGCGTGTCGGACTGGCGCAGACATCGCGTGAGCGCGTCATCCATCGACGCGATCCCTTCGTCGAGATCGCCGCGGGCCGCCTGCAACAGGCCCATCCCCCGGACCGCGTACGCCTCCCAGCATGCGTCGTCGACCGAGCAGCCGAGCGTGAACGCATGCTCGAGGATCTCGGCGGCTTGATCGATACGCCCCGTTCGAAGCCACACCTCGCCGAGCAACGCCTCGGGGAAGGACAGGAAGGCCGTCCATCGTTCCGAGCGCGTCCGGTCGCGTGCGTTCTCCAGCGTGGCTTCCGCTCGTTCGACGTCGTCGCGACAGAGTTGCCCTCGGCCGCGGATCGTTTCGACCCACGCAAGCTGACGCTCGGCACCGGCCGACTCGGCGAGCGCGACGGCGGCGTCGGCTTCCTCGTCCGCGGTCTCGTGCTTCCCGACATCGCCGAACGTCGCCGCGCGCACCGATCGCACGCGCGACAGCTCGAGCTCGTCGCCGTCGGCGAGTTCCTCTGCCTGTTGCAGCCACACGAGGCTGCGCGCGTAGTCGGCGCGCAGCAGCTCGACATAGCCGAGCTCGCGGTGCGCAGCAGCCGACGTGCGCCGATCACCCGTGGCATCGGCGGCTGCGATCGCGCGGTGCAACGCGGCCGAGCCGTCCTCATCGCGGCCGTGCGCCGCGTGCACGAGTGCCGAGCCGAGGGACAGGAGCATCGAGGCCTCGAGCGCCGGATCGTCGCTGGCGGCATCGACCGCTGCACGGAGCTCCTCGAGTCCGACATCGAGCGCGCCTGCGCCGAGCGCCGCCTCGCCGGACTCGCGGTGCGCCTCCGCCGCGGCGCGCGTGTCGCCGGGCGCCCGCGACGGCGCCACGCCGAGCCGTGCCGCCCCGTACAGCGCAGGCGCGATGTCCTCCCCCAGCTCGACGCGGAACAGCTCGGCCGACGCGGTCAGCTGATCCTGCACCGCCGTCTCGTCGCCGGTCGCGGCGAACGCCCGCACGAGCAGCACGTGCGCGTCCTGATCGAGCGGGTCGGTGCCGACCAGACGCGTGGCAAGCTCGACCGCGGCGCGCACGTTGTTGGCGGCGATCGCCCGGAGCGCGCCTTCGCGCAGCACCGCGCTCCCGATCGACTGCAGCCGGCGCCGCTCCCCCAACAGCCACGCGGCGAACCCCGGGCTCGCCTCGACACGCACGCCTTCGAGGAGCTCGCGGCCCAGACCGGGCAACGCCACCGCGTCGGCTGACGTTCCCGCCTGCAGCACGTGCACGTCGATCGTGGTGTCCCTCGGCAGCCGCAGCCCAACGGTCGTCCCGCTCCCAACGGTGTCGGGACCGCCCAACAACCGGCGGAGCTCCGAGAGGTTCCAGCGAAGCGCGCTCGCGGGATCCTCCGCATCGGGGAACAGGAGATCCGCCAGGTGCTGCCGTGTGGGGGCCTGTTCGCTCAGGGCCAGGTATGCGAGCAGCGCCCACACCTTCTTGCCCCGCGGCGCCGCGTACACGACCCCGTCGCGAACGACGAGCGGTGGACCCAGAAGCCGGGCCTCGATCCCCATGGCGCTCATCCTGCGCCGCAACGACCCCGGTGAGCAAGGCGGCTCACACGCAGCGTCACACGGTTCGCGCGTACGGTCGCCCGGTCGAGGTCGGCAAGCGAAGGGGGTTCGCCATGGGCACCACGATCGAGCAGCTGCGCGAGCAGGTCCACGGGCAGGTGATCGCGCCGGAGGACGAGGGCTACGACGAGGCCCGAGCCGTCTACAACGCGATGATCGACAAACGTCCGGCCGTGGTCGTTCGCCCGGCGAACGCCGGGGACGTGATCGCGGCAGTGAACCACGCACGTGAGAACGGGTTGGACCTCGCGGTGCGCGGCGG
>DASYOY010000075.1:0-3367 GCA_036007245.1 Actinomycetota bacterium | reverse complement strand
CTTCGACGGATAGCGCTGCCCCCCAGGGATTCCTGCCCCGCCTGGTCGAACGCTCAGGGAGCCCTGAACCTGCGTCGATAGACCTCACATGCGTTTGCCGACCCCTGGATTGCCGAACCTGGACACCGCGATGCGCCGGCGGAGCGTGTCCACACGCATCTTCGGTGCGTTCGGCGTCGCCATCGCGATCGCCCTGCTTGTCGGACTCGCCAGCATCTGGCAGATGCGCCGGATCTCGAACAACCTCGAGGCCGTTGCTCAGCACTCCTTGCAGCCAGTCACCGAAGTCGCGAACATCCACGCGGCCCTCGACGAGATCGAGATGAACCTGCGGGCGCACGCGGGCACTATCCACCTTCTCGAGAAGACGCAAGATGTACAGCAGATCCAGGACGCGTTCGACCAGTCGACGCAAGACATCGCAGCCTTCCGCGCGACCGGCCCGAGCCAAGCCGAACTCAACCAGGCGAAGACGCTCGAGGACGATCTGTCGAAGCTGCACCCTGTCGTGTTCCAAACGTTGCTTCCCCTATCGGACAGGAACGCGACGGGTGCGTTCGACGCCCGGTTCAACAACTACGCCGCCCCGCTGTTCGCCGATGCGCAGAGGACCGCCGAAAACATGATGGCCGTGGAGAACGGCGCAGCCACGATGGAGCTCAGCGCCGCCCACGCCGCGTACGTCCAGGCGATGGTCGGCCTCGTCATGCTCCTCATCATCGCAATCGCGCTCGCGCTGCTGCTCGGCTCGCTGATCGTCCGCTCGATCGTGTCGCCACTGCGCGAGTCGGTCGACACGCTCGAGCGGGTCGCGGCAGGCGACCTCACGGCCACGGTCGAGGTCCGCGGGACGGATGAGCTCGCGCAGATGGGAACCGCCCTCAACGCCACCGTTGCGCAGACCGCCGAGGCCATGTCGTCGATCACGTCGGGCGCGACCACGCTCGCAACCTCCGCAGAGACTCTGGCGATGACCGGCGCGTCGATCGGCGCCGCGGCCGAACAGACCTCCGACGTGGCCGGCAACGTGTCGGCCGCCGCGACGCAGGTATCGGGGAACGTCGCTCAGGCCGTGACCGGCGCGGAAGGCCTCCGCTCCTCGATCCAGGAGATCGCGTCGAGCGCGGCCGACGCCGCGATGATCGCGCAGCGCGCCGTGTCCGACGCCGAGGACACACACCAGACCGTCGAGCGCCTCGAGGCTGCCTCGCAGCAGGTCGGCGAGGTGATCGCGCTGATCACCAAGATCGCGCGGCAGACCCATCTCCTCGCGCTGAACGCGACGATCGAGGCCGAGCGTGCAGGCGACGCGGGCAAGGGCTTCGCGGTCGTCGCCGACGAGGTGAAGGAGCTCGCCGGACAGACCGCGACCGCGACCGAGGAGATCGACCGCACGATCGCTGGCATCCAGGTGGAGATCCAGGCCGCGACCTCGTCGCTGGACCGCATCACGCAGGTGGTCGGGCACATCAGCGACACGCAGACGACGATCGCCGCTGCCGTGGACGAGCAGCAGCAGATGACCGGCGACATCACCGACCGCATGTCCCAGGCGGCCTCCGGCGCCGAGGAGATCGCGGCGACGATCCGCGGCGTCGCCTCGGCGACGACCGAGACCTCGCAAGGCGTCGATGGCGCCCGCACGGCGGCGGCCGGCCTCGCCGAGCTCGCCGACGAGCTCGCGCGCACGGTCGCGCGGTTCCGTCTCGAGCCCACCGACGACGACACCGACGAACCGGACGCCCAGGGTTCGGCCGATAAGCTGGCCCCTGCCATCGGGCCGGTAGCTCAGCTTGGTTAGAGCAGGGGGCTTTTAACCCTCGTGTCGCGGGTTCAAATCCTGCCCGGCCCACCATGGAACAGATCCAACGCGGTGCCGCACGTCTGCTCGTCCTGACGCCCGAGCCGCAGGTCCTGTTGCTCCGGCTCGAGCCGTCGTTCCGCGATCCGTTCTGGGTAACGCCCGGCGGCGGCCTCGACGACGGCGAGTCCTACGAGGACGCGGCACGGCGCGAGCTCGCGGAGGAGGTCGGCCGCGACGATCTCGGCCTCGGCCCGTGCATCTGGACCCGTCAGGTCACCTTCACGTGGGACCGCTGGCGCGTCCATCAGAAGGAGCAGACGTTCCTGGTCGAGGTGCGCGAGCCGTTCGAGGCCGTCACCGTCTTCCCGGACCAGGAGCCGATCACGGGTCACGGCTGGTTCACGCTCGATGGGCTCCGCGCGGAACCGGAAGCCGTCTATCCGATCGGCCTGGTCGGCCATCTCGAGCGTCTGCTCGCCGACGGCCACGCCGACGGCCCACTCGACCTCGGCGTGGTCGTCGAGGACTGAGCGTCGGCGCGAGACGCTACGGTCGACCGATGCGGCACGTCGACGTCGCGGGCTGGACCCTCGAGATCCCCGAGACCCACGTCGAGCGCACGCGCGGGCTGCTCGGCCGTACCGAGCTGGACGCCACCCATGCGCTGGTGCTCGCGCGGTGCAGTTCGGTCCACACGATCGGTATGCGGTTCGCGATCGATGTCATCGCGTTCGACCAGGACTGGTCGGTGATCGACGTGCGGACGCTCCGGCCGGGTCGCGTTTCGTGGCCCCGCCGGCGCGTGCGCAACGTGATCGAGACCGCCGCGGGGCGCGGTCGGGCGCTCACTGAAGCTCTCGACGGACGAACCATTCGCGAAGGTCTCGGCATCGATCGCCGTCGAACCTGAGGACGATGACGCCGTCGTACTCCACGGCCACGGGGTCGCCGTGGTTCCGGGTGGTGACGTCCCGGTGGACGAGCGCCAGGTCGCCGTCGACGGCCCAGACCTGCGCGTCCATCTCGACGTCCTGGGAGATCCCGGCGGTCCAGCGGCGGATGATCTCGTCTCGCCCGTTCCACGATGGCTGGAACGCGTCCTGCGCATAGACCGCGTCCGGCGTGAACAGCGCCTCGACCTCGTCGGGGTCGTTGGCGACCCAGGCCCGCCGGTAGCCCTCCATCCACGCCTCGACGCCGGCACGGTCCATGGCGGAAGCCTAGGACCTCCGTATCGAGCAGCGTGAGGCGGCCTTGCTATCCTTCCCCGGCGTCTCGAACCGGAGGCGAGCCCTGCGTCCCCATCGTCTAGTGGCCTAGGACGCCGCCCTTTCAAGGCGGAAGCACGGGTTCGAATCCCGTTGGGGGCACGCACCACCGGCACCAACAGCACCGATTGCACCACCGGCGTTCCGGCGCCGTTGACAACTGCACACGCGCCTGTAGAGGAGTCCGGCCGTCCTCACCGCCCTGTCAAGGCGGAGATCGCGGGATCGAAGCCCGTCAGGCGCGCTAGGGTCGCGAGACCCGAGCCGGCACCACCCGGCCAGGTAGCTCAGTAGG
>DASYOY010000074.1:0-2324 GCA_036007245.1 Actinomycetota bacterium | reverse complement strand
ATCTTCCCTTCCAGGAAGGCCATGACGGCGACCTCGTTCGCGGCGTTCATCACCGCCGGGAACGTGAGCCCCAGACCGCCGACGCGGTAGGCGAGATCGACCGCGGGGAAGGCTTCACGGTCGACCGGTTCGAAGGTGAGCTGCCGCTCGGTGAGCGGCACCGGCTCGACGCCGGTGGGCAGGCGCTCCGGCCAGGCGAGCGCGAGCTGGATGGGCAACCGCATGTCGGCGGTCGCCATCTCGGCGCGCAGGCTCCCGTCGCGGAACTCGGCCATGCCGTGCACGATCCCCTCCGGGTGCACGAGCACGTGGATCTGCGAGTAGTCCAGGTCGAACAGGTAGTGCGCCTCGATCACCTCGAGGCCCTTGTTCATCAGGGTCGCGGAATCGATCGTGATCTTCGGCCCCATCGACCACACGGGGTGCTGCAAGGCCTCCTTGACGCTCGCGCGTTGGAGCTCCGTGTGGGTCCAGCCGCGGAACGGGCCACCGGAGCCGGTGATCACGACGCGCTTCAGGTCTTCGCGGCGCTCGTGGCGGATCGCCATCGCGAGCGCGGCGTGCTCGGAGTCGACCGGCAGGAGCCGCTCCGGCTCTCCCTTCACGAGATCCATCACCAGCTCACCGCCGACGACCAACGATTCCTTGTTGGCGAGGGCCAGGGTCTTGCCGGCCTGCAGCGCGGCGAGCGTCGGACCGAGCCCGGCGCTGCCGACCAACGCGTTGACGACGAAGTCGCCTTCGGTCTCGCGCGCGAGCTGCTCGGCGGCGTCGGGGCCGACGATGAACTCCACGCCCTTGACCTGCCCGAGGTGCTCCTGGATATCGCGCGCGGCCTCCTCGTCGGCGATGGCGACGTGGGGCGGCAGGAACTCGCGGATCTGTCCGACGAACAGCTCCTGATTCATCCCGGCGGCGGACAGCCCGACGACCTTGAACCGTTCCGGGTTGCGGCGCACGACGTCAAGCGCCTGCGTGCCGATCGATCCCGTCGACCCGAGGATGCCCAGCTGCCTCATGCCGTCGAGCTTACCCCGCCCCCGGTGCAACCCCGCTGAGCGGTCCGAACATCACCTCATCCGAACACGATGCGGAACAGTAGGAACGTGGCCGGCGCCACGAACAACAGGGAGTCGATCCGGTCGAGCACGCCGCCGTGGCCCGGCAGAAGGGTTCCCATGTCCTTGACTCCGATGTCGCGCTTCAGCAGCGACTCCGCGAGGTCCCCGAACGTGGCCGCGACGGAGATCACGAGCCCGAGGCCGACCGCCGCGAGCCGCCGCCCCTCGAACACGCTCACGAACGAGGTGACGAGCGCGGCCGACGCGAGTGTGGTGAACGCCGCACCGATGATGATGCCTTCCCACGACTTCTTCGGGCTGACGTTGGGCGCGAGCGGGCGTTGGATCCAGCCGCCACCCGAGATCGAGCCTGCCAGGAACGCGGTCGTGTCGAACAGGAAGGTCAGCACGATCACCCACAGCACGAGCGCGTCGCCGTCGGGCAGTTTGAGCGTCGCGATGAGGTACCCGCCGAGCAGCGGGATCCACGCCATGTTGAGCACCGTCATGCCGAGGTCTCGCACGACGTGCACCCGCTGGTCGATCGGCACCGTCATGAACCAGAGGAACGCCGCGACGACGCCCAGCGCGAACATCGCGGGCGTCGCGGCCTCGCCGCGCCAGTAGGCGCCGAGCATCATCAGGCCGCCGGCGACCAGGCCGATCAACGACGCCGGCCGCGCGTGATGCTTCACGAGCACGCCGAACAGCTCGCCCTGCGCGACCAGCACCAGGAGCCCCGCGAACGCGGCGAAGTACGCCGGCCCGGCCCACAGCGACACGACCGCGACAGCCGCGAGGCCGACACCGGTCATGAACGCGGCGGGCACGTCGCGATCGCCCGACGGTCCGCGCCGGTCGATCTCCGCGCCGACCTCGACGGCGGCGGGTTCCTGCCAGCTCGGGCCGCTGATCCCCTCGGCGCCGACCACCACGGTCCGCGGCACCGTCGACTCGTCCATGTCCGACAGGAGCTCTTCTTCGACCGCTTCCGCGCCGAGATCGCTCAGCAGGTCGCCGGAGTCGCGGCTCGCGCCCGCGAACACGTCGGTGGGCTCGGTCGGGTACGTCTCCTCACGGCCGATCGAACCGGCGAAATGCTCGGCCGCGGCCTGGAGCTCTTCCTCGGAGGGCGCGCGCACGACGACGTCCTCTTGTTCATAGGCGTTCGGCGGCTCCTCCCAGACCGACCGCATCTCACCGGACTCGTCGACGGCGGCGGTCTGCTGCGGTTCGTCGACCTCACCGAGCATCACGACTTCG
>DASYOY010000073.1:0-4573 GCA_036007245.1 Actinomycetota bacterium | reverse complement strand
CGTGCTCGGCCCGCCTTGCCCAGCTGGACCAGCTCGTGCTCGGCGTTGCCGACCGCCCCGACCGTGGCCTTGCAGGTCGCGGGGACCAGCCGCGTCTCACCCGAGGGGAGCCGCAGGGTGGCCATCGCGCCTTCCTTGGCCATCAGCTGGACGCTCGCGCCGGCCGACCGCGCCATCTTGGCGCCGGCGCCGGGCTTCAGCTCGATCGCGTGTACGACGGTGCCGACGGGGATGTTGCGCAGCGGGAGCGCGTTGCCGGGACGGATCTCGGCGTCGGCGCCGGACATCAGCTTGTCGCCGCGCGCGATGCCGTCGGGCGCGACGATGTAGCGCTTCTCGCCGTCGGCGTAGTGCAGCAGCGCGATCCGCGCCGAGCGGTTCGGGTCGTACTCGATGTGTGCGACCGTTGCGGGCACGCCGTCCTTGTTCCGACGGAAGTCGATCACCCGATAGCGCCGCTTGTTGCCGCCGCCCTGGTGGCGCGCGGTGATCCGGCCGTGCACGTTGCGCCCGGCCTTGTTGCGGCCCTTGGCGACCAGCGCCTTCTCGGGCTTGGCACGCGTGAGCTCGTCGAAGCTCGACACGCTCGCGCCGCGGCGCCCGGGGGTGGTCGGCTTGTATTTGCGGACGGCCATGGTTACTTCCCTGCCTCGAAGATCTCGATCGAATCGCCTTGCGCGAGCGTGACGATCGCGCGCTTCTGATCGGCGCGCTTGCCCACCGTCCAGCCGCGGCGCTTGACCTTGCCCGGGCGACGGAGCGTGTTCACCGAGGTGACGCGCACGTTCCAGATCGCCTGGACGGCCTCCTTGATCTCGGTCTTGTTCGCCCGAGGGTCGACGAGGAAGGTGTAGGTGTTCAGCTCGAGCCCGGCGTAGGACTTCTCCGACACCACCGGGCGGATGATCACGTCACGCGGCGACTTCATGCCTCATCGCCGCCTTCCGTGTCCTCGGCCGCAGACCCGTTCTCGTCCTCGGACCCGTCTGCGGCCTCGTCCTTCGCCTTCGGCTCGGCCTTCGCCTTCGGCGTGGGCTCCGTCTTCTCCGCGGGCGTGCTCGCGTCCCCGCCGTCGCTCGACCCCTCCAGCGCGTCGAGCGCGTCGGCGGTGAACACGAGGTGGTCGGCTAGCAACACGTCGTAGGTGCCGAGGCCGCGTGCGTAGGCGATCTTCACATGCGTCAGGTTGCGGAACGACTTCTCGATCGCGCCGTCGTCGGTCGGCCTGTCCAGCACGAGCAGCACGCGGCCCTCGCACTCGAGCGCCAACAGCGTTTCGACGGCCTGCTTGGTCTTGGGCTCGTCGAACGTGAGCTCCTTGATGGCGATGAGCTTGCCGCTGGTCGCGGCGTCGGTCAGCGCCGAGCGCAACGCGCCCTTGACCATCTTCTTGTTGATGCGCTGGTCGTGGGTGCGCACCACCGGGCCGTGCACGACGCCGCCGCCCGTCCACTGGGGTGCGCGGATCGAACCCTGCCGCGCGCGGCCGGTGCCCTTCTGGCGCCAGGGCTTGACCCCACCGCCGCGGACGTCGCCGCGCGTCTTCACCTTGTGCGTGCCGGCGCGCCTGCTGGCCATCGCCGCGACGACCACCTGGTGCATCAGCGGGACGTTGACCGGCGCCTCGAAGATCGCCGCGGGGAGGTCCCGGGTGCCGGACTTCTTGCCGGCCGCGTCCATGACGTCGATCGACGGCATCAGGCCGCTCCCTTCTTCAGCGGCGCCTTCACGGCGGACCGGACCATCACGAGCCCGCCGTTGGGCCCGGGGACCGCGCCCTTCACGAGCAGCAGCCCGCGCTCGGGGTCGGACTGTACGACCTCGAGGTTCAGGACCGTGGTGCGCTGGTTGCCGAACTGCCCGGCCATCCGCATCCCTTTGAACACGCGGCTCGGCGTCGCGCACGCACCGATCGCGCCGGGCGAGCGGTGCTTCTTGTGGACGCCGTGGCCGCCGCCGAGGCCGTGGAACCCGTGGCGCTTCATCACGCCGGAGAAACCCTTGCCCTTGGAGACGCCGACCACGTCGACCTTCTCGCCGGCCTCGAACGAATCGACCGTCACCTGCTGGCCGGCCTCATAGGAGCCGGCGTCGTCGGTGCGAAGCTCGACGAGGTAGCGGGCGGGCTCGGCGCCCGCCTTGTCGAAGTGGCCCTGCGCGGGCTTGGACACGTCGCGGGGACGCACGGTGCCGTAGGCGAGCTGGACGGCGTCGTAGCCGTCGCGATCCTGCGTGCGCACCTGCGTCACGACGCACGGCCCGGCCCTGAGCACCGTCACCGGCACCGCGCGCGTCTCGACGAAGATCTGGGTCATCCCCAGCTTCTCGCCCACGATCCCTTTGATGTCCGGCATGAGGCCCCTAGAGCTTGATCTGGATGTCGACCCCGGCCGACAGGTTCAGGCGCTGGAGCTCCTGGACCGTCTTGGAGGTCGCGTCGACGATGTCGATCAACCGCTTGTGCGTGAGCATCTGGAAGTGCTCGCGCGAGTCCTTGTACTTGTGCGGCGAGCGGATCACCGTGTAGATGTTCCGCTCGGTCGGCAGCGGCACCGGCCCGACCACCTTCGCGCCCGTGCGCTGGACATGCTCGACGATGTCGCGCGCGGCGACGTCGAGCATCCGGTGGTCGTACGCCCGGAGCTTGATGCGGATCTTCGTCCCTGGCATGAGCGCGGTGTCCTTACTGCCTACTTGAGGATCTTGGTGACCCGGCCGGCACCGACGGTGCGGCCGCCTTCACGGATCGCGAACCGGAGCCCGTCTTCCATCGCGATCGGGGCGATCAGCTCGACCGTCATCGCGATGTTGTCGCCGGGCATGACCATCTCGACGCCGTCGGGCAGGTTGGCCGTCCCGGTGACGTCGGTGGTGCGGAAGTAGAACTGCGGCCGGTAACCGTTGAAGAACGGCGTGTGCCGCCCGCCCTCTTCCTTGGACAGGATGTAGACCTGGGCCTCGAAGTTGGTGTGCGGGGTCACCGAGCCGGGCTTGGCCAGCACCTGGCCGCGCTCCACCTCGTCCTTGTCGATCCCGCGCAGCAGGATGCCGACGTTGTCGCCCGCCTGCACCTCGTCGAGGAGCTTCCGGAACATCTCGAGGTCGGTGGCCGTGGTCTTGCGCGTGTCGTGGATGCCGATGATCTCGACTTCCTCCATCTTCTTGAGCACGCCCTGCTCGACGCGGCCGGTGACGACCGTGCCGCGGCCGGTGATCGAGAAGACGTCCTCGATCGCCATCAGGAACGGCTTCTCGGTGTCGCGGACCGGCTCGGGGATGTAGCTATCGGCGGCCTCCATCAGCTCGTCGATCTTGGCGGTCCACGCCTCGTCGCCCTCGAGCGCCTTCAGCGCCGACACCTGGATGACCGGCACGTCGTCGCCGGGGAACTCGTAGGAGCTGAGCAGCTCACGAACCTCGAGCTCGACCAGGTCGAGCAGCTCGACGTCGTCGACCATGTCGCACTTGTTGAGCGCGACGATGATGTAGGGCACGCCGACCTGACGCGCGAGCAGCACGTGCTCACGCGTCTGCGGCATCGGGCCGTCGGCGGCGGAGACCACGAGGATCGCGCCGTCGATCTGCGCCGCGCCCGTGATCATGTTCTTCACGTAGTCGGCGTGGCCGGGCATGTCGACGTGGGCGTAGTGCCGGTTCTCCGTCTCGTACTCGACGTGCGCGATCGCGATCGTGATGCCGCGCTCCCGCTCCTCCGGCGCCTTGTCGATCTCATCGAACGGCGTGAACTCGGCGAGGCCCTTGTCGGCCTGACGCTTCGTGATCGCGGCGGTGAGCGTCGTCTTGCCGTGGTCGATGTGGCCCATCGTGCCGATGTTCACGTGCGGCTTCGTCCGCTCGAAATGCTTCTTGCCCATCTGCCCTTCCCTTTCTTGCTTACTCGCCCGTCACGCGGGCAATGATCTCTTGCGCGATGTTGGTTGGGACCTCGTTGTAGGCGTGCAGCTGCATGGGGCTGCTCGCCGCGCGGCCCTGGGTCTTGGAACGCAGGTCGGTGACGTAGCCGAACAACTCGGCCAGCGGGACCACGACCCGGATGACCTTCTGCCCCGACCGCTCGTCGATGTTCTCGATGCGCCCGCGGCGCGCGGTCACGTCGCCCATCACCTCGCCGAGGAACTCCTCGGGGGTGGTGACCTCGAACTCCATCACGGGCTCGAGCAGCACAGGGCCCGCCTTGCGCGCGCCGTCCTTGAGCGCCATCGAGCCGGCGATCTTGAACGCCATCTCCGAGGAGTCGACCTCGTGGAACGAGCCGTCGACCAGCGACGCGCGGACGTCGACCAGCGGGTAGCCCGCCAGCACCCCGTTGTCCATCGCCTCCTGGATCCCCTGGTCGACCGACGGGATGTACTCGCGCGGGATGGCGCCGCCGGAGATCTTGTTGATGAACTCGTAGCCGCCGCCGGGGCCCGTGGGCTCGAGGTCGAGCACGACGTGGCCGTACTGGCCGCGGCCGCCGGTCTGGCGCGCGAACTTGAGGTCGACCTTGTGGACGAGCTTGGTGATCGTCTCGCGATAGGCGACCTGCGGCTTGCCGACGTTCGCGTCGACG
>DASYOY010000072.1:0-5718 GCA_036007245.1 Actinomycetota bacterium | reverse complement strand
CCCGACCGGTTGGGGATCGTCGGCGCGCTCGCCGAGCGGATGATGCGGCGTGCCGGATGGGGCGGGTCGTTGGCGCTCACCGGCGACGCGCGCGAGGCGCTCGAGGGCGCCGACTACGTCGTCGTGCAGCTTCGCGTGGGTGGGAACAAGGCCCGCTACACCGACGAAACGATCCCGCTCGAGTTCGACGTCATCGGGCAGGAGACGACCGGGCCCGGTGGGTTCGCGAAGGCGTTGCGAACCGTGCCGGTCGTGCTGGGACTCGCGGAGCTCACGGCGGAGATCGGCGCACCGAACGCGTGGTTCGTCGACTTCACCAATCCGACGGGGCTCGTGACGCAGGCGCTGCTCGACGCCGGCCACCACGCGCTCGGTCTGTGCAACGTGGCGATCGGGTTCCAGCGGAGCTTCGCGAAGTATTTCGACGTGACGCCCGACCGCGTGCAGCTCGAGCACGTGGGGCTCAATCACCTGAGCTGGGAGCGGAAGGTCTTGGTGGACGGGGTCGACCGGCTGCCAGAGCTGCTCGCGCTGTCGCCCGACGCGCCGAACCACCCGTTCGATGAGATCGACTGGGTGCCGATCGAGTTCGTCCGCGATCTCGGCGCCATCCCGAGCTACTACCTGCACTACTACTACCGGACGTCGGCTGTGCTCGCGGAGCAGCGGGAGGGCACGACGCGCGCCGAACAGGTGATGGAGATCGAGGCGGGTCTCCTCGAGCTGTACAAGGACCCGTCGCTCGACACCAAGCCGGCGTTGCTCGAGCAACGCGGCGGCGCGTACTACTCGGACGCGGCGGCGGCGTTGATCGCATCGCTCCAGGCCGGCGCCGGCGACGTCCAGGTGGTCAACGTGCGCAACGAGGGCGCGATCGCGAACCTCGCCGACGACGACGTGGTCGAGGTCGCGTGCACCGTGGACCGCGACGGCGCGCATCCCCTCTCGGTCGAGCCGTTGCCGCCGGAGATGCACGCGCTCGTGGCGCACGTGAAGGACTACGAGCGCCTCACGATCGCCGCTGCCCTCTCGGGCTCACGGGGCGATGCCCTCCAAGCCCTGCTCGCGAACCCGCTGGTCCCGGATCTCGACACGGCGCAGCCGCTATTGGACGCGCTGCTCGAGGTGAACCGCCGCTACCTGCCGCGGTTCTGGCCCGAGGGCTAGGCCGCGGGCAACTCCGCTGCGCTCGCCTGGATCTTCGCGAGGGCGTCGGCCGCGTCCTGCACGCCCTGCTCACCGTCGCGGAACGTCGTCTCCATGAAGTAGATCGACTCCCGCAGCCCCGCCGCCTCGGCGACCGGGAACGACATCCTGGTTGGATCGAGGCGGTCGGCGTATTCCACCGCGACCGGCAGCCGCGACAACGACGGCTGGAAGAGCTCGTAGTGGTTCATCGGCGGGTACTGCACCTCGGCTTGGATGCCCTCGGCCTCCATCGCCGCGCACACGACCTCGTTCGGCCGGCCGGCGAACGCCTCGGGATCCATCTTCAGCAGGTAGTTGTAGAAACTCCAGCGCGTGATCCGGTCGTCGGCCGGCATCACGGTGATACCGGGGACGTCCGCGACGAGTTGCTCGAACCGCTTGCCGGCGATCGCGCGCGCCTCCTGCTGCGCAGGGAACCGCTTGATCGCGACCTCGAGCAGCGCCGCATTGAGCTCCGAGAGGCGATAGTTCGCGCCGAACGTGTAATCCTTCTCGTCCGGGTCCTTCGCGCGGCCGCAGTCGACGATCGAATGGGCGCGCTGCGCGAGCAGCTCGTCATCGGTGAGCAACGACCCGCCCTCGCCCGACGTCAAGATCTTCGATGACTGATGGCTGAACGAGCCGAAGTCGCCGATGCACCCGGCGCCCTGATCGCGCCAGCGCTGCCCGTGCGCATGCGCGCAGTCCTCGATCACGGCGAGGCCGTGGCGCCGGGCGATGTCCATGATCCGGTCCATGTCGGCCATGTGATGTCCGAGGTGCACCGGGATGATCGCGCGCGTGCGTTCGGTGACCGCGCCCTCGACGAGCTCGGGGTCGATCGTCCACGTGTCGGGCGTGATGTCGACGAACACCGGCAGGGCGCCCGCCGCCATCGGGGCGTAGGCCGTCGCGGAGAATGTGAGTGCCGGGACGATCACCTCGTCGCCCCAGCCGATGCCGAGCGCCTTGCACGCGACCTCCATCGTGATCGTGCCGTTCATCATCAGCGCGCCGTACGCGGCGCCCTGGTACGCGGCGAAGGCGGCCTCGAACGCCGCGGCGTGCACCCCGGGCTCGGGGAACCCACCCCACTCGCCGCTGCGCACCACCGTTTCGACGGCGGAGACGTACTCGTCATCGTTCGTCTCGGGCCAAGATGGGTAGGGCGCGGCCCGGACCGGGGTACCGCCGTTGATCGCTAGGGTCGCCATCGATGCTCCTTCCGTTGGTAGCGTGCGGCCGTGCCGCTGCAGCTCGACCGTATCCTCGCAACTCCTGTCGCTGGCGACACGGTTGGCGCGCCGCCCGGCGCCGCGACAACCCTGGGCGCCGTCGGCGACCAGGGTTGGATGCTCCGAGACCTTTCGCCGCCTGTGGTCACCCTGCGCGCCTCGGCGATCGGGCACAACCTGGCGCTGATGCAGGCCTGGACCGCCGAGCACAGGGTCGAGCTGTTCCCGCACGGCAAGACCACGATGGCGCCCCAGCTGTGGCAGCGGCAGCTCGATGCGGGCGCAGGTGGGATCACCGGTGCGACACCAGCACAGATCCGCGTGATGCGGGGTGTCGGCGTGCCCCGTTCGTTCCTCGCGAACGAGCTCGTCGATGCGGGCGCGATCGGGTGGCTCGCACGCGGGCTGGACGGGATGGAGTTCGCTTGCTGGGTCGATTCGACCGAAGGCGTGACGGTGCTCGCGGATGCGTGGGGGTCGGCTGCCGGCGCGACGCCGCTGCGGGTCCTGGTCGAGGTGGGGCACGCGGGCGGCCGGACGGGCGCGCGCTCGTTCGACGCGGCGATGACCGTCGCGGAGGCGGCCGCTCGCCGGAAGGAGCTCACGGTCGTGGGGGTCGCCGGGTACGAGGGAACGATCGGACACGAGCGAACGCCGGCCGTGCTCGGCGAGGTGGATGCGTTCGTCAGCGTGCTCGGTGACGTGTCGGAGCGCGTGGTGTCGTCCGGGCTGGTGGACGGCGTGCCGATCGTCAGCGCAGGGGGCAGCTTGTTCTTCGATCGGGTCGCGACGCTCGCGGAGCGCGCCCGCGTCGTGCTTCGGTCGGGCTGCACGATCACGCACGACCACGGCCTGTACGAGCGCGGGTCACCCTTCGCGGATGGACCGGGACCTCGGTTCCGGCCTGCGATCGAGGCGTGGGGAAGCGTGCTGTCTCGGCCGGAACCGGAGGTCGCGGTGATCGGGCTCGGGAAGCGGGACGTTCCCGTCGACACCGACGCGCCGATCCCGTTGCGGATGCGCGACGATGACCGGTCGCTCGACGGCATGGCGGTCGAGCGATCGATGGATCAGCACGCGATCTGCCGCGTGCCGGCGTCGTTGCGGCTCGAGGTCGGCGAGGTCGTCGCGTTCGGCATCTCGCACCCGTGTGCGGCGTTCGACCGGCGTCGTGTGCTCTTCGAGTTGGACGACGACGACCGCGTCGTCGGCGCGGTCGCGACCCTGTTCTAGTCGACCGGGCGTCGCGCGACCGCTTCGATCTCCACGAGCAGTCCTGCCGCGAGGCGGACCTGCACCGTCGAGCGCGCCGGGTACGGACGGGAGAAGTGCTGTGCGTAGACCTCGTTGAACGCGGGGAAGTCGGCCAGGTCCGTGAGGAACACCGTCGTCTTCACGACGTCGTCCATGCCGCAGCCGGCGGCGGCCAGGCAGGCGGCGACGTTGCGCAGCACCTGCTCGGTCTGCTCCGCGACGCCGCCGTCGACGATGGTGCCCGTTCGGTTCATCGCGACTTGCCCGGCCGTGAACACGAGCTCGCCGGCAACGACAACCGGGCTGTACGGCGGCGCCGGAACCGGCAGGTCGTCGGGCTGGATCGCCTCGCGAGTCATCGCGCGTGCCGCGTGTCGCCGAGCACACCGGCCGCCGCGGCGCCGGCGACCGCGCCCGCCTTGAGCGCGTCCTCGATGTCGCACCCGTCGAGCCGGGCGGCCAGGTAGGCCGCGTTGCACGCGTCGCCGGCGCCGACGGGGTCGTGCTCGGCCACCGGGACCGGCGGCTGCTCGCGCCAGGAGCCGTCGGGTCCGAGCGCGGCGAGCCCCGCGGCGCCACGCTTGACCACGACCTCGGTCGGTCCGAGGGACGCGCACGCACGCGCGAGGCTCTCGGGATCGGCGCCATCACCGGCGATGACGGCGAGCTCGTGTTCGCCTCCGATCAAGACATCGCAGCGTCGCACGAGTGGCCGGATCAGATCCGCGGCGCGGTCGGAACCCCAGAGGCCGGCGCGCAGATTCGGGTCGACCACGCGGGTGCCGGTTGCCCGCTCGAGCAGCTCGATCGCCGCGCGCTGCGGTCCGGCGCCGAGCATCGCGGTGATGCCGGTCACGAGCACGGCGCGCGCCTCCTCGACCGGAACGTCGTGCAGGTCGTGTGCATCGAGGGCGCTCGCGGCGGACCCCGTCCGGAGGTAGGCGAGGCCTCCTTCGCGGTCGCGGAACATCGCGCCGGTCGGGCGTCCGTCGTCCGTGACGACCCAGCGCAGGTCGACGCCGTCGCGCGCGAGCGCGGCGCGGATCCGATCGCCGGCGTGGTCGGCGCCGAGCCGGCTGACCCACGCGACGCGTAGCCCCGCGCGAGCGAGCGCCACGCACGCGTTGGACTCGGCGCCGCCGTGTGTCGCGTGGAACGAGGTCGCCGTCGCGAGCGGTCCGTCCGTGGCGACGAGCGACAGCATCGTCTCGCCGAGCGCGATCACATCGAAGTGCTCGCTCATCCGCGCACCACGTTCATCACGGCCGCAGCCCGCGCCGCGATACCTTCGATATCGGCGGCCGATGCCGGCGGCAGATTGCCGACCAGGACGGACCCGAGTCCCACGCAGGTCGCGCCCGCATCGAGATAGCCGGGCACATCCTCCGGATCGATCCCGCCGGTCGGGAGCAAGGGCACGTCCGGGAACGGTCCCCGGAGCGCGCGGATGTAGCCCGGCCCGCCGACCGGCGCGGCCGGGAAGACCTTCACGGCGGTCGCGCCGGCGCGCAGCGCCGTCACGAGCTCGGTCGGGCTCAGGGTGCCCGGGATCGGCTCGACGCCGACCTCGAGCGCGGTCTCGATCACGTCGGGAAGACAGGCGGGGGAGACGACGAACGTCGCGCCCGCGTCGCGACTGGCGCGCACCTGGTCCGGCGTCAGGACGGTGCCGACGCCGATCGTCCTGCCCGCGTCGGCCGCGGTGCGCACGGCGTCGAGCGCTCCCGGCGTGTCGACCGTCACCTCGAGCAAGGGGATGCCGGCATCCGCAAGCACCTCGAGCGCCGCCCAGACGTTGCCCCCTTGGCGGTAGCGCACGATCGCGAGCACCGGCCCTTGCTCGAGGATCGTCATGGCGCCTCCGCGGCCGTCGGACCGGGCGACCCGCCGTCGCCGCGCGCTGTCTTGACTGCCGTCGGTGCGGGAGACTAGCATCCCCCAGAATAGTTAGGAAAGTTTCCTTTGAGCTATCGCGGGGGCTCCACGTCGATCGAGACGACGACCGTCACGGGCACGCCGAGCCTGTTGCGCGCGATCAACG
>DASYOY010000071.1:0-16199 GCA_036007245.1 Actinomycetota bacterium | reverse complement strand
GCGGCTCGAGGTCACGGCGGAGGTGCGGCGGGAGCGGGGCTACACGATGAACACTGCCGCGATCTATGCGTGGATACTCCGGACGAAGCCTCGCGTGGCGGTGCTCGTGGGGTTCCTCTTGTTCTGGGCGGTCGTGTTCGGGTCGGCGGGCTATCGAAGTTAGCGAGCGTCAACAGGTTCACGCCCCGACGGCGGAGCCGCAATTCGGCTAGTTCCACATAGTGGAACTGAGTTCCATTATCTGGACCACCTCGGAGGCACCCGCCGGTCGACCGCGCACGGTGCGTCAACCTCATGAACCCGCTCGGCCATGAAGCACACGGGCGCGGACTGCGATCGTCCTTCGCTACTACGAAGATCTGGACGTCGCCCAAACGGCGTCGGTGATGCGCTGCAGCGAGGGCACCGTGAAGGCGCTCTCGTCGCGTGGCATCGCACGCCTTCGCCCCTTGATCGGAGACATCATCGATGACGACTGACTTCCGCGAGCGCTTGCAGGACCTCGCTGGCGAGATGCCGGCACTGCACGCGCCACGAAACCTCGAGACGCGGGTCCGGCGGCGCGAGATCGGCGTAGTCGCAACCGGCGTGGTCGGCGCGTTGGCGATCGTGTTGATCGTGTTCGCAGGGGCCCGGATGTTGGACCAAACCAAGCCCGTTACTCCGGCGACCCCGCAGCCGTTCCCGTTCCCCATCGCACAGACCGCGACCCCGGCGACGTCGACGCTGCTGCAGGCGCCCGAAGGACTGATGGTCGATGCGACGGGGAACCTGTTCATCAGCGAGTGGTACGGCAACACGATCGACGTGCTCGCGCCTGACGGGTCCCTTGCCACGATCGCGGGGAAGGGCCGGCCGGGGTACAGCGGCGACGGCAAAGCGATCGACGAGAACATCGACTCGCCGACGGCGATGGCGATGGAGCCCGACGGCAGCTTCCTGTTCGTCGACAACGGGAACAACTGCGTCCGACACATCGACACGTCGGGCATGATGACGACGGTTGCAGGTGTGTGTGGCGTCCACGGGAACTCCGGAGACGGGGGTCCGGCCACCGAAGCCAGGTTGGCTCGTCCGCTTGGGCTCGTACTCGATGGGACCGGGGGCTTCTACTTCTCCGACAACGACAAGGGTCTCGTGCAACACGTCGATGCGACGGGGAAGATCTCGACGATCGCCGGCGCGGGGAGCGTGTCGCCGCTGAACATCGGCCCCAACGGTGTCAAGGCGTCGTCGCTCGATCTCGGTCGCACGTCGTACGTGCTGCTGGACACGAAGGGGAACCTGTACGTGACCGATCTGCGGTTGAGCATCATCGTCAAGATAGATTCCCTTGGGATCGCGACCGTGATTGCGGGGACGGGGAAGGACGGCGACTCGGGCGATGGTGGCCCGGCGACGCAGGCCGAGCTGAACTTCCCTGCGGGCCTTGCGATGGATCCTCAGGGCAACCTGTATGTGGCCGACAGCTTCAACAATGTGATCCGCGAGATCGGAACGGACGGCATCATCCAGACGGTCGTTGGCACGGGCGTTGACGGGAACTCGGGCAACGGCGTGCGCGCAACCAAGGCACGGCTGTCGCTGCCGGCCGGGCTGACGTATGCGAACGGGAACCTGTACATCGCCGATCAGAACAACGACCTCGTGCGTATGGTCGACTCGAACGGGATCATCACGACGATCGCCGGCACCTAGTCGCGCCTGCGCTTTGCTCGGGCCCGAAACGGGCTGCTCGACCACCACGTAGCATCGAGCCATGCCCTCTCGTCCTGCGAGCGTTGGTCGAACCGTCACGGTGTTCGCGCTGCTCGGCGTGCTCGTCATCGTGCTGGTCGCAGGCGCCGGCTACTTCGTGATCCGCCGGATCGCGGTCGACCGAGCGATCGTGAACGCGCGGCAATTGACGCTGCTCTCGTCGAGGGTCGTCGAGGAGCGCGTGTCCAACCGGCTCCTGACCGGTGACGCGGCGGCGACCGGACAGGTGGCGACCATCATCAACAACGCAGTGCTCCAGGACCCGGTTGTTCACGTGAAACTGTGGGGACGCGATGGGACGATCCTGTACTCAGACGAGGTGCAGGCGATCGGGAAGAAGTACGCGAGCGGTGCCGAGGAGCTCGCGAGCCTGTCGAACGGCCAGGTCTCGGCCGAGATCTCCGACCTGAGCGCGCCGGAGAACCAGTACGACGAGAGCTCGGGCCCGCTTCTGGAGGTGTACACGCCGATCAAGACGCCGGACGGGACGCCACTGCTCTTCGAGACCTATCAGCGGTATTCGAGCATCGACGAACAGCGGCAACAGCTGTTGCGCGACTTCCTGCCGGTGCTCGTGATCGCGCTGATCGCGCTTGCGCTCCTGCTGATCCCGCTGGGATGGATCCTCGCTCGGCGCTTGCAGCGCGCCGGCCGTGAGCGGGAGCAAGCGCTGCAGCGCTCGCTCGACATGTCCGACCGAGAACGGCGACGTATCGCGGGCGATCTGCACGATGGTCCGGTGCAGGAGCTCGCCGGCCTGTCGATGCGGCTTTCGGCGTCGGCCGTGGGAGCCAGCGATCCGGCGGAACAGGAGATGCTGCGCGAGTCGGCGACGGCTGTGCGCGGGAGTGTGCGGACGTTGCGCTCCGCGATCGTGGGCGTCTATCCGCCGAACCTCGAGGCGAGCGGGCTCGGTCCGGCGCTTGAGGACCTCACCTCACGGTTGCCGCGCGAGGGGCTCGAGGTCTCGCTCGATGTCGCCGACCCAGGCGGCTACGGATCGGTCGTAGACCAGCTGCTCTACCGCGTCTGCCAAGAAGCGCTGCGAAACGTCAAGAAGCACGCCGGCGCCTCGCATGTGTCTGTCCGGGTCGGGCGGAGCGGTTCATCGGCGGTGCTCGAGGTCGCCGACGACGGCCGAGGCTTGCCGTCGGACTCGCCCGAGGAGGGACATCTCGGTCTTCAGATCGTCGACGACTTGGTGCGCGACGCCGGCGGCACCCTGTCGGTGGATACGGGCTCCGGCGGCGGTACGGTCGTGCGCGTGGAGGTGCGGACGACGTGATCCGCGTTGCGATCGCCGACGACCACCGGGTCGTCCGGGTCGGGCTCGAGCAGCTACTGGCGACGTTCGACGATGTCGAGCTCGTCGGTTCGGCCGACGGCGGCGCGGAGGCGGTGGAGCAGGCGACCTCGCAGAAACCGGATGTGCTGCTCCTCGATCTCTCGATGCCCGACCTGGACGGGATCGAAGTGACCAGACGGATTGCGGCCGCGAGCCCCGATACGCGGGTGGTGTTGTTCACCTCGTTCAGCGACCGCGATCAGATCCTGCAAGCCCTCGACGCTGGCGCGATCGGCTACCTGTTGAAGGATGCCGAGCCCGAGGCGATCCACGACGCGCTGCGCGCAGCCGCTCGGGGTGAAGCGCCGCTGGCGCCGAAGGCCGCCGCCGAGCTGCTGGCATCGCGAGCAGAACGCTCGACCGGGTCCGTCGAGCTCACAGCTCGCGAACGTGATGTGCTCCATCTGGTGATCGCCGGCGACGCGAACAAGCAGATCGCCCGCAAGCTTGGGATCAGCGAGAAGACGGTGAAGGGCCATCTGACGAACCTCTTCCAGCGGATCGGCGTTCAGGACCGCACCCAGGCGGCGCTCTGGGCCGAGCGCAACGGCATCTTCAGGTCATAGGGGTCCCGGCTGGGGCGCACCTGGTCCCGGGACCATCGTTCCGTTGTGGCGGCCGCGGTCACCGGCCAGCATGAACGGCATGGTCCGCAAGCTGCTCGTTTCGATCGTCATGGCGTGCGTCAGCGTCGCGTTGCTCGCCGCCGCTTCAGGCGCGAGCGACTCTGCCAAACGCGAGGGGTCGTGCACCGGGCACGGGGACTGGCGGCTCGAGGTTGAGCGCCACGACGGCGACACGCTGCGGGTTCGGTTCCGGATCGAGAACACTCCGGCGGGAAACGTGTGGGAGGTCTTCCTGTCCGACAACGGCCAGCGCTTCCTCGCCACAACCAGAACGGCGGATCCGAACGGCGAGGTCAGGGTCTCGAAGAGCACGCGCGACCGGGCTGGCACCGACAAGGTCAAGGCGTACGGCTACAGCCGAGCGACCGGCGAGGTCTGCTCCGGCTCGGTCTCCTTCGGCTGAGGGTCCCGAGACCGTTGTCCCGTTGTGGACGAGACCAACGAGGCGCGACGCTCTTCCCACGACGCCGGAACCCCCGGCACGGCGAAGGGAGGATCGACATGGTCGGTCGGTTGATCAGGGTCGCGATGGCAGGCGTGCTGCTGTTCACGGTGGCGGGCACGACGACTGCGTTCGCGAAGAGCGGCGACGTCGTTCGCACCGGCGGGTGCAGCGGCTCGAGCGACTGGAAGCTCAAGCTGTCGCCCGACAACGGAAAGATCGAGGTCGAGTACGAGGTTGACTCAAACAAGGTCGGGCAGCACTGGCGGGTCAAGCTCTTCGAGAACGGCAACCGCATCTTCAAGGGAACGAAGACCACGCAGGGCGCGAGCGGTTCGTTCACCGTCCGCACCCTGGCGAAGAACACCGCCGGAACCGACTCGTTCAGGGCGCACGCTCTGAACCTCGGCAACGGTGAGACCTGCGGAGGCGCGGCCTCGATCGGCTGAGTTGCAAAAGGCAGGTGCACCGGTCGGGAAGCCGGAGGGAGCCATCCCTCCGGCTTCTCGCCGTTGTGGGGATGCATCCCAGCCTTGTCATAGGCCGAGTGGCTCTTGCTGGCTATCTTCGTGGCGTTCGGTGGTGCGATCGGTGCCATCAGGATCGAGAACTGGGTTCGGCGGACGCCGGGCCCCGACAGCAGTTTGGGGCCCGCCGCGGTGGTTGCGCACCTGGGGTCCGTGCCCTGGGTCCTCAGACCGGCAGACCGCGGCGCTGGAGGTAGTCGTGCCAGAGGATCCGCGCCGCAACCGCTCGATAGGGGTGCCAGCGTTCCGCTAGGGCGCCGAGCTCGGCGAACGTGGGTCGCTCGCCCAGCTCCAGCAAGTCGCGGGCAGACGTCGCCAGCGCGAGGTCGCCATGCGGCCACACGTCCGGCCGGAGCAGACACATCGTGAGGTAGATGTCGGCGGTCCACGGACCGATGCCGGGCATCGCGGTCAACGCCAGCCGAACCTCGTCATCCGGCATCAGGGATAACGCACCGAGGTCGAAGCCGTCGAGCATCGCTCTCGCCAGCGTTCGCGCATAGCCCGCCTTCTGCCGGCTGAATCCAACGGCGCGGAGCTCGGCGTCGCTGAGTTCGAGCAACCCGGCGGGCTCGATCGAAGCCCCCAACGCTCCGCGCAGCTTGTCGAACGCGGCTTGCGCGCTTGCGAGCGACACCTGTTGTTCGAGGATCAGGTGCACGAGCGTCGCGTACGTGGGATCCCGATCCCACATCGGCGGAGGCCCGTACCGATCGACCGAGGCGCCGAGCTGCGGGTCAGCCACGCTGAGCTCGTGGGCAGCCTGTTGCAACGTCCGCAGGGTGAGCGGGCGCGTTTCGGCGGGACTCATCCGGGTAGCAACGAGCCGACGGCTCGGATGAAGGGAGCGGAACCATGTGCATGACTTGTGGTTGCGGCAAGCCGAACGATCAGCACGGCGACATGGCGAACATCACCTACGACCAGCTGCAAGCGGCGGCTGACGCGGCTCACATCGATCCGGAATCCGCTGCAGACAACCTGCACGACTTGGCCAAGAAGGTCCGCGATAAGAGCGTGTCGGTCTAAGACCCGACTCACATCGCGTCGTGCCGAGCCTTGATCATCGGCAGGACCTTGGCCTCCATCGTGTCCATGAAGGACTCGGTGCCTGCTTTGGCGTGCGTGTACTCGTCGTCGCTGAGGTTCCCGCCGGACTGCGTCAGGGTCATCTGTGTGTGCTGACCCTGATTGTCGAGGGTGAGTGAGTAGACCTCGAGACCGGGTGTGATGACGCCGGTGTCGGTGATGGACATCACCAGCTTGTTGGGCTTGTCGATCACCTCGTACGTTCCCGTCCACTGCTTCGAGGTGCCGTCGGGCAGCTCCATCGTTCCCTGCCACGTGCCGCCGACCTTCACGTCGAGCTTGACGTTCTTCATCTTTACCTGGTCGGTGCCGAACCACGTCGCGAACGCGTCGGGCTCGGTCCAGGCCTCCCAGACGATCTCCTTGGAGAACGAGAGATTGCGCTTGATCGTGTAGCCGGAACCACCACCCATACTGTGCTCCCTCCTCGTCAGCGGACGAGCTTGACGTTGAACATCGCGTTGTTGAGCGTCATGCGGCTGCGGAGCCACAGGATGAGCATCGCTTCCATGCCGCGCGCGCCCGAGATGTCGCCGAGATCGACGACATCGCGCCAGCCGAACGAATGGAGCATCTGGGTGACGGTCGCCTTGGCGGCGTCATGGTTGCCGGCGACGAACATCGTGTGATCTCCGCCGCCGAGCGATGCGGGATCGACCATCACCGCGGAGGTCACGGTGTTCAGCGTCTTCACGACACGCAGCGACGGGTAGGTGCGCTGCAACGTCTCGCCGAGGGAATCGGTGATGCCGACCGTGAGGTCGAGGTCACCGCCCGAGAAGTCGAGCGGGTTGCCGATGTCGATCAGGATCTTGCCGTCGAGGTCGGCCGGGTCACCGAGGGCGAGCACGTCGACCGACACGGACCCGCTGGTCGCGTTGATCAAGATGTCCGAAGCAGCCATCGCGTCGTGGAAGGTGGCGAGCTCGATCGAGGGATTGGCCTCGAGCCACGTACTGAGCGGCTCCGCTCCCCACCCGGCGTCGGTTCGAGCTTGGGAAGCGGCGACGTCGCGCGTGCCCATGCGTACCTCGTGTCCGAGCGCGGCGAGCTTGCCCGCAAGCGTTTGGCCGACGGTCCCGGTGCCGAGTACCCCATAGGTGGCCACGGACCCACCCTACGCAAGAGGCGCCCCTCCCGGGGCGCCTCGTGCGTGGTGAGCGAGGGGGGTTGGAGACCTGCTCGCCTAGTTCTGGTTGTCGCCGGAGCCGGAGCCACCGGAGGTCGATGTCGAGCCGCTGTCGCCCGAGCCCGATCCGCCGTCTCCGCTCGAATCGCCCTGGTTGTCCGGGCTCGATCCGTCGGAGCCCTGGTCGGTCTCAGACGAGCCGCCCGACGTGCCGCTCGAGTCGCCCTGGTTGTTCTGATCGCCCTGATCGGACGAACCGGTTGAGCTCGAACCGCCCTGGTCGTTCTGGTCGCCCTGATCGGTCGTATCGGACGGGCCGGTCGAGAAGCCTTGATCACCCTGATCGGACGAACCGGATGAGCTGGAGTCTGTCGAGTCGCCTTGGGTGGTCTGATCGCCCTGGTCGGACGAACCGGTCGAGCTCGAGTCGCCCTGGTTGCCCTGATCGGTCGAGTCGGTGCTCGTCGAGTCGCCCTGGTCGTTCTGGTCGCCTTGGTCCGTCGTGTCGGTGGCGTCGCTGCCCTCGTCTCCGGTCGGCAGGTTGATGCCGACGACGCCGGCGGCGTTGGACGTCAGGTGCTGCAACGCGCGTGGGAGCGCGCCGGCCGAGCCCATGATCCCGAGCACCGCGAACACCGCGACGACGGGCGCGGCGATCTTGATGAGGATCCGTGCCTTGCGGTCGTTCATCGTGTTCCTCCATCGCTTCGGCAGCCGCGACGCCTGCGGAACAGGCGCGACAGCGTTGCGTGCCGGCCTCGCGACCGGGTCGCCCTTGTCGGCGAGGAGCTGGGCTTCATTCGCGATCGCGGCGAGGTGCGCGGCGGCCGCCGGCGTTCGCGGCGGGAACGCCGTGCTGAGGTCGTCGACGAACCGGGTGAGGTCGAGGTTCTTGTCGCGATCGTGGCCGGCGAGCAGCGCCTCGAGCTCCTCGTTCGCGATCCCCGGATCGATACCCATCTCGTCTGGAGGAACGTCGAAGGGGGTCATAGGGTCACGGTCCCGGCCGAGATCTGTTTGCGGATCGCGGCGAGACCCCTGGCCTGCAACATCTTCACGGCCCCTTCTTTCTTACCCACGACCAGGGCGATCTCGCCGATCGTGAGCCCGCCGAGGATCCGAAGGAGCAGGACGTCGCGCTGGTCGACGCTCAGGTGGTCCAAGACCTCCTCGACGTGGGCCGTGGCCAGGTCGCGCATCGCGTCGTCTTCGGCATCGCCGCGCGGGCCCGCCTTCACGAGCTGCTCGTCGGGGGCGACGTCAACTGGGCGGCGCGACCGTTTGCGGAGGTCGTCGACCACCAGGTTCCGGCCGATGGTGAACACCCACGTGCGGAACGCGGCTTCGTCGCCATCGAACCCCTCGATGTAGCGGACCACTTTGACGAACGTCTCGCCCACGACGTCGCCGGGCTCGGGGACGCCGCGCGCGCGCAGATAGCGCGTGAGGTGCGGCGCGACCGCTTCGTACAGCTCACGCCACGCCCACTCGCCCCCGGCGCACGCCGCGGCGAGGACGCGCGGGAACTGTTCACGCAGGGACTGATCGGGGAGCGGTTCGTGCATGCTCCAGGGTTTTCGGCCGCGCGGGCCGTTCGGTGGAGTTGCGCCGGCGCGTCAGGAGCGCCGTTCGACCTGGCGTTTCAGGCGAGCCAGCCTGTCGTCCCAGCCTGCCCCGACGTCGACGATCCACGTCATCGCGTCGGTCAACGGCTGCGGCGTGAACGAATACATCCTGCCGCGCACCGGGCCTGAGCCTTCGACGAGGCCCGCGTCCTGCAACACGACGAGATGTTTCGCGACCGCTTGGCGCGTGACGGGCAGCCGTCGAGTGAGATCGGACAGCGTGGTCGGCCCGTCGTCGGCCAGCGCTTGGATCACCGCGCGTCGGGTCGGATCGGCGAGCGCCTCGAAGACCGGATCGGGGTTACGCTGCATCACGCGGCGCCCCGCGCCTGGACCAACGGCGCCTCGGTGATGCGTACACGCGTGCCGTCGTCCACAGGGTCGAGCTCGATCGTGACGCGTGTCGGTTCGCCGAGCGCCAGGCCGAACCCGACGCCGCGTTGCTCGCGCCACCGCCAGGTCAGGCGCCGACTGCGTTCGACCTCGAGGACCGTGCCGCGGCGGATCGAGCCGTCGGCGAACCGGAACAGGACGCCGCCACCGGCCTCAGGCTCGAGCCATGCGTCGGCGCCGAACCATGCGGACAGGGCAGCGGGGTCGACCATGAAGCCCCACACGTCTGCGGGCGGGGCGCCGATCGTCTCCTCGTGGACCTCGCCGTGTGGTTCGTCGGCCATCGGGTGCCTCCTTCGCCGTATGCAACCTGCTGGTTGCCGTTGCCGTGAGACCCGTGTAGCGTCGTCGGCAACCGAGAGGTTGCCATCCTAGCGCAGTGGAAAGGAACGGTCGTGCTGATCCCCACCGTCGTCGAGCAGGCCGAGCGCGGCGAGCGCGCTTTCGACATCTACTCGCGGTTGCTCCGCGAGCGGGTGGTCTTCCTCGGACAGGAGCTGACCGCCGAAGTCGCGAACGTCGTGGTCGCGCAGCTGCTGTTCCTCGAGGCCGAGAACCCGCAGCGCGATATCTCGATGTACATCAACTCGCCCGGCGGCGACATGACCGCGCTGTTCGCCATCTACGACACGATGGAAGCAGTTCGTCCCGACGTCGCGACGTGGTGCATCGGGCAGGCGGCGAGCGGTGCTGCCGTCTTGCTCGCGGCCGGCGCGCCCGGCAAGCGTCACGCACTGCATCACGCGCGGGTGCTGCTGCACCAACCGTGGGGCGGCATGCAGGGCCAGTCCGAAGACATCCGCATCCACGCTCAGGAGATCCTTCGGTCACGCCGGCTGATGGAGGAGATCCTCGCCAAGCACACCGGGCAGTCGCTCGAGAAGATCCACGACGACCTCGACCGGGACTTCATCCTCGATCCAGAGGAGGCGAAGGCGTACGGCGTCGTCGATCACTCCGGAGACAGAGGAACGCCGGCGTCGCAGCTGACCGCGACGCCGGCGTCCCTTGAGTAGCTGTGCGGGTGTCGGTCTAGCCGTAACCCCCGGAGCCGTAGCCCGAGTTGCCGCCGCCACCACCGCCGCCGCCCTTCACGGCGTCGCCCGCCGTGTTGACGACGTACCAGAGCCCGCCGAAGGCGTTGATCCCCTGGCCGCTGGCGGTCCCGGAGCTCGTGTCGCCGGCGTAGGTGTACAGGGGGTGGCCGTTGTAGGTCACCTGGGTCGAGCCGTCGTCACGCGTCGTCGTGCCGAGCATCGACGACGTCGCGCCCATGGTGCCGGTCGCGTTCCCGCTGGTGGTCACCGGCGGCCAGCTCTGGGAGCACGCGCCGGTGCAGGCGCTGGTCGTGCCCGTGTCGGCTTCGAACAGATAGAGGGTCATTCCGTCGCCGTTGGTGAGGACGGTCCCGACGCCGGGCACCTTGGCGGTCTGGATGGTGGCTGCGCCGCTGGCCATCGAGGGCGCCGAGGTCGCGTCCCCTCCGTACGGGTTGCCACCCGCCGATGAACTGCTGTTGTTCGCGCAGGCAGCCAGCCCAAGGGCCAGTGCCGCGATCATCAAGATGGTCCGCATCCGAAACACGTTCCACTCCTTCCCGCTCTTCGTGCCCGCTAGTCGGACGTTCTACGGGTGGCCCGCCGGAGCGGTTCGAAGGCACGAGCTTAGACTCGTCGCGATGGTCGTGTGTCCGAACTGCGGCACCGAGAACCCCGCCGCCGCTCGCTTCTGTATGGCTTGCGGCGCATCGCTTGGCGCCGCCTCGACCCAAGAGCGGCGAACCGTGTCGATCCTGTTCGCAGACCTGGTCGGATTCACCGAGCGATCGGATGCGGCTGATCCCGAAGACGTCCGGCGCACCCTCGTGCCGTTCCACGAGCGGGCGCAGGAGGCGATCGTCCGGTTCGGCGGCACGCTCGACAAGTTCATCGGCGACGCGGCGATGGGCGTGTTCGGCGCGCCCGTCGAGCACGAGGACGACCCCGAGCGGGCGGTTCGCGCCGCGTTCGATCTGCTGTCGATGTCCGAGGGCGCGCACCCGATCCGCGTCGCGGTGAACACCGGCGAGGCGGTCGTCGCGATGGGCACCGGCCCGCAGGTGGGCGAGGCGGTCGCCGGCGACGTGGTGAACACGGCGAGCCGGATGCAATCCGCGGCTCCGCCCGGTGGTGTGGTGGTCGGCGACGTGACGTGGCTCGCGATCCGTGATCGGTTCGAGACCGAGGAGCTCGAGCCGTTCACCGCCAAGGGCAAGTCCGACCCGATCCGGGTGTGGCGCGTGCTCGGCGAGCGCGCGGTCGCGCCGGAACGGCCGTCGGCGCCGTTGGTCGGCCGACGGCGTGAGCTGGAGCTGCTGCGCGAGACGGTGGCCCGCGCGCGAGAGGAGCGGTGCGCGCAGCTGGTGACGGTGGTGGCCGAGCCGGGGATCGGGAAGAGCCGGCTGCTCACGGAACTCCGGACGCAGCTCGAGGACGACGTCACGTGGCTCGAAGGCGCGTGCGCGCCGTACGGCGACGCGAACGCGCTCGCCGCGATGCAGATGGTGATCCGCGACCTCGTCGGCCTGGGCGCGGGCGAGGACGGCGCGAAGGTGGACGACGCGTTGTCCGAGTTGATCGAGCGCGCGGAACCCGCCGAGTCCGAGCGCGTGTGGTTGCGGAGCCGGCTGTCCGTGCTGGCCGAAGCGGCGCGCGACGACGACGGCGATCGCACGACGCCGCTGATCGAGGTAGCCGGCGCGGCGGCGCGCGTGCTGTCGGCCGCGGCGATCGACCGGCCGGTCGTGGTGTTCATCGAGGATCTCCATTGGTCCGAGCAGGTGCTCCGCGAGGTGCTCTCGACGATCGTCGACGACGCCGACGCGGCGATCGTCGTGCTCTGCACGGCGCGCCCCGAGCTCTTCGATGCAGACCCCGGGTGGGGCGGTGGCCGGGGGAACAGCACGACGCTGCGGCTCCTGCCGCTGAGCGACACCGAGACGACGACCCTCGTCGAATCGCTGCTGACCTCGGCGATGCCGACCGAGGCGGAGCGCGCGTCGATCTTGCGGAACATCGGCGGCAACCCGCTGTTCGCCGTCGAGTTCGTGCGGATGCTGGTCGACCGCCGCATCAGTCAGGCCGAGGTCCCGATGTCGGTGCAGGCGGTGATCGGCGCACGGCTTGACTCGGTGACGCCGGAGCTCCGCGCGATGCTGCAGGACGCCGCTGTGGTCGGTGCGCGGTTCTGGCCCGACGCGCTCGCCGCGATCGGCGAGACGTCGGCCGCCGACATCCGAAGCTCGCTGGCCGAGCTCTCGCGCCGCGGGTTGATCGAGCGGTCCTCCGACTCGTGGTTCCCGGAGCAGGCGGAGTACGGGTTCGGGCACGCACTGATCCGGGAAGTGGCGTACGCGCGGCTGCCGCGCATGGCGCGTGCGGCCAAGCACGCCGCGGCGGGGACGTGGCTCGAGCAGGAGGTCGCCGAGCGTCCCGACGCGTTCGCCGACGCGCTCGCGCACCATTTCGAACAGGCGGTGCTGCTGGCGGAGGCGTCCGGCGAGCGGGACGAAGCCGACGCGTGGCGGACACGGGCGGTCGCGAGCCTGTTCCGCGCCGGCGATGTCGCGCTGCAGATCGACCCGGCCGGCGCGTTCGCGCGGCTGGAACGCGCGCTGGCGATCAGCGAGCCGGAAGGCGCCGACTACGCGCGATGCCTCGCGTACTCGGCACTCGCGGGCCGGCGGGCTGGCACGCTCAGCCCGGAGAAGGTGCTCAGCCGTCACGAGCAGGCGCTCGACCTGTATCACCAGCTCGGCGACCGCGTGTCGGAGGCGCGGTCGCACACCTCGGTCGCCGGGCAACTGATGGCGCTCGCGCGGCACGACGAGGTGACCGAGCATCTGCGCGTCGCAGCCGAGCTCCTCGTCGACGAGCCGGACGCCGGACCCGAGCTCGCACTGGTCTATGCATGGATGGCCGAAGAGAAGATGTTCGCCGGCTTGCCCGGACCGGCCGCCGAACTGGCGGGCAAGGCGCTCGAAGGCGACGAGGCGAACGAGTCGACGGCGATCATGGCGCTGCATATCCGCGGCGACTCGCGGATCGCGCTCGGCGACCCCGACGGCATCGCCGACCTCCAGGCGGCGCTCGCTCGCTCACAGGCGCTCGGGTCGGTCTCCGACGTCGTCACGTCGCTCAACTATCTGGCCGACCGCGAGTGGCAGGTCACCGGGCCGGCCGCGGCGATCGAGCTGCTGGACGAGGCGGGCGCGCTCTCGGACCGACGCGGCGCGTTCAGCCAGGGGTCGTGGACCAAGGTCGCGGCGCTCGAGATGCTCTACGAGCTCGGCAGGTGGGACGAGGCGATCACTCGGGCCCAGCCACTGGCGATGGACGCTCGGCTGGACGAGTCGCTCTTGGTCGCGATCGATGTGTGGACCGGCTACATCCAACTGCGCCGCGGCAAGTTCAGCGACGACCTGGACGATCTGCTCATGCGGGCGCGGATCGCGGCCGAGCTCCAGGTGCTCGCGCCGACGCTGGCGCTCGCCGCCGAGTGCTCGGCCGGCGACCCGGCGACGGCCATCGCGTTCCTGGAGGAATGGGACGCGAGCACCGTCGGGCACGCCGCGATGTACCGCTCCGAGGCCGTGCCCAGTGTCGTCCGCACCGCGGTCGACGCGGGAGCCCTCGACCTCGCCGCCGGCGTCGTCGAGCGCTGCGAGCGCGTGACGATGCGCGACCACGTCTTCGTCGACACCGCCGCTGCGCTCGTCCGCGAAGCCACCGGCGAGCCGGACCCGTCCGTGTGGACCGACCTCGAGGGGCGGTGGCGGATCTACGGCAATCGGTACGAGCAGGCTCTCGCCGCCCGCGCGGCCGGCCGCCTCACCGGCGACGAGGCCGCGATGGCCCGAGCCGCGGACCTGCTCAACGACCTCGGCGTCCCCACCTAGCGTCCCCGGCGAGCCCGGCTGGCATACTTCCCGGCCGATGGATCCCGAAGAGGAAGCGCAGCTCGAGGTCGCCGCGGCCCCGACCGGGGTGTTCGCGGGCACCGAGGGCAAGGACTTCCGGGTGCTCGCTGCGGGCACGGCCCAGAACATCATCGGGCTCGGCGTGTTCGTCATCGGCACGTTCGCGGCGAACATCCTGATCGCCCGCTCGTTCGGCGGCGGCGACACCGGCGCGGCGGCGCTCGGCATCGTCACATTGGGTACCCAGTTCGCGTTCATCGCCGCGGCGGGCACGCGGATGGGGATGGACATGGCCTCGGTGCGGTACGTGGCGATCGAGCTGGGGGCCGGCAGACGGGGCGCCGTCCGTGTGGTCGTGGCGCGCGCGGTCCTGATCGCGCTCGCGGTCTCGGCGGCGTTCGGCGCGCTGACGGTCGCGCTCGCCACGCCGATCGGCAACCTGCTCGCCCCGGGCGGGAGCGATCCGTCGCAGACGATCGGGTCGATCCGCGCGGCGGGGGTCGCGATCCCGTTCATCGCGCTCACCTACGTGTGGCTCGGCGGTGGCCGTGGCCTGAAGGTGATGCGCCACACGCTCTACGTGCAATGGGTCGCGCAGCCGCTGCTGTGGATCGTACTGATGGTCGCCTTCTGGCAGGTCGACAAGACCGAGCCGATGTCGGTCTGGGCGTACTCGGCGTCCTGGATCCTCGCGGCGGCCGGCGGCTGGTTCTTCTGGACCCGTCTGAGCAGGAAGTTCACGAAGGAACCCGCCTCGGACGGGCTGACCGGGGCGCTGATCAAGTACGGCGGCCCGCGCGCGCCGGCCGCGCTGCTGTCCCAGGGCCTGTTTTGGATCGACTACTTCGTCGCGTCGGCGATCGGGGCGCCGGCGGTCACGTCGAACGACCTCGGCGTCTACGCGGCGTGCGTCCGGGTCGCGCTCGCGATGGTGCTGTTCCTCACTGCGGTGTCGTACGTGTTCTCGCCGTTCGTCGCGGACCTGCACGCGCGGGGCGAGACGGAGAAGCTCGACAGCCTGTTCAAGTCGATCACGCGCTGGACCGTCGCGGGCACGGTTCCACTCCTCTTATTGATGTTGATCGCGCCGGCCGCGATCCTGCGGCTGTTCGGGGGCTCGGACTTCACGTCCGGCACGACCGCGCTCCGGATCCTCGTGATCGGGCAGGCGATCAACGTGAGCGTCGGCGCGGCCGGGTTCGTTCTGATCATGGCCGGCCGAACCGGCTGGGACCTCACCGTGTACGGGTTGTCGGCGCTGCTCGACATCGTGCTGTCGCTGATCCTGGTGCCGAAGTTCGGGATCAACGGAGCAGCTGCATCGCAGGCCATCACGATCGGTCTGTCCAACTGGTTGCGCCTCGCGTTGGTGAAGAAGTACGTGCGGATCTTCCCGTGGGACAAGCCGTACGCGCGGCTGGCGTTGCCCGCGGCGGCGTGCGCGATCGCGATGTTCGCTGCCCAGGCCGTGCTCCCCGGCAAGAAGTGGCTGCTCGAGCTGATCGGGATCGGGCTGGCAGGCGCGATCGTGTACCTGCCGGTGCTCCTGCGGTTCGGGCTCACGGAAGGCGAACGCGTCGCGCTGCGCAACGGTGTCGCGAAGGTCCGTGGACGTCCGACCGCTGCGTGAGGCAGATCGGGAGGCCGCTCGCGCGTGGCTCCGCGAGCACTGGGCGGAGTCGATGGCGGCGAACGGCGACCTCTTCTATCCGGCCGAGCACAACGGTTTCATCGCCGGCGACTGGGAGGGCCTGATCACGTATCGCCTCGGCGACGGCCGGTGCGAGGTTACGCTCGTGATGGCCCTTCGCCAGGGCGAGGGGATCGGTTCGGCGCTGCTCGATGCGACGGCCGCGAGGGCGCGAGCCGACGACTGCACCGACCTGTGGCTCATCTCGACGAATGACAACCTGCACGCGCTCGAGTGGTACCGGCGCAAGGGGTTCACGGTGACGGCGGTCCGTGAGGGCGCGGTCGATCGCTCGCGCGAAACGCTGAGGTCGTCGATCCCGACGCACAACCGAAACAACGGGCTGCCGATCTGCGACGAGATCGAACTGTCGCTCGCGCTGTAGACGGCTAGCGCCGCGTCGGCGTCGAGAGATCGGTGACGTCCGGAACGACGACGAGGTGGCGTTCCTTCGCTTGGGTCGCGGCCTGCCGGTCTGCGAGCAGGCGGTCGACCAACGTTTGGAGCTCGGCGAGCCGCCAGTTGAGCAGCTCCCGACGAGCTGCGTCCCCGGCGTCACGCTCGGCGAGATCCGCCCAGCGTGCGTCGAGCTCCGCGGCCATCCGGCGCTCGAGCCGG
>DASYOY010000070.1:0-12302 GCA_036007245.1 Actinomycetota bacterium | reverse complement strand
ACCGCGCCGAGGACCGCGTAGATCGACGCGATCAACATCAGCCCGTCGGCGGCGCCCTCGCCGAGCAACAGCCAACCGATCACGTTGGACGTCCGTCTCAGGATGAGCCAGCCCAGCAGGGCAAAGAACGTCGCCGCGATCGGAAGCGCCGCGGCCGGGTAGGCATCGGAGGGATCGAGATGGCTCCACGCCACCGCGACCATCCCGAGGCCAACCAGGGAAAGCGCGACAGCGACGCCGAGGACGGCCGTCGGCATACGCCGGAGGTCGCCCGGCGACGCCGCTCCAGAGGTCATCGAGGCCTGCTTCTGCATCCACCCGAGTGTGGTCGATGCGGTGATCGAGGGGCGCGGGTGCCTCCACCACCGCTCGACCCCCGGTTCCCTCTCCGGGGATTGACGTGTTCGGAGTGTCCGCGATAGTCTGCGCGCAGACCATCTTCGCGCAGACTAAACCGACGGACGGAGACAGTTGCATGTGGAGCACGGAGCACAGCATCGAGACGACCGCTGCACCAGAGACCATCTGGAAGCTGTGGAGCGATGTAGACGGATGGCCGCGATGGAACGCGGATCTCGACCGCGTCGAGCTCGCCGGTCCGTTCGCCGAGGGCAGCGCCATCACGATGTTCCCTCGTGCGGACGACCCGATCGAGCTGACCATCGCCGAGGCCGAGGAGCCGGAGGGGTTCGTCGACCAGGCGGATCTGGGTCCCGTCGTCGTGCGGACGACACATCGAGTCGAACGCCTCGGCAACGACCGCTCGCGGATCGTCTACCGGATGGAGATCACCGGACCGGAGGCCGACACGCTGGGGCCACAGATCGGTCCCCAGATCACCGCGGACTTCCCCGACGTCCTGGCGAAGCTGGCCTCGGTCGCCGAGAGCGGATGAAGCAGCCCGGCGAGAGCCCCGGGTTCCTGCTCTGGCACGCGACGCTGCGGTGGCAACGCGCCATCGCTGATGCCCTCGCTCCCCTCGACCTGACGCATGTCCAGTTCGTCCTGTTGGCGTGCGCGTGGTGGCTGAACCACCAAGAAGACCATCCGTCACAGGTCGAGCTCGCGACGTTCGCCGGCACCGACGTGAAGATGACGTCGCAGGTCGTGCGGAGCCTCGAGCGGAAGGGGTTGGTCGAGCGCCGGCCCGACGCGTCGGATGCGCGGGCGCTGCGGCTGCACGTGACACCTCGCGGCGCGCGGCTCGCTCCGCGCGCGATCGACGCCGTCGAATCTGTGGACGCGACGTTCTTCAGCGGCGTTCATGAGACCGAAGCGCTGCGCTTGCTGCGCTCGCTCGGCGGGGTCCCGGCGGCGCAGCCGGCGACTCACTGACGGTTGCTAGGGGTCCCGCTTGCGCAAGTACCGATCCGCTGCGAGCAAGCCCACGTACGTGAACACGTCGTGGATCTCTCCGGAGTCGACCCGTTCGAGCGCCTCGTTCAACGGAACCCGGTCGATCTCCATCCCCACCTCAGTGCCCTCTGGATGGGGCACACCATCAGCGAGATCCGTCGCTAAGAACACCAGCCCCCGCCCATCCGTGATCGAGTTCGACAGGGTGAATCGAGCAAGTTCGCGCCACGTGCTCGCCGTAGCGCCGGTTTCTTCCGCCAGCTCGCGCTTCGCTCCTTCCAGCGGATCTTCGTCGAACGCCACTCCTCCTCCGGGGATGCCCCACGTGAAGAGGTCGAGGGTGTATCGGTGCTGGCCGACGAGGAGGACCATCCCGTCTCGATCAAGCGCGACGATGCCAACGGCTAGGAACTTCGGATGGATCACGCCGTACACGCCTGGCTCGCCGTCGGGTCGGACGACGTGGTCGTCGAAGACCTCGATCCACGAGTTCTCGTAGGCGACGCGGCGGTTGAGCCGCCGCCAGGGTCCGATCTCAGTCACAGACGGCGCCCTCCCATAGCGCTCTTCGCCGGAGATCAAAGAGTGAAGGTGGATAGCTCTGCTGCGGCCCGTTCGCAGCTATCTGCATGGCCCTCGGCGACGAGTCGAGCTGCGTCGGCGTCGCCCTCAGCGGCGAAGCCGCGGAGCCCGTCCGCCATCGACTGCGCTCGCGCGCGAACAATCTCCACGAACGCCGCCGGATCACCTTTCCATCCGTAACGGCGGAGCAGTCGCATCAGCCTTTCCGGCCGCGCCGCGAAGGCCGTAAACCCCTCGGCCGCCACCACATCGCGCGCATGGAGCGGCACCCAGCTGAACGCGACGTACGCCAGGTCCCACTCGCGGGTGACGGGGGCCGCGAACTCCCAATCGATGAAGGCGACGAGCTGCCCATCCCGCCACACCGCGTTGTAGGGAGCGGCGTCGTTGTGGCCGACGATCAGTCCATCGACCCAGGGCTGTCCGATCCGCCACACTGCGTCCGCCGGCGGCACGAAGTCCGCAACCGCCTCGTGGAACTCAAGCAGCCAGTCGGCAACCTGATCCAGCGTCTGCGGGTCGTAAACCCAACGTGGCCACGGCGTCGAGTCGCCGACCGTTTCGCCTTCGATGAAGGTGAGGACCTCGCGCCCCTCCTCGTCGATCCCCAGGAAACGCGGCGCGCCGAGGAAGCTCTTGTTCTCGAGATGCCTGAGTAGCGCGGCGACGGACTGCGTCCAAGGGCCGACCCGACGCCGGACCGTATCGCCGACACGAACTGCGCCCCCCAGATTGCCTCCAGGCAACCGTTCGGCCGTCACGCGACCCCTTCCGACCGAACCTGGAGCACGATCTTGCCGCCGCTGTGTCCCGTTTCGAGGAAGCGATGGGCGTCGGCGACCCGTTCGAGCGGGAAGACCTCGGCGAGGATCGGCCGGATCGTCCCTGCTCTCAGAAGCCCCGCGAGGGTTCGAACGCGTTCACCGCTGTCCTCGATGAGCACGCCGTGGAACGTGAGGTTTTCGTCGAGGATCGGATCCAGGTCGAGATCGGGCGTTGCGATGGACGCCAGCTGTCCATGTGAACGCACTGCGCCAAGGCTTTGCTGCAGTGCTGTGCCTCCGACGAGGTCGACGATCGCCTCAACTGGACCGCCGGCGATCCCTCGTGCAGCTTCGGCAACATCCACGTCGCGGTAGTCGATGCAGTCCGCAGCACCGAGTTCACGCAACAGGTCGTGAGAGCGCGCGCTCGAAGCGGCGATGACGTGCAGATCCCGGGTTGCGGCGAGCTGCACGAGGAAGGTGCCGACGCCGCCACTCGCGCCGTGGACCAGCACCCAGGAACCCGGTGCGAGGTCGATCCGCTCGAGGACCTCATACGCCGTGCCGGCGGCCAGAGGCACCGCAGCTCCGTCGATGAAGGACACGCCGGCCGGTAGGGGTGCGACGAGGTCGGCGGGGAGGACCACGAACTCCGCATATCCGCCGGCCCCTCGCGGGAACGGCATCATCGCCATCACGCGCTGGCCGACCGAGATCCCGTCGACACCCTCACCGACCTGGTCGACCAAGCCGGCAACGTCATATCCGGGGACGTGCGGGAGATCGATGCCTGCCCACGAACCGTCGCTTCGATCGCTGGCATCGACCGGGTTCGTGCCGGCCGCGTACACCGAGATCCGAACCTCGCCCGCGCCTGCATCCGGATCCGGTCGATCGCGAACCTGCATGACCTCGGGCCCACCGAACCGCTCGATCACGACCGCCCGCATGGCCCTCCTTCTACCAGGACGATGCGGGCGCGGGGCACCATGACCCGGCGACGACGACAGCCGGCCGGCACGGGAACCCCACCGTCTGCGACGGGTTCCCGTCTCCGGAGAGGCCGACTCGCCGGCGGGAGCGACGATCCTCGATCGAGGATCCGCCCCCGCCGACGTCGGTCGCGAACGTCACGCGTGTGTCAGCGCGACCTTCAGCGCACCCGTCTCGCCCGCTCGCGCGAACGTGTCGTATGCGTCGAGGAACCGCTCGAACGGGAACCGGTGGGTGACGAACCCGGACACGTCGAGCTGACCGGTCCTGATCAGCTCGAGCAGCGTCGGCGTCGAGTAGGTGTCGACGAGCCCGGTCGTGATCGTCACGCCCTTGATCCACAGATCCTCGAGGTGGAGCGTTGCCGGACGACCGTGGACGCCGATGTTGGCGACAACGCCGCCCGGGCGTACCAGCTTCGTGCACAGCTCGAACGTCTCGGGAACGCCAACCGCCTCGATCACGGTGTCGGCGCCGAGACCGTCGGTGAGCTCCTGCACGACCTGCACCGGATCCTCGCGTTGGCTCTGCACCTGGACGGTCGCACCGAAGGCCTTCGCAGCCTCGAGCCGGCCGTCGGCCAGATCGATCGCCACGATGTGGCTCGGCGAGAACAGACGGGCGGTGAGCATGGCCGCGAGCCCGATCGGACCTGCGCCGACCACCGCGACGGTGTCGCCGGGCCTGACGCGCCCGTTCAGGACGCCGACCTCGTAGCTCGTCGGACAGATGTCCGCGAGCATCAGGACGGCCTCGTCCGCGACGCCGTCCGGCACGAGATGCGTCGACGTGTCGGCGAACGGCACCCGAACGAACTCCGCTTGCGTGCCGTCGATGCGGTGGCCGAGGATCCAGCTGCCTCCGCCCGTGCACAGCCCGTAGCGTCCGTCGCGGCAGAACCTGCAGCGGCCGCACGACGTGATGCACGAGACCAGCACGCGGTCTCCTGGGCGAACCGTGGTGACGCTTGACCCCACGGCCTCGACCGTGCCGACCGCCTCGTGTCCGAGGATGCGGCCGTCCGTCACCGCCGGAACGTCGCCCTTGAGGATGTGCAGATCGGTCCCACAGATCGTCACCGCGTCGACGCGAACGATCGCGTCGGTGTCCACCTGGATCGTGGGATCCGGGACCTCCTCCAACGCCTTTTGACCGGGTCCGTGATACACGATGGCCTTCATCGCTCAGCCCTCCTTCAGCGTGCGGAGTCACTCCCTCCGCTTCTTCTGCCAGCATCCAAGCCGTCGGCGATCGACACACCGGCCCCTGGTCCCGGGTTCGACGGGTCCTTTGGGGAGGGCATGCCGGTTCTCGGTCACGGCAGCTAGCGAACGAGGATGGGTCGATCAGTTGCCCGACGACCTCCCTCACGCTTTCTATCGATGTCAGCGTGGGGCCTTGGCACGGGCCCGACTCGACCGATGGTCCCGCTCGTTCCGGGACTCCGGTGCCGACCGCTTCGAGCGTCGCGCGCCGATGATGGCTGCTGGGAAGGAGCGTGGAAAGGAGGCGCTTCATGGCCACCGAGACGCTGTTCGCGCGGCCGACCGACCGACGCGATGAATACCGGGTACGCGCCGGAGCCGTCCGGTTCCTGACGATCCCGCGCCGCCGCTTCGCCATGTTGGACGGCTCAGGACCGCCCGACCCAGACGAGTTGGCGGCGCGTATCCCGGCGCTGTTCACGATGGCGTACGGCCTGCACTTCACCCTGAAGAAGCGTGGTGTGCAGACGAAGGTTACGCCCCTCGAAGGACTGTGGTGGCGCGAGGGGTCGACCGAGGCCCACGACATCCTGTCCGATGACCGATCCGGGTGGCGATGGACCCTGCTGATCGGGGTCCCCGAAGAAGCCACCGATGATGAGATCAACGAGCAGCTGACCGTCGCGCGGACGAAGATCGACCCGGGCATCGCGGGATCGCTCCGGACCGAGTGGTTCGAAGAGGGGGATGCTGCGCAGGTTCTCCACGTCGGGCCGTATGCCGAGGAACGACCGTCGATCGAGCGACTCCTCGCTGCGATCGCAGACTCGGGGTTCGAGCCGCGCGGACGCCATCACGAGATCTACGTCGGTGATCCTCGACGGAGCGCACCGGAGCGGCTCCGCACGGTGATCCGGCACCCGATCACGCGGGGGTAGACGTCGTCGGCACGGTCGCTCATCGCGCGTCGCCGACCTCGCACGTTCGCAGATCTTCCCGGCCGACCAGGGGCGGAAGGCGATCGTTCGGTGCCGCGGTCAACCGCCGACCGTATGCGCGATCGACTCCATGGAAGGCAGTCTTGTCACCGCGCCCGGCCCGCCAGGGGGGCGGCGGGCCGGGCCGGGCGGCGTGTCGCTCAGTGCGAGGCACCCGCCATCGCGGCGGTGAGCACCGGCGCGATCACGTCGCGGAGGGTCGGCACACCGGGCCGCTCGATCTCCTCGAGCTCGTAGGTCACACGGACCGCGGGCTTGTCGAACGAGATCACGTGACGCAGGTCCATCGGCGTGCCGATCACGACCGCGTCGCACGGCGTGTCGGCGACAGCCTGCTGCAGCTCTTGCAGCTGGTCGGGCGAGTACCCCATCGCCGGCAGCACGGGGCCGACGTCGTACTTCGCGAAGACGTCGGCGATCGTTCCGGTGACGAAGGCCCGCGGGTCGACGATCTCGGCCGCACCCGCTCGGCGCGCCGCGACCGTCCCGGCGCCGAACTTCATCCCGCCGTGGGTGAGCGTCGGCCCGTCCTCGACGACGAGTACGCGTGCCCCCGCGAGCAGGTCGGGCCGGTCGTGCGTGAGCACGCTGTTCGCGCGCAGGATCGGCGCCGTCGGGTTCAGTGCCCGCACGGACGTCTCGAGCGCGACGAGCTCATCCGCGTTCGCGCTGTCGACCTTGTTGACCAAGATCGCGTCGGCCATCCGGACGTTCGACTCGCCGGGGTGGTACCGCCGCTCGTGTCCGACACGGAGCGGATCGACGATCGTCACGAGGACGTCGGGCCGGTAGAACGGCAGATCGTTGTTCCCGCCGTCCCACAGGAGCACGTCACACTCCGCTTGCGCCTGCTCGAGGATGTCCCCGTAGTCGACGCCCGCGTAGGTGATCGTCCCCGCCCGGATGTGCGACTCGTACTCCTCGCGCTCCTCGACGGTGACGTTCGCCGCGTCGAGATCGGCGAGGTCGGCGAACCGCTGTACCCGCTCGGCCGTGAGGTCCCCGTAGGGCATGGGGTGGCGAACCGCGACGACACGGAGGCCCTCGCGTTTCAACAGCTCCGCGACGTACCGGGTCGTCTGACTCTTGCCGCACCCGGTCCGAACGGCGCACATCGCGACCACCGGGACCTCCGCACGGAGCTCGGTCGCCTCAGGGCCGAGCAGGACGAAGTTCGCTCCCGCCGCCAACACCCGACTGCCCACGTGCATCATGTCCTCGTAGGACACGTCCGAGTACGAGAACACCACGTCGGTGGCGTGCAGGTCGCGGATCAGCTCCTCGAGCTGGTTCTCCGGCCGGATCGGGATCCCCGTCGGATACCCGGGGCCGGCCAAGGCCGCTGGGTAGAGCCGGTCGTCGATGAACGGGATCTGCGCCGCGGTGAACGCAACCACCTCGACCGAGGGATCATCCCGATACACGACGTTGAAGTTGTGGAAGTCGCGTCCGGCAGCTCCCATGATGATCACGCGCTTCTGCATCGCCCTCGCCTCCTTCACGTGCGGGCACGACTCGACGCTAGGCCCGATGCCGCCGGCCGCCGTCGGCCGATCGGCCCGCCCATCGCGGGACGTTGGGTCCTCAGCGCCACCCCGCGTCGGGCGCACGCTGACAGGAGCGGATGCGAAGGAGGACGACATGAACAAGACGATCATCGTCGGGATCGACGGGTCGACCTCGGCGCGGCTCGCCACCCGATGGGCGGCACACGAGGCCGCGCTGCGTCATGAGGATCTCATCTTGGTGTCGGCATGGAGCATGCCCCTCGACGGCTACAACTTCGGGGACGTGCCGTTCTCCGAAGAGGCGCTCAAGAGCCTCGAGGTCGAGGCCGAAGAGCGCTTGGCGGAGGCGGCCGAGGACGCACGACAAGTCGCAACCGACCTCTGGATCATGACGGAGGCAGCCCAAGGACAACCTGCCGCGGTACTGCTGCATGCTTCACGGAACGCCGACCTGCTGGTGATCGGGTCTCGAGGCCTCGGTGGGTTCCGCGGTCTCTTGCTCGGATCAGTCAGCCAACAATGCGTCGACCACGCGTCGTGTCCGGTGGTCGTCGTCCGGCACCTGAACGCCGACTTCCCGTAGCGGGCCTCGCCGCTCGCGGCGGCGGAGGCTCGCGGGCGGCGCGAGGTACGGTGGCGTATCCGACGCTAGAAGGGATCAGCGTAGTGGCCGACACGAGCTACCCCGCTGAGCTCGAGCAGGACGTCGCCCTGCGCGACGGGGCGACGGTGCGCATCCGCGCGGGACGGCCGGATGACCTGCATCGGCTGCAGGACTACGTCATCGGGTTGTCGACCGAGACGCGCCGGCTCCGCTTCTGGGGCGCTTCGGTCGACGTCGGCAAGGTCGCGGCGGAGGCCCTCGACCAGGATTACGTGACGCACCTGACGCTGCTTGCGTTCAGCGGGGGCGACGAGGGGCGGATCGTCGGCGGTGCCCAGTACTTCTCGATCGACGCGCACCGGGCCGAGGTCAGTTTCAGCGTCGCGGACGATATGCAGGGTCGCGGTCTCGGGTCGCTGCTGCTCGAGCGGCTGGCGGGCGCGGCAGCAACGCACCACGTGCAGACGTTCCTCGCACACGTGCTGCCGGAGAATCACGTGATGATCGACGTCTTCCGCGAAAGCGGGTTCGACGTGTCGATCCGCGCGATCCCGGGGTCGATCGACGTGGAGTTCCCGACGTCGTCGACCCCGGAGGCGATCCAGCGCTTCGACCGCCGCCGGTTCGAGGCGTCGGTCAACGCGGTGCGCGGCCTGCTCTGTCCATCGTCGATCGCGGTGATCGGCGCCTCGCGCGATCCCGACAGCATCGGCGGACGGCTCTTCCACAACCTGATCGACGGCGAGTTCCACGGGCCGGTGTACCCGGTGAACCCGAACGCCGACGTGGTGCACGGCGTACCCGCGTACGACTCGGTCTCCGACATCGACGGTCCGGTCGACGTCGCCTTCGTGGCCGTGCCGGCACGAGCGGTCCCCGACGCCGCCCGCGACGCGGCCCGGCACCACGTCCGCGGCTTGGTCGTGATCTCCGCGGGGTTCGCCGAATCCGGAGGGGACGGGCCCGAGCGGCAACGCGAACTGCTCGCGATCTGCCGCGCGTCCGGGATGCGCCTGGTGGGGCCCAACTGCATGGGGTTGGTGAACACGGACCCCTCGATCAGGATGAACGGCACCTTCGCGAGCACGCCACCGCCGGAAGGACGCGTCGGGTTCCTCTCGCAATCGGGCGCGCTTGGGATCGCGGTGATGGACCATGCCACGCGGCTCGGCCTCGGGCTGTCGTCGTTCGCCTCGGTCGGCAACAAGGCAGACATCGACGCGAACGATCTGATCGCGTACTGGAGCGACGACGACCGGACCGACGTCATCCTGCTGTACCTCGAATCGATCATCGACGCTCGTCGGTTCGCGCGGCTGGCGCCCGCGACAGCCCGAGACACGCCGATCGTCGTCGTGAAGTCGGGTCGGAGCGCCGCAGGCGTCCGCGCAACAGCGTCGCACACCGGCTCGCTGCTCGCCGCTTCCGACGTCACCGTCGACGCGCTCTTCCGCCAGAGCGGCGTGATCCGGACCGACACGCTCGAGGAGATGTTCGACGTCGCGACGTTCCTCGCGAACCAGCCGCCACCCCGCGGCCACCGGGTTGCGATCGTGACCAACGCGGGCGGACTCGGCATCCTCTGCGCCGACACGTGTGAGGCGGAAGGGCTCGTGGTCGCGCCGCTTGCCGAGCGAACGGTCGCGGCGCTGTCGGACATCCTGCCTGCGGCCGCCGCCACGGAGAACCCGGTGGACATGGTCGCCTCGGCCGACGGGGACGATTACCGCCGGACGATCGTCGAAGTTGCCCGCGACCCTGGGGTTGACGCGGTCATCGTGCTGTACATCCCCCCGCTCGAGTCGGCGGCGCCGGACGTCGCCCGCGGGATCGTCGAGGCGACGCGGGCGGTCGACGGCGCCGTTCCGATCCTGACGACCTTCATGTCGACGCGAGGACTGCCCGATGTTCTCCAGACCGCCGAGATGCGTATCCCGTCATACACGTTCCCGGAGCAGGCGGCGATCGCGCTCGCGCGCGTGAGCGCGTACGGGACGTGGCGCGAGAGGCCGCGCGGACGGGTCCCGTCGTTCCCAGAGGTGCGCGTCGATCGCGCGGCCGGCGTGATCGCGACGGCGCTCGAGCGAGGAGATGTCTGGCTCGACCCATCCGAGGTCGAGACGCTCCTGTCGTGCTACGGCATCCCGACCGTCGAGTCGATCGAGGCTGCCGGGCCCGAAGAGGCGGCAGCCGCCGCAGCTCGGATCGGCGGTCGCATCGCACTCAAGGCGATCGGTCCTGACCTCATCCACAAGACCGATATCGGTGCGGTCGCCCTCGACGTGCCCGCTTCCGAGGTTGCGGAGCGGGCTCGTGGACTGCTCGATGCCGTCCAGGGCGCGGGCGTTGGGACCACGGGATTCCTCGTGCAGCGGATGGTGCCGGCAGGTGTCGAGATGCTGATCGGCATGACGCATGACCCTGTCTTCGGACCGGTGATCGCCGTGGGCGCAGGCGGCACATCGGTGGAGCTACTGCACGACGTCGCCGTCCGGATCACCCCGATCACCGATCTCGACGCTCCCGAGATGGTCCGCGAACTCGCGACGTTCCCGCTACTCAACGGCTACCGCGGCGCGCCGAAGGTCGACGTCGCCGGCCTCGAACACGTTCTGCTACGGATCAGCGCCCTCGTCGAGGACCACCCGAGCGTTTCGGAGCTCGATCTCAACCCCGTGGTCGCGCTGCCCGACGGCGTCGTGGTCGTCGATTCCCGGATCCGCGTCGCGAGCGCGAGCCGAGAGCGCTCCTGACGTCACTCGGCGAGGCGCCTTGCGCCCCCGATGGTCAGGCGCCGGCCAGGTCGCGCCGGCCGAACGCAAGGATCCCACCGAGCGCCGCCACGAGGCCCAGTCCGAGCAGCCATGCCGCCGCGGTCAGGTTGGGCTCGGCCGCAGGCACCGGCGCGATATGCAACACCGGCGACGTATCCCGGAGCCAGTGGTTCGAATCGAAGATCGCCGAGAGGGTCTCGACGAGGAACGACCACACGACCAGCCCGTAGACGACGCCGATCGCACCTCGCGGCCACAGACCGAATGCGAGCCCGCCGAGGCCCAAGATGAAGATCGCCGGCGGCGACACGTTCAACCCCGCCTTCAGCAGCTGTCCGAACGAGACGCCGGTGTGCGAGCCGGCTCCCCCGACCCACGCCATCACGCCGACGAGCGCGCTTGCCACCACCACGACGGCGGCACCGAGCGCGAGCCGGAACCCGAGCCATCGCCAACGCGCGACGGGACGGACGAGGAGGTTGTCGAGATGGCCCGCCGCCTCCTCGCTCCGCGCCGACGCGATCTGGCCGGCGACCGCGATCGCCACGAGGCCGGCCGCGAACACGAAGACGAAGCCGAGATACGACACGACGGCGGGCGCCGTGCCGCCGAGCCGCTGGATCGCCTGCTGGAACCCGTTGGTCGCCTGCATGGCGCTCCCCGCAGCCTCCGCTACGAGGCCGAACACCAGTCCCGTGACCGCCATCGCGCCGAGCCATGCCAGGGTGGCCGGGCGGGTGAGCCGGAGCGTGAGCCCAGCTTCCCCGCCCAACAGCAGCGTCCGCGCGGGTTGCGCGGCTCGGCCGCCGATCGCCGCCGCGCCGAGGTCCCGGCGGGCCGCCAGCACCACCGCCGCGCTCGAGCACAGCACAACGAACAACACGATCGGGATCCACGCCACGGGGTCGGAGCCGGTCAGCGGACGAAGCTCTTCGACCCATCCGAACGGACTCGCCCACCGCAGCCATCCGAACTCTGGAGCGGAGTCCGCAACCATGCGCACCAGATAGGAACCCGCGATCACCGCGGCACCGATCACGTTCGCGGTGTGGCGGTTGGCGGCCAGCTGGCCGACGAGCAGCCCGATGCCGACGAACATCGCCGCCGACGCCGCGCCGGCACCGGCGAGGTAGAACGCCGCGCTGACACCGATGTTGACCTTCGCATCGGCTCCCGCCGCCGCGGCGATGGATCCGGAAAGCACGCAGATCAGAAGGACGCCGATGCCGAGGCCGGCGGCCGCTTGCGTCGCCGCGCCGCCACGGGTCGTCCGTCCCGCCAGATAGAGCTCCCACCGACCGGCGTCTTCCTCCCCGCGCAGTAACCGCGTCGAGGTCAGCAACCCCCAGATCGCGCCGAGCACGATCATCGAGTACAGCGTCTTGTAGGCCGTGTAGCCCGCGACCGTGTCGATCCCGCGGATGATCCCGAAGAGCGCCTCGAAGCCACGGTTGCCCTCCAGCGTCGCGGCGACGGCGGCGCGCGACGCCGCATCGGGGAACGCCGACACATACGTCG